>NZ_JACMNS010000128.1 GCF_014378415.1 Aquabacterium sp.
GGCCAAGCGCTTGCAAATGGCCGATCCGATGTCGCCACTGCCACCAGTCACCAAGGCGCGTTTCAGGACGGGGGTATTCATGGCTTGGGCTCCGAGGACAACAAGGCGCCGGCATCCATCACCACGGCGGCCCGGCCTTCGATCAAGAGGCGATCCGCGTCGCGGACCGAGAATTCATAGATCACCAGGCCGTCATCGCCCGACACGCGCCGAGCCTCGATCAACAGGTCTGAGGCACCGTCGTCCAGCCTGGCCACATGGGCCGTGACACCCCGCACGCTGGCCAGGAAACCGGCTTGGGGACGCTGTCCTGACTCGCCTGGCGGGCAGGCCCCCAAACCGCCGTGCAGGGCCATGGCCTGGGCTGCGTATTCAATGCCGCACAACACGCCCAAACGCCCCCCCGATCGCAAGGGGTTGGCGGGATCACGGTGGCTGCTGGCCTGGCAGTGGATGTACTCCGAGCCCCAGTCGATCACCGCATCGAGCAGGCACATGGTGCCGGCGTGCGGGATGCGCGCGGCGATGTCGTCGTGGGTGATGGTCACCGGCATGGGCTCAGCTCCACGGCCAACTGGCGCTGGTTCAGGTAGTCGAGCACAACGCGCCGCTGAATCGACACCGGGGCGCCATCGGCCTTGGCCTGTGCTTCGGCCAGCGCCTGCAACAGCGGCAGTCCGCGGCCGCAAGGGATGGACTGGCGCAGTGCTTCGAGCTGAGCCAGCGGCAGGATCGTGGGCGCCTCGTCACACAGGGCCACGTCGATGGCGGCCAGCGAATGTGCGCTGGGGTTGGGCGACAAGACCAGGGCGATGCCCAGGGCGTGCATGACGGGGCGGGCTTCGAGCAGTGGTGACGGGTAAGGCGCGTCATACGTCACCAGTAAAACGCCACGGCGCTCAACCTTGACCTGGATGACCGCCTCAAGCAGGCCCGCGCTGAAGCTGCCGTCGTAAGCGCACAGGGTGGACGAGGGCGCGACCGACCGCGACACGATGCCCCAATAACCCGAGGGCGCGTTGTGAACGGAGTTGGTGAAACGCGTGGGCGAAATCAGGCGGTCGCCAGCCAGGGCCTCGCACAAAGCATGGCAGTTCTCGCCCTCGCCGCTGGAGGATGAGAACACGCTGGCCAATTGGTCGGCTGCGGCTTGGGCGGCATCGACGGCCTCCAGGCCCACCTGCAAGGCCAGCTTGACCAGCACGCCCACGCGGCGGCGCTCGGCGGCAGGCAGGCTGGCCGGGGCCACGACCACGGTGGGGCTGGCCACACAGGGCCGCAAACCGGTCAGTGCTTGACGGCCCTCGGCCCAGTTCGGCAAGCCCGGACCGTTCAGACCGATGCCATCAATGAACACGCGCATGGTGTTCTTCATGGTCACGCCCCCCGCCCGACGACCACGCTGGCATTGGCGCCACCGAAGCCGAAGGAGTTGCTCAGGACATGGTCGACACGCGCCTGCCGCGAGTGCGTGAGGTAGTCGATGCGGATGGCCGGATCGGGCTGCTTGATGTTCAGGCCGGCGGGCATGAAGCCGTCACGAATGGCCAGCAGGCTGATCACCACTTCGATGGCCCCCGCCGCGCCCAAGGTGTGGCCGGTCGCGGCTTTGGTCGAGCTGCAGGGCACCATGTCGCCAAACACGGCGTGCACGGCTTGGCCTTCGGCGGCGTCGTTGCTGGGCGTGCCGGTGCCGTGCAGGTTGACGTAGTCAATCTGGTCGGGCCGCAGCCCGGCGGCGCTCAGTGCATCGCGGATGGCGATCTGCGCGCTGCGGCCTTGCGGGTGCGGTGAAGACATGTGGTGCGCGTCGCTCGACTCGCCCACGCCCAGCAGGCGCAAAGCGTCGGCAGGGCCATCGCGCTGCAGCAGCGCCAACCCGGCCGCCTCGCCGATCGAGATGCCATCGCGGGCCTGGTCGCAGGGCCGGCAAGGCTGGCGAGAGGTCAGCTCCAGCGAGCGGAAGCCGTACAGCGTGGTCAGGCACAGCGAGTCCACACCGCCCACGATGGCCGCGTCGATCAGGCCCACCTTGATCATGCGGGCCGCGTTGCCAAAGGCTTTGGCGCTGGACGCGCAAGCGGCAGACAAGGCCACCGATGGGCCCCGCAAGCCGAAGTGCTGGCAAAGAAAGTCGGCCACCGAATAGGCGTTGTGCGTTTCAGCATAGTGGAAGCTCTGGGGCAAGGCGCCCGTGGTTGGATCGCGCTGGCGGTAGGCCAACTCGGTTTGCAGGATGCCGGCCGTGCTGGTGCCCACGAACACGCCGACGCGGTCAGGGCCGTGGCGCTGGATGGCGTCGAAAACAGCTTCCTCGAAACCATCTTGCTGCAGGCCAAGCAGCGCCAGTCGGTTGTTGCGGCAGTCAAATCGGAACAGCTCATCGCGCAGGCGAACGGCATCCAGGCCTTCGACCTCGCCGATCCAGGTGTCGATGTCGACGGTCTCGAAATCGCAGGGCTTGAGGCCGCTGCGTTCGGCCTGCAAGGCGGCCGTGGTCGCCGCCAGGCCGTGGCCCAGGCAACTGGTCATCGTGAAATGGGTGATGGCAAGGAAAGACACAGGCAGGAGATCCAGGTGCTGCAAAACGGTGGCGACTTTAACCGAGCCGGGCCACCAGCAAAACGTTGGCAAAGGGGGTGCCCTGGCTCATGGGCAACCCGGCATCAAGCTGGAAGCCCAATCTCAGCAGCACCGATTGCCATTCGATCAGCGCTCGGCAATGCAGGCGAGGCAGCCGGTGCCCCCGGATGAAAGTCACCACGTGGTCGACCCAGTTGCTGATCTTGAAGGGCAAGCCCGCCGACGCATCACCCACACGCAGCAGCAGCACGCCACCCGGCGCCAGCGCATCGCGCACGCGGGCCAGCACGGCGTCTTGTGCGGGGATATCGATGTAATGCAGCACGTCGAGGATCACGGCTGCATCGCAGGGCTCGAAGGGCACATCGCAGATGTCGCCCAAGGTCAGGCGCGGCCTGGGATGCAAGCCCCCCAGCGCCGCCTTGGCCCGGTCCACATCGCGGGGCATGAGTTCAACGCCATGAAAATCCTGGACGCGGGGTGCGATCGGCCAATGCTCAGGCCAGGCTGGCGAATTGGGAAACGGCCGCACCTGAACCGATTCTTCATACTGTCCACGCGCCGCCGTCAGCCAGGAGGCCAGCAGCCCCTGGCCGCAACCCAAGTCAAGCACACGAGCATGGTCGGGGATCAGGCCACGCTCCAGCAGCGCCTGGAAGACGGGATCGCCCCCCAGTTTGCCCCGGGCAAATCGCCAGGCAAAGCGGCCAGCCGGTCGGTAGGGCGCGCAGGCCCGGTCAAGCAAAGCTGAGAGCAAAGATTTGGTCACTGAATCTGTCATGAAAAAGCGGTATCCAGGGTCACGGGATGCACGTTGCGGGCGCGGCAGGCCTCAAGCAGGCGGGGCAAAACCTCGATGACCACGGCTTGGCCAGCCGATGTGCGCGCCGCGTGGCCGTCGTGCAGCAAGAGCAAATCGCCCGGCGCCAGCTCGTCGATCAGGCGGCGCGCCACCTGGTCCACGTCGCTGCGAGCGGTATCGAACCCGCGCCGGGTCCAACTGGCCAGCCGAAGGTCAAGTTTGTGCAGCACCGGGTCGAGGAAGACGTTGCGCAAGCCGGCCGGCGCGCGGAAAAAACAGGGCGCGCGGCCCACCGTGTCGGCGATGGCAGCTTGCCCACGGCGGATTTCCTGCTCGATGCGCTTGAGGCCGGACACCGAGAAGGTGTGCCGGTGCGCATGGCTGTGGTTCTCGATGCGGTGGCCACGTTGGACGATCTCGCGCGCCAGCGTGGGGTACTGCAAGACGCGGACGCCGATGCAGAAGAAGGTGGCCTTGACCTGGAAGGTGTCCAGCAGATCCAGCACTTGCGGCGTGACCTGCGGGTCGGGGCCGTCGTCGAAGGTCAAGGTGATTTCACGCCGGGCGATGGCGGTGGGCGGCAAACGCAGGATGTTGGGGCCCAGCAGTCGGCTGGTGGGCCACAGGCCCAGGGCCGTGACCGCAAGATGGTTGGCCGCGACGCCGGCCAGGGCCTGGGGCCAGAGCCCGGGCATGGTGGCGACTGCCACCCCCGCCGCCGCGTGCAGACCGACGGAGGCCTTCAGGACCCAGGGCATGTGCCAGGGTGTGGGCGAACTGCGTTGTTCAGGACTGGAAGCGGTCGAAGAAGGCATCAGGCCGCCATCTTGAACAACAGTGCGTGCGTGTCGACCGGGGTCAGGCCTGGCGGCAACTGCGCTCTCAAGGAAGGGGCGTCACGCAAAGCCTGGCCGACGATTTCACTGGCCAGTTGTTCGAGCTGCGCGATGTTTTTGTGGGCTCGCTCGCGAAAGCCGACGTCGTCGAGTTGGTCGCGCAGGCTGGCATTGAGTTCGGCGAACCACGGCAGGCTGGCTTGGTCCAGCATGCAGGGCGGGTTGTCGTCACGGCGGGGGCCATCGCCAGGTTGGGCCGCACTCAGGTCGGTGGCCTGGCCCCATTGCCTCAACAAGGCCTGGATACCGCTGTTCAACTCGCGTGCGCGCATCAATGGCGCGTGCAGCTCCTGCAATGCGGCGCGGTCGGCCAGGCGGTCCTGGAAGAACAGCAGGCACAGCACGCCCCAGTAGTAGGTGTAGTCCCACAAGACCTTGGTGGGCATGACGCGCGGGCTGCCGAAAAGCGGGTACTGGCCTTCGTACAGCGACAAAGTGCTTTGGTAAAAGGACTGCAGTACCTCGCCGTAGAACAGGGCGGGCATCCGCAAGGACTCGCCGGCCCGATCGTGCTGGATCAGCTTGGTGATGTAAGTGTTGGAGATGGCGATGAAGTCCGAACCCGGCGAATAAAAGGGGTCGAGGAACATGCCGGCGTCGCCCGTGATGGCCCAGCGCTCTGGCGAGAACACCTGCTTGCAGCCATGCGAGAAATCGCGAAAGAAGGCAAAATCCATCAGCGTGTCGCGCTGGTTTTGCAGGACCTTGTGCACGCAGGGCTGGTGTTCGGCGATCCAGGCCATGGCCTTGTCGAAGGTGTTCATGCCCTCCAGCGGATGCAGGTCGGCGTCGGCCACGATGCCCACCGAATGCGCGCCGGACGACAGCGGGATGAGCCACAGCCAGTAACCGGCGCCACACAGGTGGTTGGTCGACATCCAGCGCGCGGCCGGGTCGCAGCGTTGGCGCCACTCGGGGTCGTTGGCCCAGTTGTCGATGTCCAACCGGGTATCCAGGCGGAACCACACGGCATTGGCTCGGTGGCCGTTGCCCTCGGCCAGGTCCAGCTTGCGCTTGAGCAGGCTGGCGCGGCCGCTGGCATCAACGATCCATTTGGCCCGGAGGGCGTGGCGGTGCAGGCCACCGGCGCCATCAGGGCATTCGACTTCGACCTCGTGCCCCAGGTCCTTGTCCAGCTCGATGCGCTTGACGGCCGCGCCCTCTTCAACCTGAATGCCTTGCAGCGTGGCTTGCAGCGCCAGGTGGTTTTCGAAGATGCCCCGATCGATCTGCCAACTGGGGGTTGAGAGGTAACGGCTGGCGCCCAGTTCGGTCACGCTGGACAGGTCGGACTCGCCTTCGCTGAAGAAGAAGCGGAAGCCGAACTTGCGCAGGTGCTCACGGTCCAGGTGCGCCCTCAGGCCCAGAGTTTCTGAAAAGTAATGGGCGCCGATCTCCACGCTGGATTCGCCAACCTTGTGAGCGGCCAACGGGGCCGGGCCCAGGCGCCGCTCCAGGACCTTGATGTCCAGCTCAGGCATGGCCTGCTTGAGTTGCAAGGCCAGCGTCAAGCCCGACAGGCCGCCGCCCATGATCAGCACATCGTGCCAGCAGTCGGCCATCTTGAGTCCTTGTCGGTGCGGCACCAGGATGGGCACCGTTCGGCGGATGTTAACGCCTGCTGTCTTGATTCCGGCCAGGCAGGCTCACGATCAGGGCCTGAGCAGGTGACAACGTGAAATGGCCTTCAAAGGCCGGGCCGCCTTGCCGATGGCCGCCGGCCAATGCCTTGATCAGCGGCAACCCCGCCGCCATGGGGCTGCGCGTCATCAATGCGGCCAAGTCCGGATCGCAGGCCCGCTGAGTTTCAGGCACACCCTGCGTGGCCATGTCATGCAAGCGCAGTGCCAGCGTGGGCGCTGAATGATGGCCCCGCGCCAGGTCAGACACTGGGGCCAGCACCAAGGCCAGGCCCACCAGTGCGGTGCTTTGGGTGATGGGCACCAGCGGCATCGGCGCCGGCATGTCGTAAGCCACCAGCAGCACCGGCATCTGTTCGCACGCGACCTGCGTGGCGGCCTCCAGCAAGCCCTGCGCGAAGCTGTGCCGGCCGGCGGAAATGGCGGTAGAGGCCTGCATATTGCCCACGCCGATGGTCCAGTAGCCCGAAGCCGCGTTGTGCACCGAGTGGTGAAACTTGGTGGGCGACAGGTGCTCGGGGGACTCTGCCAGCGTGGCGCACAGGTAGTCGGTGAGCGCCAGGTCGCCATGCGCGGATGAAAACACCGAACGCATGTCGCGGGGCGCCAGACCCGCTTCACGGCATGCCTGTTCGGCCACCGCCAGGGCGAGCAAGACGGTGGCAGGCGCCCGGCGCCGCTCGGCGGGAGGCAGCAGGGTGGTATGAGGCTTGGCCAGCGAAGCCGGCATGTCACTGGTCCGGTCACCACGCCAACGCGCCCGCGCCTCGTCCCAGGTGCCCAGCCCATCGGCCCACAGCCCCACGCCCAGAACGGCCACGTTCAGCGTCACCGGGCTCATTGGGCCGGCGCCAACGCTGCAGTGCGAGCAAACACCAGCGAACAATTGTTGCCCCCAAACCCAAAGGAGTTGCTCATGGCCACTTTGATCTGCGCACCCGTCGTCTGGCGCTGCAGCATGTGCCGAAAGCGCTCACCCAGCCGGGGATCGGGGCCGTGACAATTCAAGGTGCCCGGCACCCAGCCTTCGGCCAGCGCCAGCAAAGTCACCACCGACTCCAGCACGCCGGCCGCCCCGAGGGCATGGCCAGTCCAGCCTTTGGTTGAACTCACGCGCGTGCCTGACGGGAAAACATCGGCCACCACCTTCGCCTCCACCTCGTCGTTCTTGGGCGTGGCCGTGCCATGCAGGTTGATGTAGTCCACCTCGGCCGGTGCGATGCCGGCCCGCGACAAGGCCTGCAGCATGGCCTCGCGCGCACCCAACCCCATTGGGTGGGGCGCAGACATGTGGTGGGCATCCGAGGACTCACCGTGGCCCACCAACTGCAAGGCCGCGCCCTGACCGGCCAGGCTGTGGGCGCGTTCCAGCAGCACAAAACCGCCGGCCTCCGCCAAGTTGATGCCATCGCGGTCGGCGTCGAAAGGACGGCACGGCCTGCTGGACACCAGGCCCAGTGATTTGAAGCCATACAGCACGCTCTGGCACAGGCTGTCTACCCCGCCCACCACGGCGGCGTCCACCAGGCCGCAACGGATCAGGCGCTCGGCCTGGGCAAAGACCTTGGCGCTGGATGAGCATGCCGTGGCCACGGTCACGCAGGGCCCCGCACTTCCAAGCGCGTGTGCCACGAAGGCGCCCAAGGAATGGGGCGAATGCACTTCAGGGCGGCACAAATCGGGCGGAAAGTGGCCATCGGGGGTCAGCCGCGTGTAGGCCTCTTCGCTGGCGCCGATGCTGGACGTGCTGGTGCCCATCAACACGGCAACCCGGGTCGGGCCATGCCTTGCCAAGGCTGAGCGGGCCGCCTCCAGAAAGCCGTCCTGGTTCAAGGCCAGCCAGGCCAGGCGGTTGTTGCGGCAATCCCAGGCTTGCCAGTGGCTGGGCAAAGGCAGGTCTTCCAGGCCCAGGACACGTCCGATGAACGTGGGCAGGGGTTGGCGGGTGAAGTCGTTCTCACGCAGCGCCGTGGTGGTCGTGCGCATGAGCGCGCTCAGCGCCGCCCTGCCCGGCCCGGCGCAACTGGTGGCCGTGAACGCCGTCAATCCCAAAGGTTGCATGGCGTCAGGGCGCGAGCGAGTCATCAGCACACCCCTGCGTTGTCAGACCAGGCAGTGGCAGTTTGTCCAGCATCTGGCGCCACAGCGCGATCCAGGCCGGCCAATCGTGGCCACCTTCGACGGTGAACACCCTGCCCGAGGGCAGTGCCTCGGCCACCACCCTGTGCCCCATGGCAAAGCGGTCGCTCAGGCCGTAGCCCCAGTACAGCAGGGGTGGCGCACGCGTCGCCTCGGCCACCGCCTGCGACTTGAGCCACTGCCACAGCCGCCGATCGGTCTCGTCCTCGGGCAGCGATTGACCCTCGGCAGGCCAGGCCCGCAGCCCACCGGCACGAACCACGTCCATGCTGATGTTGCGCGGCCCCAGGTAAGGGGCCAGGGCCACCACGCCAGTGATGTCGGACGGGTGCGTGGCGCTGTACACCAGCGAGCCCATGCCACCGATGGAGATGCCCGCCAGCCAGATCTGTGCATACCCTTGTTGGCGCGCGGGCTCGATCACATCGTGATGCAGGCGCGCCAGGATGGTCTGGTCGGTGTAGTAAGCCACGGGGGCATCAACCAGTTGGACATCCACATCCAGGCGCCGCTCGCGCACCGCCGCCACAAAGCCGTGCAGGATGAAATCTGCAGGGGTGTCGTAGGCGCCAGGCAGCATCACCAGCAAGGCGGGCGCTCGCCGGGGGCCGGCATGGTCGGGCAAGGCGAAGTCAAAGGTTGAATCCATGGGCACTGATCAAGCCTGGTGGTCGGCAACCGCTGCGGGGACCGCGCGGTGCAGCACCGCCGACAACACCAAGGCAAGGATGGCCCCGGGGCCCACCGTCGCGCCGATGGCGTGCAGCACCGGCACCTGCGACCAGGCCAGCATGCCAAAGCCCGCCACGGTGGCCAGGTTCGCGAACAGCATGGACGACAGGATGGCCGCGCTGGGCGTGCCACGGTGTGTGCGCTGGTCAAAAAACAGGGCGTAGTTGGAGCCGATGGCCACGATGAGCAGCAAGCCCACCAGGTGGAACAAGGTGAGTGGTGGGCCGGTCGCGACCAGGCCCGCAGTGACGATGACCACCGTGCACAGCAAGGGGGTGACGACCCGCAGCAGGCGCCAGGGCGAACGGAGCACTAATCCCAGCAGGATGACGATGCCACCGGCGCCCAGCATCGACAAGAACAGCACTTCGCTCAGGTAGTCGGAATACAGCTTTTCGGATTCGGCCTTGAGGTCGATGAAATGCACCTCACCGACCTTCACCGCCGAACTCATGAGACTTCGGATGCGGGCTGCATCGACGGTCGGCGCTGGCGTGCCGGGCGCATCAGCGCTGGGCAGGCGAAGTCCGATCAGCGCAGTCCACTGGCCGGACTGACGCATCAACAATGAGTCAACGCCCAGCGACAGCGAGCTGCCGTTCAGGTCGGCGCGCGTGAGTGGCCGCAAGCCCTTGGCCAAAGCCGCATCCGCAAAGAAGGCCTCGAATTTCTCGGCCTTGAGCGGCAGGCCCTGCGCAGCCTGAACGAAGTGGGCACGCAAGGTGGGTGTGTCGGGCAAAGCCGCCTGGCGCTGGCGCTGCATGGCCTGGCTGGGCAGGTAGCGCGCCGGGCTGTCGGTGCCCAGCAGCATGCCGCTGTCCACCAAGGGCGCCAACGCTTCGGTGGCCTGCTCAGCGCCTTGTAGCGCGGCCTCCATGCTGGGCGCGCGGATCACGCCCAGATAACGCACGTCCGGCGCGCCCAGGTCGGTGCGCAGGCGCATGTCCAGGGCCTGGTCCTGCGCCGTGATGGGGCTGAGCGAGGTCAGCTCACGGCTCCACAAACGATCGCGGTGGACGACCAGCACGGCCACGGCACCGGCCAACATCAACAACACCAACCACCGAGCGGCCGGGGCCTTGGCGGCCACCCAGGTGAGGCGTTGGTCGAGCATCGGCGTCGGCCGAATCTTGAATCCCTCAGGGATCAAGTGCGGCAGCAACCACCGGGTCACCAAGGCAGCGGAGACGACGCCCACGATGGAGAACAGCCCCAATTGCGCCAAGCCCGGAAAACCCGATGCCAGCATGGACGCGAACCCAATGACCGAGGTCAGTACGCCCAGGCTGACCGTGGGCCAGAACCCCTCCAGATGACGGCCATCGTGACGAGCGCCCGCCCCTTGCGCGCTGCCCTGCACGAACAAGTAAATCGCGTAGTCAACCGCCTCGCCGATGAGGGTGATGCCAAAGCCGAGCGTGATGCCATGCACCATCCCGAAACCCCATGACACCGCGGCAATGCCGGCCAGCGCGCCCGTGAGCATGGGCAACAGGCCCAGCAACAAAGCACGCAGGGAACGGTACACACTGAGCAGCAACGCGATGATGATGGTGAAGCCGATGGAGGCCAGGCGCGTGGCCTCGGACTCGATGGTCTGGCGCGATTGCGTGGCAAACACCGCCGGCCCCGACACCACCAGGCGTGACTGCTCAAGGCCCTCATGCTTGCGCGCCTGGTCAAACTGCTGGCGAATCGCGTCGATGGCGCGTTGCTGCGCGTCCAGGTCCGAGCCATCCGCTTGTGTCTGCGCCACCAGCACAGCGCGCCGCCGGTCTTGCGAAACCCACACGCCATCCACCGTGGCACGCTCGCCACCAGAGTCCATGGCCTCGACCAGGTGCACCACCTCGGCGGTCGGGTCGCGCGTCAGCAAGGGCTGCAACATCAGCCCGGCCGATGATCCAAGCAAGTCCAGGCTGTCTTGCAGTGCCACGCGCAGGCCTGCGGGCTGGAAACGCGCCGAGGTGACATCGGGGCTCAGCAAGTAGCGGTAACGCAGCAGCACCTCCTGGTCGCGTTGGGCGGCCACCGGCTCGCCGTTGTTGACCGAGGCAAAGGGCGCCGCCTTGTCGCCAGGCAAGGCCGGCAACTGGCGCAAGCCCGAAGCCAGCCTTTTGGACAAGCGCGCCAGGCCGCTGGCCGCCTCAGGCCGGGGGTCGTCGGTTTCCAGGCCGACCAGGATCAGGCGCGATGCGGGGCCCTCCTTGAGTTGATCGATCAACACGGCCTGTTCGGGCGTGGGCTTGCTTGGCAAGAAGGCCGACAAGTCGGCCGTGTAGCGCGCGCGGACCACCGTGATGACCAACACCGCCACCAAGGCCAACCAGACGAGCGTGGCCAGCAGGCCCTTGAAACGGCGATCGGCCATCGTCAATTCGACGGCTGAGGCTGCGGCGTGATTGTCATGACCGACCGATCACCATTGCCCTGCAGGATCTCGATGGTCTCGATGTGCTCGCGTTGGCCGCTGAACCGGATCTGGCTCACCATCGCTGCCGCCTTGGCCTGCAAGGGCCGCAACAGCAAACGCCAGCGTTCGCGCTTGCCCTCAAGCTCGATCTGGTAATTGCGGTCCAGCGCAGCGCGGTCACCCGCCAAGGTAGCGCGGATGCTTTCGACAAAAGCACCCACCTCGGGATAAGACTGCAGTGGGATGCTGCGCTTGCGGCCCTTGCGCTCCAGCAGCAAGGTGTCCTTGTCCAGCACCAACGACTCAGCCGTGGGCTTGAGCGTGCGCTTTTCAAGGCGATCAGGCGCCTGGTAGCTCAACTCGCCGGACGACTCCAACGGCGTCTCCACCGAACTGAGGTACTTCTGCTCGACGAAATCTGCGCGGCTGGACTTGGTCTGGGCCAAGGAGCGCATCAGCGCATCAACGCCCCACTCTTCGGCGCGCACCGGCCCGCTGCCCAAGCCCAGGCCCAGGCCACACGCCAGTGCCATCAGCCCATGCCGCCACCCATGCCATGCTTCAACGGCCCGGCGGCCTTGGCTGGCCAAGCTCATCCCAGAAATCATAAAAATTGAACCAGTTGTAGGGCGCCTGTCGGCAGTAGTGTTCCAGCCGGCTGACGTACAGGTCGATGGTCTGCTCGACCGTCGGCCCACCGGGCTTGGAGAAGTCGGCGATGTGCTCAAAATGTATCTCATAGCGGTTGCCACCCCGGTACAGCCCCACGATCAGGATGACGGGCCGCTTGAGCATGGCGGCCAGCCTGAAAGGACCGATCGGGAAGCCGGCCGGCGTGCCCAGCAAATCGACCTGCCGGCCCGACTCGCCGCTCGGCATGCGGTCACAGAGCATGCCCACCATCTCGCCGCGCTCCAGGCAATGCTTGACGCGCAGCATGGAGTCGACGTTGCCCAGTGCAATGATGTTGTGCTTCATTGCCGGGTTGATGGCGGCCAAGATCTGGTTCAGCTTGACCGCGTTGTCCTCGTACATGACCATGGACACCTTCAGATCGTCCAAGCCATGGCTGCTGGCCCGCACCGCCTCGAAGCTGCCCAGGTGGGCGCCGATCATGATGGCGCCGGTGCCCTTCGCCAGGATTTCATGGGCCGCTTCATGCCCAATCAATTCGGTGTCGAACAGGTCAAAGCGCCCGTTGAGCAGGTAGAAGCGGTCCAGGATGGTGGCCGCGAAGCAGAACACATGGCGAAAGCCATCCATCCAACCGGGCTCCCTGCCCAGCACGCGGCGCAGGTAGGCGATCGAAGCGCGGCGCGCCTTGGGCACTGCCAGCACGAAATACCAGCTGATGGGGTAAAGCATCACGCGCGCCACCGGGCGGCCCAGCCGCTGCGCCACCCACACGATGAACCGCAAGGCCAGCATGTTGCTGCGCTCGCCCTGCTGCATCCACACTGCCGCCACCTCAGGCTCCGCCTTCATCGGTCAGGGCGTGGAAGGTGATCGTGGCGGTGGCGGCCACCCGGGCTGCACCCTCGCCAACCCGCACTTCAATCGCATACCGACCGGGCGCGGTGGACCTGAAGTTCAAGGCCAGCGCCTCGCCCGGGCGCACCGGCACCAGGAACTTGGCCACGCCCACCTGAAGCGCCGAGGGTGCCAGCCCTTCAGCACCTGCCAGGGCTTGCAGGGCCTCGTCCAGCAACACGACGCCGGGCACGATGGGGTGCCCCGGAAAGTGACCCGCGAAAGCCGGGTGATCGGGTGCGATGTGAAGTGGCAAAAAAGTGGTCAAGGCGCTAACTTCCAGGCTTTGGGCCAATTCAACAATGGCAGCTTGCGGCAGCTTGCCCGTGGCATTTCGGGGCAGGGCCGCAACAAAATGCAGGGGCCTGGGCATGAACGCCGGGTCAATGCGCTGGCGCAGGGCTGCCAGCAGCCGGGGCGGATCAAGTTCGGGCGCCACCACCAACGCCGCCAGGCGCTTCACGCTGCCCTGGCTGCCCGCCGCGTCGACCTCAGGCCAAAGGAAAGCACCGTCGATCACCCCGGGGATGGCATTGAGCTGCAGGTTGAGGTAACCCAGGGAGGTCCGCTTGCCGGCGATGTTCACCATGTCCGCCGACCGGCCGTGCAAAATGAACCGCGTGGCCGACAAATCGCCCGCCACCACAGGCTCGCACAAGGCCAGCACGTCACTCAAGGCCAGCGGCGCCTCGACGTGCCCTCCGCTGACCCAGGTCTGCCCGTCGCGCTCCACCAGATTCAGGCCCTCGAACGACAACCACTCTGCCGACCGGGCACTGCGGCGCGTGGCCAGCTGCCCGGTCTCGGTGCTTCCATAGACTTCCAGCAAATGCCCGCCGCAACGCGTTTCGGCTTCAAGTGCCAATTGAGTCGACAGGGACGCGGTCGCGGACACGATCAATTCCACCGCGGGCACCTCGGCGGACTCGGCCAGCCAGGTGCGCAGGTGGAAAGGCGTGGTAACCAGCACCTTGGGCGAGGGCAAGGCCGACAGCGTGGCCGAGATGTCCGCCGGATAGAAGGGCCGCTCCGCCACCATCGCCGCGCCGCTCTGCCAGGCCAACAGCACCGTCGACTCCAGGCCGTACATGTGCTGCGGCGGCACGGTGCCCACCAGACAATGCCCGGAGCGTGCCGACACACCCAGGCGCCGCGCCTCGGCAAGCACATTGCGCACCAGCGAACCCCAGCACTTGACATGCTCGGTGGGCCGCCCGGTGGACCCGGACGTGAACACGCAAGCGATGACCTGAGCAGAGTAGATCGCCGGGATCTGCGGCTCGGCAACCTCTGCGGGCAGCCCGTCCTCTCCCCGCGCTGAATACAGCCACATCGGCAAGTCCACGGCAACCGGCGGCTGATCGCTCAGGCAGTAAACCTGAGGATGGATCTCGCGCATCTGCCGCACCATCTCGGGGTTGTGCGAAGGCGGCAACAGGCTGATCTGGCGCCGCAGGATGGCCGAGGCCAGCCCCACGGCGAAGTGGTAGCGGTCGGTGCAGGCATTCAGCACATGCGAACGGTTGGGCAAGCTCGCCGCCACGTGCGCCACATCCTTCAGAAAATCGCGAACGGTGATCATCCGGCCCTGCTGGTAGGCCAACACAGCGTCGAGCGAGCTGTGCCTCAACAGCGGCAAGGTCTCGGGCGAATCGTGGGCGATCACGTCAGCGAGGCTCATGAGAAGACGGCGTCGGATCCGACACCGACCAACCTTGTCGAAAAGCCTGCACGCTGTCCATGAGCGGGCTGTGCCTGATGTGGCGCAGCTTGTGACGGCGCAGGGCGTACTCGCCAACGAACATCAGCCCGATCAGCGGACTGTTGAGCAGGTTCGAGAAAACAGACCACGCCTTGACGGACACCACCGCATACAGCAGAGCCGACACCACGGCGGTGCCCGCGAAGAACAAGGTCCAGGCCAGGGTGACGCCACGGGTGAACGACAGCACCTCTGGCGGCATGTCGCCCCGGCGCACGATGCGG
This sequence comes from Aquabacterium sp., assembly GCF_014378415.1. Classification (GTDB taxonomy): domain Bacteria; phylum Pseudomonadota; class Gammaproteobacteria; order Burkholderiales; family Burkholderiaceae_C; genus Aquabacterium. The sequence continues at coordinate 14,722 of NZ_JACMNS010000128.1, forward strand.
GCAAACCTCGTCACCAGGGGCTCTCGCCCAGCGGCCAGCGTGTGGCCAAACACCCAGCACAACGCCAGGTTGGTGCAAACATGCTGCAAGACATACAAGAGGTTGAGATCGCCCTGCCAACGCGGCAGGACCAGGGCCAGCAAGCCCAGCACCGCCGCCGTCAGCCCCCCGGCAACGATTGGCCCGTGGCGCCCGGCCACGACCGAAAACATCATGGCCAACAACGGCAGAAAATAAAGGCCGGGTGTCCAGGGTGAGCGATGGAGCGTGGCCACATGGCAGGCTACCAGGTAGGCGGCCAGCACCAGCAGCGCCCCCAATCCACCCAAGAGGGCAAGCCACAGTGGAGGCAATCCAAGAGACGCGGACTTCATGCAAGACAGGACCGGCCCGGTCCCTTACTTGGTCCGGTTCGCGCCAACGTGCTGCGCCAGGCTGCGCAGTGAGCTGAAAATCTGCACATTGCGCTCATCATCCGACCGCAACTGAAAACCATACTTCTTGGACACGACCAGGGCGATTTCGAGGATGTCGATGGAGTCGAGCCCCAGCCCGTCGCCATAAATCGGCCCCTCAGGATCGACATCGGCCACCGCGAACTCCAGGTTCAGCGACTGGATGATCAGCTCGGTCAACGCCAGTTCCAGCGCGGGATCGACAGGAGCGCCTTCAAGGGCGGCCGGAGAAGAGACTTGGCCATCGTCGGCCGGGTTCTGCACTGAAATCTGCATGGACTTGTCTAAAAACGAAAGGAAGGCGCTGACCACCGGCTGCCTCGAACAAAGGTGCGTTTCAGGGGCCGGATCAAGGGCAATTTGCGGGGTGGAGGTGTCCCGAATGATAAGCGAGAACAGATTTCAAGCGGGCCGAGTCATGGGCGGTCCGGGGCCAGATGGTCGACGGCGTCGGTGATCAAGCCATCGAGACCCAACGCCCACAGCGCCTGGGCGCGCTCGGAATCGTTCACCGTGTATGTCAACACGTTCAACCCGGCCGCGTGGGCCTGCCCGATGCGCTCGGCATTCAGCTCGGGATGGTGTCCGACCACCGCCACGCAAGCCAGGCTCAGCGCGGCATCAAGCCAACCCGGTTGCAACCGCTCCAGCAGCAGCGCCCTGGGCACTTCGGGCGCGGCATCACGGGCGGATTTCAGCGCCTCCACACTGAAAGAGCTCAGCAATGGCCACACCGCCTGCCCCGCCCACAGGCGCCGAACCTCTCGAGCCACCACTTCGCCCGTCAAGGCATCGTGGCCCGGGGAGGGCTTAATTTCAAGGTTGACCATCAACTCATTGGCCTGAAGCCACCGCGCCAGGGTTTCCAGCCTCAGCAGGGGCTCACCCGCATACGGCGGGCTGTGCCAACTCCCCGCGTCCAGCCAGGACAATTCGTCCCAGCGTTTCTCGCCCGCCACGCCCTGCCCCGAGGTGGTGCGACTCAAATCAGAGTCGTGCAACAGAAAAGGCTCGCCATCCGCACTGAGCTTGACATCGCACTCGAACATGCGAAATCCATGCGCGGCCCCCAGGCGAAACGCCGCCAGGGTGTTTTCAGGCGCCAGTTTGCCCGCGCCCCGGTGTGCGATCCAGCGGGGATAAGGCCATGGCGTCAAAAGCGCTTTGTCGGGTTGGTTCATAACGCCACAGGATAGCGCTGCCACTGTGTGCCTGCGATGGGGAGATCACCTGCTGCGGTAACATCACCCCTCAGGCGCGAAAACCGTCCGCACCCTGCTTTTCGCACTCCTTGCCGCCGTTTTTTTACCCCGGCCGCGCCTGGCGCCTCGACATGAACGCACCGCTCCCGCTGACTCAATTGCCCCCACATGCTGCCGAGGCTCACGCCGACGGCGCACCGCGCTTGCGCGAAATTCCCTACAACTACACCTCGTTTTCCGACCGCGAAATCGTGCAGCGCCTGCTGGGCGTGCGCGCCTGGGAACTGCTGAGCCAGTTGCGCACCGAGCGCCAGACCGGCCGCTCCGCCCGCATGCTGTATGAAGTGCTGGGCGACATCTGGGTCGTGCAGCGCAACCCGTATCTGCAGGACGACCTGCTGGACAACCCCAAACGCCGGGGCCAGTTGATCGACGCGCTGCACCACCGCCTGAGCGAGATCGACAAGCGCCGCACGCCGTCCAGCAACCCGGTCGATGCCCACCGCGACGCCCTGGTGGGCGAGTTGTTGGTGGCAGCACGCGCCTGCATCGACCGCTTCGCTTTGAACTTCAAGCACGTGCACGACCTGCGCCAACGCGCCCGCAAAACACTGGGCAAGGTCACCGCGGGCGACAACATCAAGTTCGATGGCCTGAGCCGCGTCTCGCACGTGACCGATGCCACCGACTGGCGCGTCGAGTACCCCTTCGTGGTGCTGACCCCGGACACCGAGCACGAGATGGCCGCCCTGGTCAAGGGCTGTGTCGAGCTTGACCTGACCATCATTCCGCGCGGCGGTGGCACCGGCTACACCGGCGGCGCCGTGCCTTTGACCTGGCGCAGCGCGGTCATTAACACCGAAAAACTGGAGCAGATGACCGAGGTCGAGATGGTCAACCTGCCCGGCGTCGACCACCCCGTGGCCACCGTCTGGACCGGCGCTGGCGTGGTGACGCAGCGCGTGGCCGACGCGGCCGAGCGCGCAGGCTTCGTGTTCGCGGTTGGCCCGACCTCGGCCGAAGCTTCGTGCGTGGGCGGCAACATCGCCATGAACGCGGGCGGCAAAAAAGCCGTGCTGTGGGGCACCGCGCTGGACAACCTGGCCAGCTGGCGCATGGTCACGCCCGACGCCCAGTGGCTGGAAGTCGTGCGCCTGAACCACAACCTCGGCAAGATCCACGACATCCCCATGGCCAGCTTCGAGCTGCGTTATTTCGAGGCCGATGGCAAGACGCCCATCCGCACCGAACGACTGGACATTCCCGGCCGCACCTTCCGCAAGGAAGGCCTGGGCAAAGACGTCACCGACAAATTTCTGGCCGGCCTGCCCGGCATCCAAAAAGAAGGCTGCGATGGCCTGATCACCAGCGCCCGCTGGGTCGTGCACCGCATGCCCAATCACGTGCGCACCGTGTGCCTTGAATTTTTCGGCAACCCCAAAGATGCCGTGCCCTCGATCGTCGAGATCAAGGACTTCATGTTCACCGAGATGGCCCAGCCTGGCGGCGCCATCCTGGCCGGCCTGGAGCACCTGGACGACCGCTACCTGCGCGCCGTCGGCTACGCCACCAAGAGCAAGCGCGGCGTGCTGCCCAAGATGGTCCTGATCGGCGACATCGTCGGTGACGACGAGAACCGCGTCGCATTGGCCACCAGCCAGGTCATCCGCTTTGCCAACTGCCGCAGCGGCGAAGGCTTCGTGGCCGTGAGCGCCGATGCCCGCAAGAAATTCTGGGCCGACCGCAAGCGCACCGCTGCCATCGCCAAGCACACCAACGCCTTCAAGGTGAACGAAGACGTGGTGATCCCACTGCCACGCATGGGCGAATACACGCTGGGCATCGAGCGCATCAACATCGAGCTGAGCCTGCGCAACAAGCTGGCCCTGGTCGACAAGCTCAAGGCCTTCATGGCCAAGGGCAACCTGCCCCTGGGCAAGGTCGAGGACACCAGCGAGCTGCCCAGCCCCGAACAGCTGGAAGAGCGCGTGCAGCGCGCCCTGGCCCTGCTGGACGAAACGAAGGCCAAGTGGCAGTTCTTGCACGAGCGCATCGACGCGCCTTTGTCACAAGTTGGGGACGACTTGGTGGCCCTAGGCTACGAACAACACCGCAACGGCACCTACGCCCCGCAAGACGGCGACACGGTGTTCAACCTGCTGCAAACCTGGTCGATCCGCGTGAGCTGGAAGCGCGAGTTGCGCGACGAGTTCGCCAAGATTTTCAGCGGCTCGGCGATGGAGCCCATCCTGGCCGAGGCCAAGCGCATCCACAAGGAAGTGCTGCGCGGCCGCGTGTGGGCGGCCCTGCACATGCACGCCGGCGACGGCAATGTGCACACCAACCTGCCGGTCAACAGCGACAACTACGAGATGCTGCAGACGGCGCACGAAGCCGTGGCCCGCATCATGAAGCTGGCGCGTTCGCTGGACGGCGTGATCTCGGGAGAACACGGCATCGGCATCACCAAGCTTGAGTTCATGAGCGATGCCGAGCTGGCCGACTTCACGGCCTACAAGGCACGCGTTGACCCGCATGGCCGCTTCAACAAAGGCAAGCTGCTGCGCGGCGCCGCCTTGAAGGCTTTGGGCGACGACGTGCACAACGCCGACCTGAGCGAGGCCTACACGCCCAGCTTCGGCCTGATGGGGCACGAATCCCTGATCATGCAGCAGTCGGACATCGGCGAGATCGCCACGTCCATCAAGGATTGCCTGCGCTGCGGCAAGTGCAAGCCTGTGTGCGCCACCCACGTGCCACGCGCCAACCTGCTCTACAGCCCGCGCAACAAAATCCTCGCCACTTCGCTGCTGGTCGAAGCCTTCTTGTACGAAGAGCAAACGCGCCGGGGCGTGTCCATCAAGCACTGGGAAGAGTTTGAGGACGTGGCCGACCACTGCACGGTCTGCCACAAGTGCCTGTCGCCCTGCCCGGTCAACATCGATTTCGGCGACGTGTCGATGAACATGCGCAACCTGCTGCGCAAGATGGGCAAGAAAAGCTTTCGGCCCGGCAATGCCGCCGCCATGTTCATGCTCAACGCCACCAACCCCGAGACCATCAAGCTGGCCCGTTCGGCCATGGTGGGCGTGGGGATGAAGGCGCAGCGCGTGGCCCATGACCTGATGAAGGTGGTGGCCCGCAAGCAGACCAGCGCACCGCCAGCGTCGGTGGGCTCCGCGCCGATCAAAGCGCAGATCATCCACTTCATCAACAAGAAGCTGCCCGGAGGCCTCCCCAAGAAAACCGCGCGCGCCTTGCTGGACATCGAGGACAAGGACTACGTCCCCATCATCCGCAACCCCAAGCAGGCGGCGGACACCGAGGCGGTGTTTTACTTCCCAGGTTGTGGGTCCGAGCGTTTGTTCTCGCAAGTGGGCCTGGCCACGCAAGCCATGCTGTGGCATGCCGGCGTGCAGACCGTGCTGCCGCCGGGCTACTTGTGCTGCGGCTACCCGCAACGCGGCTCGGGCCAGTTCGACAAGGCCGAGAAGATGATCACCGACAACCGGGTGCTGTTCCACCGCGTGGCCAACACGCTGAACTACCTGGACATCAAAACGGTGGTGGTGAGTTGTGGCACCTGCTACGACCAGCTGCAGGGCTACCAGTTCGACAAGATCTTCCCTGGTTGCCGAATCATCGACATCCACGAGTACCTGCTTGAAAAGGGCATCACCCTGGCCGGCAAGAACTCGTACCTGTACCACGACCCCTGCCACAGCCCCATGAAGCTGCAAGAGCCGATGAAGACGGTCAAGGCGCTGCTGGGCGACAACGTGATCGAATCAAAACGCTGCTGCGGTGAATCGGGCACTTTGGGCGTCACGCGGCCCGACATCTCCACGCAGATCCGCTTCCGCAAGGAAGAAGAGATCCTCAAGGGCGAAGCGCAATTGCGTGCCGAGGGCAAGGTTGGCGCCAAGGAAAACGTCAAGATCCTGACCTCCTGCCCCAGCTGCCTGCAAGGCCTGAGCCGCTTTGAGGACGACCTGCAAAACGGCCTGCTCGAGGCCGACTACATCGTGGTCGAAATGGCGCGCCAGATCTTGGGCGAGAACTGGATGCCCGACTACGTCAAGCGCGCCAATGATGGCGGCATCGAGCGCGTGCTGGTCTGACATGGGCCAGTTGGACACCACCCGCAAGCCGGGTTGCGCGTTGTGCGTGGCCGATGGCGGTTTCCTGGTCGTGCGCAATCTGAAGCTTCGGGTGATCCGCGTGCTGGACGTGGACTACCCCGGCTTTTACCGGGTGATCTGGAACGACCACGCGGCCGAGTTCACCGACTTGCCAACGGCCGACCGGGTCTACCTGATGGACGTGGTGTCCAAGGTAGAGTCTTTGGTGCGCGAACACCTGCAGCCCACCAAGGTCAACCTGGCCAGCCTGGGCAATGTGGTGCCGCACCTGCATTGGCATGTCATCGCGCGCTTTGCCGATGACATGCACTTTCCTCAGCCCATCTGGGGATCGGCGCAACGCGAGGTGGCCGCCAAACGTTGGGATGGCCTGCGTGCCGAGTTGGCGATCCTGGACACCGCCATCCGGGCCGCGCTGAGCTGAGCTGAGCTAAGGCTCAATCACTTGCGAACGTGGTCCAGCTCGGGGGGAAAGGCAAACAGTGTTGCAGGCCCCCTGTCAGCAGGCGTACTGCGCGCGGCACTGGTACCGCCTTCGGCCATCAGATGCAGGACGATCGATCAGTTTTGCGCCAGACGAAACTGGCTGACCACTTCGGTCAAGGTGTGCGACTGTGATTTGAGGCTCTCAGCAGCCGCCGCCGATTGCTCCACCAAAGCCGCGTTCTGCTGTGTCATCTGGTCCAGTTGCGTCACCGCCAAACTGACCTGCGTGATGCCAAGTGATTCCTGTTCGGCTGCCAGCATGATCTCGCCAATGATTTGCGTGACCCGCTGAACACCCTCAACGATGTCCTGCATGGACTTGCCGGCCTCGCCCACCAGTCGTGCGCCCGCCTCGACCCGCTCTGACGAGGCGCCGATCAAAGTCTTGATCTCGCGCGCGGCGCCAGCACTGCGTTGCGCCAGCGATCGCACCTCGCTGGCCACCACCGCGAAACCACGACCTTGCTCGCCAGCCCGCGCGGCCTCCACGGCGGCATTCAGGGCCAGGATGTTGGTCTGAAAAGCGATGCCATCGATCACGCTGATGATCTCGTTGATCTTGCGCGAGGCGATGTCGATCTCGGCCATGTTGGACACGACCTGCGACATCACCTCGCCGCCCCGGCGCGCTGAATCAGCTGCCGCATTGGCCAGGGCATCGGCCGAACGGGCCGACTCGGCTGTGTGACGCACGGTGGTGGTCAGCTGGGCCATGGACGATGCGGTTTCCTGCAGGCTGGAGGCCGTGTTCTCGGTGCGCTGGCTGAGATCCTGGTTGCCTGCGGCGATCTCGCTGGACGCCGTTCCAATAGAGTTGGCAGCCAGGCGAACCGTGTTGATGGAGCGGGACAACTGCGTCACCATGCGACCCAGCGCCTTCAGCAACTGGCCGATCTCGTCGTCGTGGCGGCTTTCCAGCACGAGGTCAAAGCGCCCTTCGGCCACCTCGTCGGCGGCCTTCACCGCCATTTGCAGGTCTCGGACCACGCGGCCCTGACTGCTCCACGCTACCAGCAAGGAACACAGGCCAGCCAGCCCGGCCACGGTCGCGATGGCGATCTGCGTGGCGCGTGACTTGGCCTCCAGTGCCACGACTTCGCCTTCCGCGTTCTTTTGCACCCGCGTGACCAAAGCAAACATGTGCTCGGCCGACTTCTTGAAGTAGCCATCAGCGGTTTGCAAGGCGGCCACGCCGGTGTTGGCGTCCATGGTGGACAGGTCAATGGCGCTGTCGGCCGCCTTGACGTAGTCGGTCATGGATTGCTCGAAAGCCTTGGTCGATTCAGTGCTCAGCTCGCCAGCGGTGAAGCTGTCGGCCACCGCCTTTTGAATGCCGGCCACTGCCACGGGCAAGGCCTGCCGGCGTTGCTTGACTTGGTCCTCGCTGAGCGAGGCAATCAAGGCAATCGTGCGGTACAGCGACACATGGACCTCGGCGAGCTTGCCCGCCACACCCACGATGGCCAACTGCTGTTGCAGGCTGCTGTCGTGCGTGCGTTGACTGTTCTGGCGGTCGTTGGACAGCACCCACACAAAGCCCAGCAAAGCCAGGAACAGGACGACGCTGGCGAGAGCCGGCGCCGCCATCAGTTTGGTACGCAGTTTCATGTGGGGAGCGGTCGCAACTGTTTATTTATAGATGCCACCGCAAACCACGGTGTCTTCGAGCTTCTCGCAATACATGCTCTTGGGCTCGATCTTCTTGGTCTCGGGGTTGGTGAACTTGTAGTCCTGCCAGAACGTGGCGTTGGCCTTGGCCATGTCCACGCGCTCTTTCACGAAGGCCTTGCCATCGATGTCTTTCAACTCGATCAGGTTCTTGCCAATCATCTTGGCGTTGGCGCCATGCGCCTTGACGGTGCCATCCAGCGCGTAGACCGTCAGGTACAAATCCTGGTGGCGGAATTCGGCATTGGCCTTGTCGCTGATGTCGGCATAGGCCTTGTCCTTGCCGGCCGACTTGACGTAGGCCACGCCCTTCTTAACCATCGCCACCGCCTCATCCTTGGTGGCACCACCTTCAGCGGCATGGACGCTAAACGCCCCCACTGACAGAGCCAGAGACAACATCAGCGCGAGTTTGGTTTTCATGTCAGCGTCCAATCAATGGTGAGGGGGAAAACGAAAATCAAGGTCAATCAGCCAAGCCCATGTCGGGGCTCATCAACAGACCTTCGATGTCCAGCAAGATCACCATGCGCTCGCCCACCTGGGCCAGCCCACGGACGAAGCTGGCGTCGATGGCCGAATGCATTTCAGGGGCGGGCCGCACGGCCTCGGCTGGAATCTCCATCACGTCGCTCACCGAATCAACCACCGTGCCGATGGTACGGTGGCCGATGCGCAAGACGATGGACACCGTGAAGGCGTTGTACTCCGCCGAGGCGCAGCCAAAGCGCAAGCGCAGGTCAACGATGGGGACAATCGTGCCCCGCAGGTTGACCACCCCCTTGAGGAAGTGCGATGCGTTGGCGATGCGCGTGGGGTTCTCGTAGCCACGAATCTCTTGCACCTTCAGGATGTCGATGCCGTACTCTTCATCGCCCAGTCGAAAGGTCAGGTACTCGCGCGCCAGGTCGGTCTGCAGGTCCAATTTTTCCATCATGCCCATGGCTTGTTCTCCAAGGTATTTGCGTGTTGTTCAGGTCAATGGCGCGAACGACGCACCAAGCTGCCAACATCCAGAATCAACGCCACGCTGCCATCACCCATGATGGTGGCCCCCGAGACATCATTGACTTTGCGGTAGTTGCTTTCCAGGTTCTTGACGACCACTTGCTGTTGCCCCAGCAGCTCGTCCACCAGCAGCGCTACGCGACCGCCTTCGGCCTCGACCACCACCATGATCCCGCTGGTGTGTTCCCAGTCAAAACGGGGCACGCCGAAGACTTTCTCCAGCTCGATCACCGGCATGTACTCTTCGCGCACCTCAACGACGCGGCCCGAGCCACCGATGGTCTTGACCATCTCTTCGTTGACCTGGAAGCTCTCCACCACCGACGACAGCGGCAGGATGTAGACCTCTTCGCCCACACCCACGCTCATGCCATCCATGATGGCCAGGGTCAACGGCAAGCGCACCGAGACGCGCATGCCGTAGCCTTCAGCAGAGTCGATCTCCACCGTGCCGCCCAGCGAGGTGATGTTGCGCTTGACCACGTCCATGCCCACGCCTCGGCCCGACACGTCGGTGACTTCATCGACTGTTGAGAAACCAGGGGCGAAGATGAGGCTCCAGCATTCGGAGTCGGTCATCGTGTCCGGCGCGTCGATGCCTTTCTCGCGCGCCTTGTTGATGAGTTTTTCGCGGTTCAGGCCACGGCCATCGTCGCGAACTTCGATCACGATCGAGCCGCCTTGGTGCGATGCCGCCAGCGTGATGGTGCCCACTTCAGGCTTGCCATTGGCGATGCGGTCGGCGGGCATTTCCACGCCGTGGTCGCAAGAGTTGCGCACCAGATGGGTCAGCGGGTCGATGATCTTCTCGACCAAGCCCTTGTCCAGCTCGGTGGATTCACCTTGCATGACCAGGTCGACCTTCTTGCCCAGCTTGTTGGCCAGGTCGCGAAGCATGCGCGGGAAGCGGCTGAACACCGTCGACATCGGAATCATCCGGATCGACATGACGGCTTCTTGCAGGTCGCGGGTGTTGCGGTCCAGATCGGTCAGACCGCCGATCAGTTGCTGGTACAGCACCGGATCAAGCCCCCGGCTGTTTTGCGCCAGCATGGCTTGTGTGATCACCAGTTCGCCGACCAGGTTGATGAGCTGGTCAACCTTTTCGACCGACACGCGGATGGTGGACGATTCCAGGCCTGCGGCTGCAGGCTTGTCCACCTTGGCCGCGGGCTTGGCCGCCGATGAAGGTGCGGGCACACTCTCGGACAAAGGCGCGGACACCGCCACGACATGGCTTGTGGGCGCGCCAGGTGCGTTGTCAAAGAATCCGTAGCCGAGTTCATCTGCAGACGCCGCCATCCCCTCGAACAGGCCCTTGTCAGGGTCGATCGCCACACCGCCTGCCGTCCACGGCAGGAAGACCACCTCCTCGCGGGACACGTGGAAGGTGAACAGGTCCAGCAGATCGGACTCGGCCGACGCCGTTTCCAGCTTGAAGCGGCGGGTATTGGCCAGCTCTGGCAGGGCCGGCATATCTTCGATCGTGCCCAAGCCTTCGATTTCTTTGAACAGATCGCGCAGTTCATCGGCCTGAGCCAGGTTGCTCAAAGGCCCGACACGCAACTCAACCACGCGCTTGCCCTGGGCGGGCACGGCCGCCCCCGATGCAGCAGCCACCGGCTGAACCACGACCGACGCGACCGCCATGACCAACGGTGCCTCGCCCGACACCAGGGCGCGCACCTTGAACAGCAGTTCGGTGGTGTCGATCTCATCGCCGCCATTGCCCTGGTGCCGCGCCAGTTGCGCCTTGAGCGCATCGCCCGAGGCCAACAGCACATCGACCATGGTCGCATTGGGGGCCAGCTCGTGGCGGCGCAGCTTGTCCAGCAGCGTCTCCATCTGGTGCGTCAACTCGGCCATGTCGTTGAAGCCAAACGTGGCCGCACCACCCTTGATCGAGTGCGCGCAGCGGAAGATCGCGTTCAGTTCTTCGTCATCCGCCTGGGTGATGTCCAGGCCGAGCAGGAGCCGCTCCATGTTGTCCAGGTTCTCACCGGCTTCTTCAAAGAAGACTTGGTAAAACTGGCTAAGGTCAATCCCTGCGGATTGGCTGTTGTCGGTGTTCATCTCTGCCATGTCCGGCTCCTGAATATCTTGTGCGCGGTCGCTTCTTCAATCAATGCCTGGTGGACTCGCCTCAGCGAATCACCTTCTTGATCACTTCCAGCAATTTGTTGGGGTCGAAGGGTTTGACCAGCCAGCCCGTGGCGCCGGCCGAACGGCCAGCCATCTTCATCTGGTCGCTGGATTCGGTCGTCAGGATCAGGATCGGCGTGGCCTTGAACTGCGGGTTCTCGCGCAGCTTCTTGGTCAGGCTGATGCCGTCCATGCGGGGCATGTTCTGGTCGGTCAGCACCAGGTCAAAACTGCGCGCCCCCGCTTTTTCCCAGGCGTCCTGGCCATCAACGGCTTCGACGACGTTGTAGCCGGCGCTCTTGAGCGTGAAAGAAACCATCTGCCGCATTGAGGCTGAATCGTCGACGGCAAGGATTGAATGCATGTCGCTCTCCGGGGGCTTGAATAAAAACAGAACAGGTCAGGGGGCCAAAAAAACCAATCAACGACAATTGGTATTTCGGCAGATGGGACAAAATCTTTAAAATAACTCCACAGACCCAGCGTCCATTTCGTCCTGGGTCACGGGATTGGGCTTGAGGGGGCCTTCGTCCACGATCGCCTCGCCATCGGGGTCATCGCCCATGGCATCGCGGGCGATCTGGTCGGCGCAACTGCGAAGGCGCCGGTTGGTGTGAACGATCAATTGGGTCGCCATGTCTTGAAATTGCAACGCCGTCACTGCGCGGTACAGCGTCTGCAAGGTTTCCTGCAAGGCGGGGGGCAACTCCTTGCCACCTTGGTCAATCACCGCACCCAATTGGCTGGCTGCGCCGTGAAAACCATCAATCAGGGCACCGCACGCGTCGTCCAGCAAACGCTGAAGTCGCTCCAGGTCATTGGCCGCCGTCATCAAGTGGTCCTGCAAAGCAGCAGCCGCCAGCAGGGACATCTCTGCGGGTGGGGCGCTCACTTCGCTCTCTTCGTTGGTCAGCATCCTTGACTCCACTGAACCTGGTTTCTGGGCCCAAACTGCGGGACTGTCATGTCGGTGCGCATTTCACACCGAGGTCATCACCTATATCGGCAGGAAATGCGCGGGACTTGCGCGATTGTTAGAATTTTTCACTTATCCAGCCGCCGAGTAGTCACAATGAGGCGGGAAAACTTGGCGCAAATCGAAGGATTGAAGGCCCCCTGTGTCCGACCATTTCACGCTCCCCACCTTTCCACGGCCACCTGTGGCACCCACTTATGCAACCAGCGAGTCGCCCGTCCGCCTCCGGGTCCTGCACCTGGAAGACAGCGAGCCCGACCATGACCTGGTGATGATTCACCTGCGCCGGGGCGGCATCCTGGCCGAGGTGCTGCGCGTTGAAAACGAGGCCAGCCTGGCCGAAGCCCTTGAACAGGAATGGGACTTGATCCTGTCCGACTACAACCTGCCCGGCTATTCCGGCCTGGCCGCGCTGGACAAGGTGCGCTCGCTGGGCAAGCTGGTGCCCTTCATCCTGGTGTCTGGCGAGATCGGCGAAGACATCGCCGTGCTGGCCATGCGCAACGGCGCCAACGACTACCTGCTGAAAAGCAACCTGGCGCGCCTGGCCCCGGCCGCCCTGCTGGCCATCGAAGCCAACCGCACCCGCATTGCGAAACAGTATGCCGACCTGGCCCTGACCCGCTCGCGCCAACAAATCCGCGAACTTGCCCAGCATTTGCAAACCACCATCGAGCAAGAGCGCGCCGCCATCGCCCGCGAGATCCATGACGACGTGGGCGGGGCCCTCACCGCCGTCAAGTTCGACCTGGCCTGGATCGCTCGGCATGCCACCACGCCGGCCATCGCCGAGCACGCCCAGCAGGCCATGGAGGCCGTCACCATGGCCCACGAGGCCACGCAGCGCATCATGCACAACCTGCGGCCGGCCATCCTGGAGCAAGGGCTGGTGGCCGCCCTGCAATGGATGAGCGATCGCTTTGCCAAACGCACCGGCATCGCCACCGAGTTCCGCACCAGCCACGAGCAGATGGTGCTGTCGGCCGGCGTGCCGCTGGTGGCCTACCGCTTCGCGCAAGAGTCGCTCACCAACGTGTCCAAGCACGCGCAAGCCACGCGCGTCAGCGTCGATCTGGCCCAGGCCGGCGGCGTGCTGTCCCTTGAAATGAGCGACAACGGCAAAGGCCTGAGCCCCGAAGACCTGGCCAAAGCGAAATCCTTTGGCATCCGGGGCTTGCATGAGCGGGCCGAAACCGTGGGCGGTTGGGTGGACATCAGCAGTGGCGCCGATGGCACAACCTTGATTCTGTCGGTGCCCCTCTCAAGCCCCGAAAATGGTTTCCTGGATGCAATTGCGCCAGAATTGAGCATCGATACCGTCGGTACCGAAGGCGACCCTGACGACCCCACCGCATGGGGTACCCAATGATCAAAGTGATTCTGTGTGACGACCACGCCTTGATCCGTCGCGGCATCCGCGACACGCTGGCCGATGCGGACGACATCGACGTCATCGGCGAGGCTGGAGACTATGGCGAACTGCGCGAATTGCTGCGCTCGAAGTCCTGCGACGTGCTGGTGCTGGACATCAACCTGCCTGGCCGCAGTGGCCTGGACGTGCTGCACGTGCTGAAAGAGGAAGGCACCACCTTGAAGGTGCTGGTCGTGTCCATGTACCCGGAGGATCAGTACGCCATGCGCGCCTTGAAGGCCGGCGCGGCAGGCTATCTCAACAAAGGCAGCGATGCGGCCCAGATCGTGGCCGCCGTGCGCACGGTATCGCAGGGCAAAAAATACGTCACGCCCGAGATGGCGCAAATGCTGGTCGACAACCTGACCACGCCCGCGCCTGAAGACGCGCACCAAAAGCTGTCTGACCGCGAGCTGCAAACCCTGGTGATGATCGCCTCGGGCAAAAAGCTGTCAGACATCGCCGAGAAGCTCTTGCTCAGCCCCAAGACCGTCAGCGTCTACCGCGCCCGCGTGCTCGAAAAGTTGGGCCTGGCCAACAACTCCGAGCTCACGGTCTACGCCATCCGAAGCGGCCTGGTCTGAACGCCCCCAGCGTCAGTCATTCGATCGGGGTCAGCTTGGCCACACTCAGCATCAACCACTTGCTGCCGTGGCGGCCAAAGTTGACCTGAACGCGGGCATCGGCGCCCTTGCCTTCCAAAGTCAGCACCACGCCTTCGCCAAACTTGTTGTGGAACACGCTTTGGCCTGACCGGAAACCACCCTCGTTCTTGGCCTGGGCCATCTTGTTGGGCAAAGGCGCGGTCAAGTCCTTGAAATCGTCTTCCTTCTTCGCGCCGTAATAGCCGCCCGAGCCCTTCCCACCGCCCCACGCATCCTGGTAAGGCTTGGCAAAACCCGAACCAAAGCCCTGGTTGCGCGGCGTCAACCATTTCAACGATTCTTCCGGCAACTCACCCAGGAAACGGCTCTTGATGTTGTAACGCATCTGGCCATGCAGCATGCGCGTCTGGCTGAAGCTGATGTGCAAGCGCCTGCGCGCCCGCGTGATGGCCACGTACATCAGGCGGCGCTCTTCTTCCAGCCCATCGGTGTCGGTCATCGAGTTCTCGTGCGGGAACAAACCCTCTTCGAGGCCCGTGATGAACACGCTGTCGAATTCCAGGCCTTTGGCCGCGTGGATGCTCATCAACTGCACGGCATCCTGGCCGGCCTGCGCCTGGTTGTCGCCCGCCTCCAGGGCCGCGTGCGTCAGGAAGGCGACCAGGGGCGAGATGATCTCACCGGTCTCGGCATCGGGCAGGGTCTCGGCCAGTGCCACCGCCCGGGGCAGGCCCTCCGCGATGGTGCCAGGCACCTCATCCACCGGCAGGCCCACCGCGTCCTTGCCAAACCCTTCCAGGGTCACGAAGGCTTCAGCGGCGTTCACCAGCTCGGCCAAGTTTTCCAGGCGATCCTGGCCTTCTTTCTCAAGCCGGTAAAAGTCGGCCAGGCCACTGGCCTCCACCACGTGCTCGATGATCTCGCGCAAGGTCAGCCCTTGGGTGGCGGCGCGCATGCCATCGATCAGGGCATTGAAGGCTTGCAGGTTGCCGCCCGCCTTGCCCGGCACCGCCGTCACGCTTTGCCACAGGCTGCGGGCACTGCCCCGGGCGGCATCCTGCAACACCTCCAGCGTGCGCGCGCCAATGCCTCGCGCCGGAAAGTTCACCACGCGCAGGTAACTGGTGTCGTCGTTGGGGTTCTCCAACAAACGCAGGTAACCCAGCGCGTGCTTCACCTCGGCCCGCTCAAAAAAGCGCAGCCCGCCATACACCTTGTAAGGCACGCTGGCGTTGAACAGCGCCGACTCGATCACGCGCGATTGCGCATTGCTGCGGTACAGCACTGCCAGCTCTTTCAGGGCATGGCCTTCGCGCACCATCAGGCGGGCTTCGTCCACCAGCCACTGGGCCTCGGCATAGTCGCTGCTGGCCTCGTAGATGCGGATGGGTTCGCCCGCGCCGGCGTCGGTTCGCAGGTTCTTGCCCAGGCGGCGCGTGTTGGTCGAGATCAGCTTGTTGGCCGCATCCAGGATGTGCCCAAAGCTGCGGTAGTTCTGCTCCAGCTTGATGACCCGGGGCACGCGGAACTCACGCTCGAAATCCGCCATGTTGCCGACCTGCGCGCCGCGAAACGCATAGATGCTCTGATCATCGTCGCCCACCGCGAAAACGCTGTTGCCGGTCTCTTCAGGCCGCCCCGCGAACATCTTCAACCAGGCGTATTGCAAGCGGTTGGTGTCCTGAAACTCATCGACCAGGATGTGCTTGAAGCGGCGCTGATAGTGGTCGCGCAGCTCGGCATGGTCGCGCATCAGCTCATAGGTGCGCAGCATCAACTCGGCAAAATCAACCACGCCCTCGCGCTGGCATTGGTCTTCGTAGGCCTGGTAAACCTCCAGCTGCATGCGCCCCACCTCGTCGCGCGGGGTGATGTCCTTGGGGCGTTTGCCATCGTCCTTGGCATTGGCAATGAAATAGCTGGTCTGTTTGGGGATGCACTTTTCGTCATCGAACTTCAAACCCTTGATGATGCGCTTGACGGCCGACAACTGGTCTTGCGTGTCCAAAATCTGGAAGGACTGCGGCAGGCCCGCCAGCTTGTAGTGCGCCCGCAAAAACCGATTGCACAGCCCGTGGAAGGTGCCAATCCACAAACCCCGTGCGTTGATGGGCAACATGGCCGACAGCCGCGTCAGCATTTCCTTGGCCGCCTTGTTGGTGAAGGTCACTGCCAAAACGCCGACGGGCGACACCTGGCCGGTCTGCATCAACCAGGCAATGCGCGTGGTCAGCACCCGGGTCTTGCCCGAGCCGGCCCCCGCCAAAATCAGCAGCGGCCCGGGTGGCGCGGTCACGGCCGCCAGTTGCTCGGCATTGAGACCCACCAACAAGGGGGAATTGCCCTGGGGGCCGGTTTGGGGAAAGAATCCTGGGTCAGACGAATTTGAAATCATCTAAAAATTGTAGGCGGCATCCGCCAATACTCAGGGAAATAACATGTCGGCCACTTTCTCGCCCTTGGCTTCACTGCCTTCGGGCTCGTCTGCATTCATGGCCCAAGCCCGGCTTGACCACCCATGAACACGCCCCACACCGACCCCACCCGATTGACCGTGGACTACCACGATGGCCGCAGCGATCAGGCTCAAGCCGTGAGCATCTGGGTATCCCAAGGCATGCTGGAACTGGCGGGCCATGGCATCTTGCGGCAGGTTCCCATCCACCACGTGCAATGGCCCGATCACCCAGAGGAGCCAGGAGTACGCATCGTCACCTTGCCAGGCGGTGGCACTTTGCGCGCATCAGACCGCTTAGCCTGGGATGCCTGGCAAGCACAGCAAAACCTGGCGCCCGCTGCCTCCTTCGGCAAAAACCGTCAGAGTTGGCGCTGGAGCCTGACAGCCACACTCATGCTGCTGGCGATCTGTGCCGCCAGCTATGTGTTTGCCTTGCCCACCAACAGGGGCTGAAGCTGGCGCCAGGTTCGCCAAAGCCACCACGCCCGACGGACCCAAGCCCACGGCCCGTTGCGGCGGCGCCGAAACAGCACCACCGCCACACCCGCTGCTACCCCAGAAACCAAGGCCGGATGGGCCGCCAACCAACGTGCACCTTCGTGGACACGGTCCACCACCGCAAAAGCCGGGGTCAAAGCGGCGGATGATTGGGCCGCGAGGCTGCCGCGCAGCGCCGCGCTCCGCTGCTGCAAAAGCTGCTTTTTGAGCGCCAACTCCTGGAAACGCGCGGCGCTCATGGCGCTTCATCATCCTGATGATCGGCTTGCCCGGTCGGCATCAAGGCACGACGGTCGTGGTCAAGCTCGGCCAAAGTGGCACTCAGCAACCCGGTCGCGGCCTGCCAATGTGCATTTGCACGCGACACCGCCACCATGCAAGCCAGAACAAAAAAAGCGGCCATCAAGCCCAGCGCCAGCAAGCGATGCTCATCCCAAAACAAGACCGTGATGAAGGCGGCCGCGAACAGCAAGCCCATGCCCCCCAGCAACAGTGCCACCGCCCCCCACGCCAGCACCTTGAGCAGACGCAGTTTTTCTTCTTCCAGCTCGGTGGCCAACAACGCCAACCGGGTTTGAAAAATGGCCAGCAAGGTGGCCATCAAACCTCGCAAAGACGACAGCAAACCGCCTGGCGAAGTCGATGGCGTGGTCGATTCAGCCATCAGGCAAGCCCGCAGGTCACGTCAGCGCCGACCAATCAGCATGCCCAGCAGCAAACCCACGCCCGCCGCCACGCCCACCGACTTCCATGGGTTTTCATGGACGTACCCGTCCGTGGCCTTGGCAGCGGCCTTGGCCTTGTCGATCACCGCCCCCTGGGCATCGAGAAGCCCGTCCTTGGCCCGCGCCAAGGTGGCCTGCGCCTTGGCTCGCAACTCGACCACGCCGGCGCTGGCATCGTGGGCCGTGGCCGCCAACAAAGCCTCGGCATCGACCAACACCGCTTTCAGGTCGGCCATCAATTTGTCTTTTTGGGCAGCGCTCAGTTCAGACATCGTTTTCTCCTGGATTGAATCAATGGATGATCAGCAAGGGCAGCTTGCTGTGAGACAACACACTCTTGGTCAGCGACCCGTGGATCAGTGCATCAAAGCCATGGCGCCCGTGGGATGCCATCACGATCAAATCGCACTTTTGGCGCTCGGCCGTGTCCACGATCGCTTGCTGAATGCCTTCAGTCACCATGAACTGGCCGTCAAAATGCACACCGGCCGCTACCGCCCGGTCCGCGAAACGCTTCAGCACCTTGCGAGCGTGCGCCTCGCAACTGGCCTGGTGGTCCTGGATGGTGGCCGCCGTGTAAGCGATGGCCACCTGCTCCATCACCATGGGCGGCAATGGCGGCTCGACCGTGAAGCCGGTGATCGTCGCGCCCAGCAGTTTGGCCAAGCCCACGCTGGTTTCCATCGCCTTGTCGGACAGCTCGCTGTCATCCACCGGTACCAATAAGTGCTCGTACATTTGAACCCCTTCAAAGTGACAACCATTCCACCATCCAGGCTATCGTAGGACCATTGCGCCCCCCTTACAAGCCAATGGACCGCTGGAGTGGCCATGACCTTGATCCAGCGCAGGATTTACCAGCAATTGGCTTGCCCGCTCAAAAAACCGTCCGCCCAACTAAAATCGGGGCAACGCCGAGACCGCCTGGCTTTTCCGCACACAGCACACGCCCACCATGACCGAACTTGCCAAATCCTTCGACCCCGCACCGATTGAAGCCCAATGGGGCCCGCTGTGGGAGCAACGCGGCCTGTACACGCCCACCCTGGACCCGAGCAAGCCTTCGTTCTCGGTCCAGCTGCCGCCACCGAATGTGACCGGCACGCTGCACATGGGGCACGCGTTCAACCAGACCATCATGGATTCGCTCACGCGCTACCACCGCATGCTGGGCCACAACACGCTGTGGGTGCCCGGCACCGACCACGCCGGCATCGCCACCCAGATCGTGGTGGAGCGCCAGTTGCAAGAGCAAAAGCTGACCCGCCACCTGTTGGGCCGCAAGAACTTCGTCGCCCGCATCTGGGAATGGAAGGAAGAAAGCGGCACCACCATCACGCGCCAGATGCGCCGCATGGGCGCCAGCGTCAGCTGGGAGCACGAATACTTCACCATGGACGAGAAGCTGTCCAAGGTGGTCACCGACACCTTCGTCACGCTGTTCGAGCAAGGCCTGATCTACCGTGGCAAGCGCCTGGTCAACTGGGACCCGGTCCTCAAGTCCGCCGTGTCCGACCTGGAAGTCGAGAGCGAGGAAGAAGAAGGCTCGATGTGGCACATCCGCTATCCGCTGGAAGATGGCAGCTCGTCGCTGGTCGTGGCCACCACGCGCCCTGAGACCATGCTGGGCGACACCGCCGTGATGGTGCACCCCGAAGACGAGCGCTACCAGGCCCTGATCGGCAAGAACGTCAAGCTGCCCTTGAGCGGCCGCCTGGTGCCCATCATTGCCGACGACTACGTCGACAAGGACTTCGGCACTGGCGTGGTCAAGGTCACGCCCGCGCACGACAACAACGACTACGCGGTCGGCCAACGCCACGGCCTGCCCATGATCACCATCTTCACGCTCGACGCGAAGGTGAACGACGAAGCGCCCGCCGCCTACCGGGGCCTGGACCGCTTCGTGGCCCGCAAGGAAATCGTGGCCGACCTGGATGCCCAAGGCCTGCTGGTCGAGGTCAAGAAGCACAAGCTGATGGTGCCGCGCTGCACCCGCACGGGCCAGATCATCGAGCCCATGCTGACCAACCAGTGGTTCGTGGCCATGAACAAGGCCGGCCCCTCGGTCGATGGCCAGCCCGGCCAGAGCATCGCGCAAAAAGCCATCGACGTGGTCGAAAGCGGTGAGGTCAAGTTCGTGCCCGAGCAGTGGGTCAACACCTACAACCAGTGGATGAACAACATCCAGGACTGGTGCATCAGCCGCCAGTTGTGGTGGGGCCACCAGATCCCGGCTTGGTACGGCAACAATGGCGAAATCTTCGTGGCCCACACCGATGCCGAAGCCAAGGCCAAGGCCGCCGCCGCTGGCTACACCGGCAGCCTGCAGCGCGACGAAGACGTCCTCGACACCTGGTATTCATCGGCCCTGGTGCCCTTCTCGACCCTGGGCTGGCCTGAAAAAACCATCGAGCAGGACCTCTTCCTGCCCTCCAGCGTGCTGGTCACCGGCTACGACATCATCTTCTTTTGGGTCGCTCGGATGATCATGATGACCAAGCACTTCACCGGCAAAGTGCCCTTCAAGCACGTCTACATCCACGGCCTGGTGCGCGACGCCCAAGGCCAGAAGATGTCCAAGTCCGAAGGCAATGTGCTCGACCCGGTCGACCTGATCGACGGCATTGAGTTGGCGCCCTTGCTGGACAAGCGCACCACCGGCCTGCGCAAACCTGAAACCGCGCCCAAGGTTCGCAAGAACACCGAGAAGGAATTCCCGGATGGCATCCCCGGCTACGGCGCCGACGCCCTGCGCTTCACCTTCGCCGCCTTGGCCAGCCTGGGCCGCAGCATCAACTTCGACAGCAAGCGCTGTGAGGGTTACCGCAATTTTTGCAACAAGCTCTGGAACGCCACCAAGTTCGTGCTGATGAACTGCGAAGGCCAGGACTGCGGCTTGAAGTCGCCCACGCCGGGTGCCTGCGCCATCGACGGCTTCCTGGACTTCAGCCCGGCCGACCGCTGGATCGTCAGCGAACTGCAGCGCCTGGAAGCCACCGTCGAACAAGCCTTCGCCGACTTCCGCCTTGACAACGTCGCCACGGCGCTCTACCAGTTCGTCTGGGACGAGTACTGCGATTGGTACATTGAGATCGCCAAGGCGCAGCTCAACGCCGCCAAGGACAGCGGCAACGAGGCTCAGCAACGGGCCACCCGCCGTACCCTGATCCGCGTGCTCGAAACCATCCTGCGCCTGATGCACCCGATCACCCCCTTCATCACCGAAGAGTTGTGGCAAACCGTGGCCCCCGTGGCCGGCCGCAAAACCGCTGGCTCCGATGAATCCATCGTGCTGGCGCCCTACCCCACGCCCGACCTGGGCCGCATTGACCCCGAATCCGACGCCTGGGTGGCCAAGCTCAAGGCCCTGGTGGGCGCCTGCCGCAACCTGCGCAGCGAAATGAGCCTGTCGCCCGCCGAGCGCGTGCCCCTGCTGACCGTGGGCGACACCGCCTTCGTCACCCAGGCCGCCCCGCTGATCAAGGCTCTGGCCAAGCTCAGCGAGGTCAAGGTGCTGGACGAATCCGCCTTCACCGAGGCCACCAGCCTGGCCCCCGTGGTGGTTCAAGGCGAAACGCGCCTGGCGCTCCATGTCGAGATCGACCTGGAAGCCGAGCGCAAACGCCTGGACAAGGAAATCCAGCGCCTGCAAGGTGAAATCACCAAGGTGCATGGCAAATTGGGCAACGAGAGCTTCGTGGCCCGTGCGCCGGCCGCCGTGGTCGAACAAGAAAAGCAGCGCCTGGCCGATTTCACCGCCACCTTGGAAAGGGTGCGTGAGCAGTTCCAACGACTAGGGTGATGCCCGCGGTGAGGGAACTATCTGCATGCCAATGGCTCCATGGCTGACAACATCGAGCGCTGTACTGAGGAATCCAAAGCATGCAAATCACCAAGGCCATTTTCCCGGTCGCCGGACTGGGCACCCGGTTCCTGCCCGCCACCAAGGCGCAGCCCAAGGAAATGCTGCCCGTGGTGGACAAGCCGCTCATACAATACGCGGTTGAAGAAGCCTACGAGGCCGGCATCCGCGAAATGATCTTCGTGACGGGGCGGCACAAACGCCCCATCGAAGACCATTTCGACACTGCATTTGAACTGGAATACGAGCTGGAGCAGGCCGGCAAGCATGAGTTGCTGAGCCTCGTGCAATCCATCAAACCTGCCGACATGGAGTGCGTCTTCGTGCGCCAACCCAAAAGCTTGGGGCTGGGGCATGCCGTGCTGTGCGGCGAACGGCTGGTCAGAGGCGAGCCGTTCGCGGTTTTGCTGGCCGACGACTTGATGGTGGGCGAGACGCCCGTGCTGCGCCAGATGGTTGAGCAATTCGCGCAGTGGCGCTCGTCGATCCTGGCCGTGCAGGAAGTTCCCCAAGAGCACACCAAGCGCTACGGCATCGTGGCGGGCACCCAGGTCAACCCACATTTGATGGACGTGTCTCGCATCGTTGAAAAGCCAAGCCCCGAGCAAGCGCTATCACGCCTGGGCGTGGCCGGTCGCTACATTTTGACGCCGGGCATTTTTGAGCAGATCCGCTCGCAGCCTCGGGGCGTGGGCAATGAAATCCAGCTCACCGATGGCATTGCTGGTTTGCTGCGCCGAGAAAAGGTATTTGCCTTTCAGTACCAGGGCAAGCGCTATGACTGCGGCAGCAAGGAAGGCTTTCTGGAGGCCAACATCGAACTGGGCTTGCAACACAGCCAAGTCGGCCCCTGGCTCAAGCAATACCTGCAACAGCTGCAGTTGAACTGATCCCTCAGGCCTCTGGCGGATTTAACTCCGCCAGACCCAGCTGCACCATGATCATGTTGACCAGGGCCCCGACCGAAGGGCGACCGGTGTCGATGCAGTGGTGCGCGGTTTCTTCATAAAGAGGGTGCCGCTGCTCATAAAGCTCGCGCAATTTGGCCATCGGGTCCTTGACCTGCAGCAGAGGCCTTTGCGTGTCGTGCCTCAAGCGCCGAAACAACTCCTCAGGCGTTGAGCGCAGGTAAACCACCGTGGCCCGCTCTCGGAGGTGCCGGCGGTTGGCTGGACGCAACACCACACCACCACCGGTGGCAATCACCAACGGTGATCCCACTTCGGCCTGGCGCGTCAATTCATCAACGACTGCCTCTTCGTGGTCGCGGAAAAGATCCTCGCCATGCTGCTCAAAAAACAAGCGGATGGGCATGCCGATCCGCTCTTCCAGCACAAGGTCTGAATCGATGAAGCGAGCCTTGATTCGCTTGGCCAGTTGCCGCCCGACAGTTGATTTACCGCCGCCCGGCAGCCCCACGAGTGCAATCACAGCATCCAAAGGATTCGCTCAGCGCAAAGCGCCCTTCTCGGAGACCACTTTGGGGGTCAAGAAGATCAGCAATTCAGAGCGCTTGGATTGCCTTGAATTGTTCCTGAACAGCACCCCCAGGTAGGGAATGTCGCCCAGCACAGGCACCTTCTGTTCGTTGTTTGTTTCTTGCTGCAAGAAGATGCCGCCAATCACCACCGTGCCGCCGTTCTCAACCAGCACCTGTGTTTGCACGTGCTTGGTGTCGATCGCATAGCCTGCCGTGGTCACTTGGCCCACGCTGTCCTTGTTGATGTCCACATCAAGGATGATGCTGCCTTCAGGGGTGATCTGAGGGGTCACTTCCAATTTGAGATTCGCTTTGCGGAAGGAAATGGCCGTTGCGCCGCTGGATGTGGCTGTCTGGTATGGCAATTCGGTACCTTGCTCGATCAATGCCTTCACTTGGTCAGCGGTGATCACGCGAGGACTGGACACGATCTTGCCGCGACCATCGGCTTCCAGGGCAGACAACTCCAGGTTCAGAAAACGCGTTCCGCCTGAGTTGAACAAGGAAATACCCATGGTGGCCGCGTTGTAGCCATTCAATGCGGTCGCTGGCAAACTCAGGAATTGCGAGTTCGGGATGAAATCCACCTCGTCAGCTACCTGCCCGCTCAAACGACCTGCCCCCAGATAACTGCCAGTGAGCACTGAGCCAATCTTACCTGTGCCGTAGGAACCAGCGCGGCTATTCGAGGCCCCCAGCTTCACACCCAAAGACCGACCAAAACTGTCATCGGCTTCCACAATCCGAGCCTCGATCAAAACCTGACGCACAGGGATGTCGATCTTGCTGATCAGTTGCTGGATCTCTTCCAGCTTGGAAGGAATGTCATTGACGAAGAGCTGGTTGGTGCGGGTCTCATAAATGACACTGCCA
>NZ_JACMNS010000129.1 GCF_014378415.1 Aquabacterium sp.
CGATTCCAGCTGGCTTTGGCGCTGCTCAAGGCTTTGTCCTCGGTGCAGCATGAGCAGCAAAAAGGCCACTCCGCCGAGGCCCTGGCGGCCTTGTTGCGCACCGATCCGCTGCAGATCGAGCCCATTTTGGAAACCCTGGTCGAGCTGGATTGGGTGGCGCGGCTGGACGAGCCCGATGCGCAAGGCGGAGGCCGTTTCGTGCTGCTGTGCGATCCCGACCAGACGGTCATGGCGCCACTGGTCGGACGCCTTTTGCTCAAGCCCGATGGCTTCACCGATGGATTCTGGGCTGCCGCCAAACTGGACGAGTTGACCCTGCGTCAATCCTTGACGCAACACCCTGCGGGCCAAGTCAGGGTGAACCCCCGCCAGCCTGGCGTCTGATGCGCATTCAGCCACGGTTTACGCTCCCAATGCCCAGAATTTGCCCGGATTTGAGCCTGATCACCCATTGGCGTTTGCCACAAATTGCGGCAATATGACTTAACAGTGTCAGGCGCATATGTGCAATCCCTTAACAAGAGGAGACCGACCATGAAAGTCAGCGACATCCTGCGAGTCAAAGGCAGCACGCTTTACACCGTGCAACCTGAACAGCCCCTGTCTGAAGCGGTCAACACGATGGCCCAGTTCGACATCGGATCCCTGGTGGTGATGGAGCACGGTGATGTGGTTGGCATGCTGACCTTCCGAGAGGTGATCCAGGCCGTGGTGCGCAACGGCGGCAGCATGGGCGACACCCGCGTGCGCTCGGTGATGGACGACCACCCGCTTACCTGCACCCCCGACACCGAGATCGACGAAGTGCGCCGCATGATGCTCAGCCGCCATGCCCGCTACATGCCGGTCATGACGCAAAAAACCCTGATGGGCGTGATGTCGTTCTACGACGTGGCCAAGGCCGTGGTCGACAGCCAGGATTTCGAAAATCGCATGCTCAAGGCCTACATCCGCGACTGGCCGGTTGAAGAAGAGGCGGGCGAGCGGCAGGCTTTGCTCTGACCGAGCCGCCCAATCCACAGGAAGTCGCACCGCGCTTTCGCTCAAACGCCCGGCTTTGCCCGGGCGTTGTCGTCATGGGGGACAATGGAGGTCTCGCGTTTTTCGCAATTACCTGGTTCGCGCAATGGCTGGCAGCACCCTCGGACTTTTGTTTTCCGTCACCAATTTCGGCGAGTCGCATGGCCCCGCCATCGGCTGCGTGATCGACGGATGCCCCCCCGGCATGACCCTGTCCGAGGCCGACATCCAGCCCGAACTGGACCGCCGCCGCCCCGGCACCTCCCGCCATGTCACCCAGCGCAACGAGCCCGACGCGGTCGAAATCCTCAGCGGCGTCTTTGAGGGCAAGACCACCGGCGCACCCATCGCCCTGTTGATCCGCAACACCGATCAGCGCAGCAAGGACTACGGCAACATCCTGCAGACCTTCCGCCCTGGCCATGCCGACTACACCTACTGGCACAAATACGGCCTGCGCGATCCGCGCGGTGGTGGCCGTTCATCGGCCCGCCTGACAGCGCCCATGGTGGCGGCCGGTGCCGTGGCCAAGAAGTGGTTGCGCGAGCAATACGGCACCGAATTCCGCGGCTGCATGACCCAGTTGGGCAACATGCCCATCGCCTTCGAGGGCTGGGAGCACGTGCACCAAAACCCCTTCTTCGCGCCCAACACCAGCCAGATCCAGGCGCTGGAAGACTACATGGACGCCCTGCGCAAAGAGGGCGACTCCTGCGGCGCCCGCCTGACGGTCGAAGCCACCAACGTGCCCGTCGGCCTGGGTGCACCGTTGTTCGACAAACTGGATGCCGACATCGCCTACGCCATGATGGGCATCAACGCCGTCAAGGGCGTCGAGATCGGCGATGGCTTTGGCGTGGTGGCCCAGAAGGGCAGCGAGCATGGCGACGAACTGACGCCCGAAGGCTTTGGCTCAAACCACGCGGGCGGCGTGCTGGGGGGCATTTCCACCGGGCAGGATCTGCGCGTGTCGGTCGCCATCAAGCCGACCAGCTCGATCCGCGTGCCGCGCCAGTCCATTGATCTGGAGGGCCAGCCCGCCACGGTGGAAACCTTTGGCCGCCACGACCCCTGCGTGGGCATCCGCGCCACGCCGATTGCCGAGGCCATGCTGGCCCTGGTGTTGATTGACCATGCCTTGATGCACCGCGCGCAGTGTGGTGATGTGGTCGTGAGCACGCCGCAGATCGCGGCGCAGCGGCCTGCTTGACGTCGGCTTGAATCAGTCGATGATGCCGCGCTCGATCAACTCGATCTTGTAGCCATCAGGATCGGTGATGAACGCGATCACCGTGTTGCCGCCTTTGACCGGGCCCGGCTCGCGCGTGATGGCGCCACCCAGTGCCACGGCCTTGTCGCGCACCGCCTGGCAGGTGGCCACGATGTCATCGACGCCGATGGCGATGTGGCCATAGGCCGTGCCCAGCTCATATTTTTCGACGCCGTAGTTGTAGGTCAGCTCCAGCTCGGCTTGATCGGGGTTGCCGCCGCCAAAGGCCAGGAAAGACAAGCTGTATTGCTGGTCGGGCCGGTCGGTGGTGCGCAGCAGGGTCATGCCCAGCACCTGGGTGTAAAAATCAATCGAGCGTTGCAGGTTGGTGACCCGCAGCATGGTGTGCAGAAAGCGCATTGTTCAATCTCCGGCAGGTAATGAGGTGGGCATCAGTTCGGCGTCCATCCAGCCGCGAACACTGTTGATCAGGGCGATGCCCTCGGCTTGGCGCAACTCGTTCACTGTGATGGTGCGTTCGCGCAAATGCCCTTCGGCCAGCAGCGTTTCGCGCATCACGCCCGGAAGCAGTCCGGCCGACAACGGCGGGGTGAGCCACAGGCCCGCGAGCTTCACGGCCACATTGCCGATGGTGAACTCGGTGATTTCGCCTTGGGCGTTCCACAGCAGGGTGTCGAAGCAGCCTGGCGGTGGACTGAAGGCTGCGTAGGCGCTGCGCTGCGTGGTCTTGTGGGCGATGAACTCATCTGCCACGGGCATGGCGTGGGCGGCCAAGGCCACCCGGATGGGCAGGGCCGTGGTCGCCAACGGGCTGGATTCACAAGTCGCCTGACCTTGGGCGTCCAGCAGCAGGCGGACCTTGTGGATGCCGTGAGGGTGTGCCTGGGCCCGTTGGGTCAAGGCTCGACGGACTATTTCGGCGTCCAGTGGAAAACCAAAATGCCGGGCTGTGCGCGTCAGTCGTTGAAGGTGGGCTTCCAGCCTGGGGATGTGTCCATCCTCCAGCCGCAGCGATTCCAGCAATTCAAAAGGTTGGGCGGCTCGCCTCAGGAAGGCCTGCTTGTGCCGCCATTCACTGGCCTCGGCCTCGGCCGTGGCGTCCAGGGTGATGCCGCTGCCAATGCCGCAGCGGGCATCCCAGCCGGGCTGCGAGCCGGACCGCAGCACCACCGTGCGGATGGGCACGTTGAACGTCACTTCACCGCCCGGCGCCATCAAGCCCACGGCGCCGCAGTAAACGCCGCGCGGCGCGTCTTCCAACGCTGCGATGTGATGCATGGCGCGCCGCTTGGGCGCGCCCGTGATCGATCCGCATGGGAACAGCGCAGCGAACACATCGGACAGCCGTAGCCCTACGCGCGTGCGAGCCTGCACGGTCGAGGTCATCTGCCACACCGTGGGCAAGGCCTGCACGTCGAACAGCGAAGGCACCTGCACCGAGCCCACCTGCGCAATGCGTGACAGGTCGTTGCGCAGCAGGTCGACGATCATCAGGTTCTCGGCGCGCTCCTTGTCGCTGGTTTGCAGGTGCCGGGCGGCGGCGGCGTCTTCATGGGGCGTGGTGCCCCGCGCCGCAGTCCCCTTCATGGGGCGCGTGGTGATCTGGTCGCCGCGCCAATGGAAGAACAGCTCGGGCGACACGCTGAGCACATGGCTGAGGCCCGTGGTGGATGGCTGCCCGGCGGTGTCGAGGTAAACCGCGTAGCCATCGGGCTGGCTGCGGTGCAGGGCATGGAAGTACTGGAGCGCGGTTTCTGGCGCCTTAGGCTCAAGCTGGCTGCTCAGCGGCGTGGTCAGGTTGATCTGGTACACCTCACCGGCCCGGATCAACTCATGGATGGCCTCGACCTGCGCGGTGAAGGCGTGGGCGCTCAAGTTGGATTGCCATGGCGTGGTTTGCCAGGCACCCCGATGAGTGGTTGTTGGCCAGGGCAGGGCCTGGTCGAACACGGCGAACATGGCCAGTGCTTGGTCGGGCTCGGGCGGGCAAACCGGCAAATGGTCGTCAAACGCCGGGGCCGCTTCATAGGCCACCCAGCCCACGCACCAGCGGCCTTGCCGGGCGTGCTCGTGGGCCGCGTCGATGACGCTGCGCACTTGGGCCAGGTCAGTGGCCACCAGCCACGTCAAGGCGGGGCCAAAGGCGTGCCGTTGGCGGCCACCCTGCGCGGCGGGAAGGTCAAGCAAGGCCACGGGCAGTGGCGAAGGCGCCGCACTGATGCTCATGCCAGCGAGGTAATAAGGTTCAGCCGCGGGCGCGCCTGGCACACCACAGGCCTGCCATGCCCAGCGCCACGAACAGCGCCAGGCTCCAGAACTCGAAAGGCACACCGATCAGCTTGGATGCCGCGTCGGCGCACGATGCGCGCACCTCAAAGGCGGCGGGCAGTGCGGTGTCCAAGTGCAGGCTGGAGACAATGCGATCCGCCAAGGTCAGGTTGCACGACACCGTCTTGGCGGCCACGAAGTGCTGGTACCAGGCCGAGGCGGCACCCGAGGCTGCTGCAGGCACGATCAACAACGAGGACAGCGATGTGAGCACACGGCCACCGATCAAGGCACCCAGCCCGGCCAGGATCGCGATCAGCAGGAACAGCACGCG
Source organism: Aquabacterium sp. (assembly GCF_014378415.1). GTDB lineage: Bacteria > Pseudomonadota > Gammaproteobacteria > Burkholderiales > Burkholderiaceae_C > Aquabacterium. The sequence continues at coordinate 4,854 of NZ_JACMNS010000129.1, forward strand.
CTGCAGGATGCACCAGGGGCACGGCTGCATGTCCAGTTGGTACTGGGCGAACAGGGCAAAGCCCACGGCGGCCAGGCAGACCAGAGCGATCATTGCCAGCTGAGGGCGACCTGATGGGGCGGAGCGGAGATTGAGCGAACGCATTGATCAGGCCACTTCGGCGATGAGTTCGATCTCGACGCAGGCGCCCAGCGGAATCTGCGCCACGCCAAAAGCGCTGCGAGCATGCCGGCCGGTTTCGCCAAACACCTGGGCGATCAGTTCGGAGCAGCCGTTGGTGACCAGGTGGTGCTCGGTGAAATCAGGGCTGCTGTTGACCAGGCTCATGACCTTGACGATGCGCACCACCTTGTCCAGGCCGCCTGCGGCCGCCTGCAGCGTGCCCATCAGGTCAATGGCCACGGCGCGTGCGGCCTCCTGGCCTTCGGCAGTGCTCATCGTTTTGCCCAACTGGCCGACCCACACGTGCCCATCTTTTTTGGCAATGTGACCCGACAAAAACACCAGGTTGCCCGTGCGCATGAAGGGCAGGTAAGAGGCGGCGGGCACGGCCACGGGGGGCAGCGTGATGCCCAGGGCGATGAGGCGGTCTTGGATGGACATGGTGGCAACAAATCAAGGATGGAGGACAGCCCGCCGACAGCGGGCAAAAACAGCAGGTCAAAGCTTGGTCATGATCCTACACCGCCCCCCGTGTCATGCCGGGGTGAAGGCCCATTGGCCACCTTGGCTCAGGACCAATCGGTGGGTGTGAAAACCATCGAGTGTGCTTCGGTGCCCCACGCTCACCAACATGCACTGCGGCAACTCTTTTCGCAGCAAGGTGTACAGCGCGTGCTCCAAGCCTTCGTCGGTGGCCGAAGTGGCTTCATCCAGGAACGCAATGCGGGGCTGGTTCAGCAGTACGCGCGCAAAAGCCAGGCGTTGCTGCTCGCCCAGGGACAGGATGTTGGACCAGTCGGCCGGCTCGTCCAGGTGGGCCTGCAAATGGCCTAATTGCACTTTGATCAAAGCGTCGTTGATGAGGGCGTCGTCCAGCACCAGGGCAGGGTAGATGAGCGCACTGCGCAAATTGCCCAGGGGCAGGTAAGGTCGTTGCGAAAGGAACAAGGCGTGCGTACCCATGGGCCTGTCGACCGAGCCCTGGGCATGCGGCCAAAGCCCGGCCAGCGTGCGCAGTAACGTGGTCTTGCCGCTGCCCGATGGGCCTTTGATCAGCATGCTTTGGCCTGGCTGCAAGGTGAGGCTCAAGCCGTGCACCAAGGGGTGGCCGTCGGGCCGTGACACGCCCACGCCTTCGATCACCAAGGCGTCATCACGGTCCTTGAGCTGGATGCTGGGCAGGGCGCGTGCTTGCTGATTGGCGTCCATGAAGCCGGTCAAGCGGTCCAGGGCCGCGCGGTACTGCGCGAACTCGTCGTACGACATGCGGAAGAACGACAGCGCGTCTTGTACCTGGCCAAAGGCCTGCGAGGTTTGCATCACGTCACCCAGCTTGATGGCGCCGCTGAAAAAACGCGGCGCCTGCAAGATGAAGGGAAACACCACGGCCAACTGGTTGGCGGCCAGGTTGAAGCCGTCGAACTTCAGGCCCCGGAACAGCAGTGCCCACACATTGGCGATGACGGCCGCGAAGCGGTTCATCAGGGTGGCGCGTTCCACGCGCGCGCCTTGGTAAAAGGCGATGTTCTCGGCGTTCTCGCGCAAGCGCATGAGGGCGTATCTGAAGTTGGCGATCAAGCGTTCGTTCAGGAAGTTCAAGCTGATCAGCGGGCGGCCCAGCTTGAAAGCGATCACCGTGACCACGATCACATAGATGTACACCAGGAACACCATGGCGCGCGGCACCTCCACCCCCATGATGGCCAGGGCGCCCGACAAGCCCCACAACATGCCGGTGAAGGCCACCAGCGACACCACGGCATCGGCCGTGCCAATCGACAGCTTGCGGGACGACGCGACGAAGGTGGTGATGTCTTGCTGGATGCGCTGGTCGGGGTTGTCCACCGGTTCGTTCAGGAAGTGGCCGCGGTAATAGGCGCCGCCCTCCAGCCAATCCTTGGTGAGTCGTTCGTTCAACCAGGTGCGCCAGTCGATGTCGAAGACCTGGTTGACGTAGGCGCTGAGCAGCACCCTGAGCACGTGCACGGCGGCCAGGATGCTGAAGATGCCCAGGAAGAACCAGAAGGCCTTTTGGTCCAGGGCCTGCAAGGCGCTGTAAAAGCCGTTGTACCAAAGCGAGAACAGCACGTTCATGCGCACGGAGAACATCGCCAGGAACAGAATCAAGGCCACGGTGAGCGTGGGCTTCCAACTGCGCCGAGGCGTCAGGTAGGGCCAGCCCAAGCGCAGAAACTGACGTCCCCAATGCGTGCTGCGCGTGACGAGAAAACCCACGGCCACGAAGCCTAGGCTGGTGAGTGCGAACGCCTGGGCCAACCACACCAGGCTGGCGGCCAGCTCTTGACTCCAATCCAATTCAAGCTCCTTGCGCACGTTGTGCGAAGCGATTGTGCTTGAAGCCCAACCCCGGGCAGATTCTTGGCCCAATGGCAAGCCTTCAGGCTAGACTGAATACGACCAGCACTGCGCGAGTGCTCACACGATGTATCACCATGAATGATGATGACGAGCGTGACGCCTGGATTGACCGCTGCTCAGCCGAGTTGCGGGCCTTCAGGCCCAGCCTGAGCCCTGACGAGGCCGAGCAGTTGGCCGCCGACATCTGGTGCGACTCCCCCAGCCTGGGCCCCGAAGACGCCGCCGAGCGCGAAGTGGCGAGTTGGCGCAGCCTGGGCATCAGGGACTGACTGAGCTCGTCAAATCCCCCTAACTTCGCATCGCCTACTCGCCCTTTGTGGGGGCTTCAAGTGCGCAGCGTCTGGCTACGATTGCTGCATCACACATGACGTGTGCAGGAGAGTGCGATGAGGCTGAATTCCAACCCAATGACCGCGATGGGCATGTTTGCCTTCATGGATGGCCTGGGCCGTGCCCTGTTCAAACCCAGTGCGCCGGCCCCGTTTCGGCGAGATCCCGGACCTTTCTACTGGAAGGTCATGTACATCGAGGAAAGCGGTGTACTGCGCCGATCCATCGTCCGGGTCATCACCCTGCACACCGACCTGCGGCGCCTGACCGTGTGGTGCGATGCCTTGGGCCGCGAATGCGTCTTGAAGATCAGCAGGATCGTGGAGGCCAGCGATTTGCAAAGCGGACGTAAAGTCAATTTGCACCGCTGGATGGCCAATCAGCGAGCCGAAGCTGCTTGAATCAACTCGTCCGAAAAACAACGTGTTGTCCCCCTGCCTGAGGTGGTTTCGGACGAGCAACACACTGTTACCTAGGGTTTACGTTCATAACGAGTCGTGTTCATGTAGGATTGTTGCATCGCAACATTTTTTGGGGTGAATCATGGCGCAACACAGATTGAAGTACGACGTAGAAGCCGAACGCAAAGGCCTGGGCTACGAAAAACTGGGCGTCATCGCCGGTTTTCTGGTCGGTTTGCCGGTGGGCGTGGGCTTGGTCGATGCACCTTTGACGGCCGTTGGCGCACCTCAATGGGTGGGCATCGTGGTCACGGTGGCGGTGGTGGCGGTTTGCACGGCACTCGGCCTGCGCGGTGGTGCAGCGCTGGCCAAACGGGCTACACCGAATGCGTAGTCTTTGCAGAAGAGGCTGAGGGCAACCTTCCCTCAGCCTTCAGCAAGCTCTCCAGGCAATGTTCCTGGATTTGATAAAAGCTTTTGATGTCCTGAATCTGCGCCAACGTTTCAGCCGCCTTGTCGGGTGCGCCTGAAGCACGCTTGGTCGCCAGGATCATCTTGTTCTTGTTAGTGTGCTCCAGCGAGATGAATTCAAAGACCTGTGTGTCGTAACCGCAGGCTTCCAGCAGTAGCGCACGAAGGCCATCGGTCAGCATTTCCGCCTCCTGCCCCAGGTGCACGCCATGCTGCAGGATGGGCCTGAGCGGGTGCGGGCTCAGCAACTGTGGTCGGATCTGTTTGTGGCAGCATGGCGAACACATGACTATGTCGGCCCCGGTGCGGATGCCCATGTGAATGGCGTAATCGGTGGCGATGTCGCAGGCGTGCAGCGCAATCATCACGTTCACGGTGCCCGCCTGGTAGTTGCGCACGTCGCCATGGTCAAAACGCAGGCCTTGGAGGCCCAGCTTGCTGGCGGCCGTGTTGCCCAGCTCAACCATGTCCTGCTTCAAATCAACGCCCGTCACCTGCGCATTCAGGGCCAGGCTGTTGGCCAGGTAGTCGTGGATGGCAAAGGTCAGGTAGCCCTTGCCTGAGCCAAAGTCCACCACGTGAATGTTTGGCGACTTCGCCAGTTGGGACGAAGCCAGGGCACTGCTGAACACCTCGATGAACTTGTTGATCTGCTTCCATTTGCGTGACATGGCCGGGATCAGGGTCTGCTTGGCATCGGTCACGCCCAAGGCAGTCAGGAAAGGGCGGTCCAGTGCCAACAGGCGTTCTTTCTGGCGGTTGTGTTCCTGGCTGGTGGATTCGTTGTTCTCGCTCTTGCCAAAACGCAGCGTGGCCTTGCCTTTCTTGCTGATGGCCAATTGGATTTCCTCGCTCGGTGTCAGCAGGTGGGCGTTTCTGAACTCCTGGCCAACCATGCTTTGCAGCGCTTTGAGGCCTTCGTCCACGGGCAGGTTCTTGATGATGTCCTTGGTCTGATGGCGGTGGACGAAAGACAGGCAAGCTTGCCCCTTGATCGTCACCGGACGCACCTGTACGCGGACCAGGTCGGTGATCGGGCCGAGGTAGTTGCCCAGCACCAATTTGACCAGCGTCTGCTGGTTCAGGTGCTCGTGCACCAAGCTGAAAAATTGATCGTGCGGGGTGGGCATGCAAAGCGCCTTTGGCTGGAAACGGGGCAAGGCAAGGATTGTCGATTGCATTTGCCCCAAAGCAAAAGCCCGGTCGTTCAAAAAACGCCGGGCTCTTGAGTTCGACGACCACCATCGGGCCGTCTTACCTGCCGGGGTGAGTCCTGGCCGGTCATGTCCCCCAGACGATCAGGGGAGCCGTCTCACCGACGGCGTGATGCTGGCAGATTCACCCTGCCAGCTTGCGGTAAGGCAAGCATTGCACCCGTTCGAGCCACCGTTACCCGGTGTGCCTTGCGGTTGATGGAAATCCCATCAATGACCGCCGTTCCAGTGTGTTCCAACTGTGCCTGTGGCTGCAAGGGGGCCCATGCTCATCGCGTGCTTTGAC
>NZ_JACMNS010000130.1 GCF_014378415.1 Aquabacterium sp.
GGGCCGCAAAAACACCTGGTGGGGACGCCAGCTCGTCGTCAAGCGCATCATTCCGCCAAGGTCACACGGTTGAGTTCATCCAGCGTGGACTCGCCCCGCAGCACACAGGCCAACGCCGATTCGCGCAGCAACCTGGTGCCGCTGGACCGCGCATGCGCCTTGATCCGGATCAGCGAAGCACGGCTGACGATCAGGTCACGCAGGGTGTCGTCCATCAGCAAAATCTCGGAGATGGCCTTGCGCCCCTTGTAGCCCGTGCCGCGGCATTGCGGGCAACCCACCGCTTCGCGAAAGTGCCCATGCGTGTCCAGTGGCAGCATGGCGGCCTTCAGGTCACCGGCCTGCGGCTGCCAGGGCCGCGCACAGTGCGTGCACAGCTTGCGCATCAGGCGCTGGGCCACCACGCCGTTCAGGGCCGACACCACGTTGTACAAATCCAGCCCCATGTGCATGAAGCGGCCCACCACGTCGAACACATTGTTGGCGTGGATGGTGGACAGCACCAGGTGCCCGGTCAGCGCGGCTTGCGAGGCGATCTGCGCGGTTTCCGCATCGCGGATCTCGCCCACCATGACGCGGTCCGGGTCGTGCCGCAGGATGGAGCGCAGGCCGCGCGCAAAGGTCAGGCCTTTCTTCTCGTTGACGGGGATCTGCACCACGCCGCTCAGTTGGTATTCCACCGGGTCTTCGATGGTGATGATCTTGTCGCGGCCATCGTTGATCTCTTGCACCACGGCGTACAAGGTGGTGGTCTTGCCACTGCCGGTGGGGCCAGTGACCAGCAACATGCCATAGGGCTTGCCCGCCAGGCGGCGCACCACGGCGCTGTCGTCGGCATCGAAGCCCAAGCCTTCCAGGCTCAAGGCCTCGGCCTCGGTGGACAAGCGCGATCGGTCCAGAATGCGCAGCACCGCGTCTTCGCCAAAGCTGGAGGGCATGATCGACACGCGGAAATCAACATCGCGCACGCCACTGTCCACACTTTGCTGCACGCGCAGCTTGAAGCGCCCATCCTGCGGCAAGCGGCGCTCGCCGATGTCCAGCTCGGCCATCACCTTCAGGCGCGACACCAATTGCTCGGCCACCTCGCGCGAGCCCACGTCGCCCACCTTCACCATCACGCCATCCAGGCGGTGGCGGATCACCATGCCCGATGCGGTCGATTCCAGGTGCAAATCACTGGCCTGGGCTTTGAGCGCGTCGAACAAAGTGGCGTCCAGCAATCGCACCACGGGGCTGCTCTGGCGGCTGATGGTGTCCACCGACAGCGCGTGACCAGCTTCTTCTGTGCCCGACTCATCGTGGCCCACGTGGGCAAACGTGCCACGGGCTTCGAAGTCGGCTTCACCCAGGGCCAGCAACTTGGACAAGGCTTCGTCGCTCACCTGCCGCCAGCGCAATGATTGGGCCACCTGGCGGCCCACGGCATCGCGCAGCATCACATCGTCGGGCGTGGGGCTCAGGGCCCACAGGATCTGGTTCGCATCTCGGGCCACCACCACGCGCAAACGCATGGCTTGCGCCAAGGACCAGCGGGACCAATCAGGCTGGTGATCCTGTGCAGGCGCGAGCTCAGGCGCTTGGTGGGGCACCGATTGCAAGACCGCGCTCATTGGATCTGCTCCGCCACCTGGAAGATGGGCAGGTACATCAGCACCACGATGCCGCCAATCAACACGCCCATGATCAGCATCAGCACCGGGCTGACCACGCGGCCCACCCAATCGGTGAAGCGGGCCAGTTCCTCGTCATAAAAGGTGGCGGCCCGGTCCAGCATCGGGCCCAGCTCGCCGGTGTGTTCGCCCACGCGCATCATGCGCAATGACACGGGCGTGGTCAGTTGATGCTGGTGCAGGCAGTCGGACAGGCGCGCGCCCTCGCGCACCCGCTGCGTGGCCGAGGCCAGCGCTGGGCGCAATGAGGGGCTGACCAGTTCGGCCGAGGCCTCCAATGCCGCCACCACCGCCACACCGGCTTGCAGCAGCAGGCCCAAGGTGCGGTACAGCGCGGCCAGTTCGACCAGGCGCAGGCGCTCGCCCACATAGGGCACTTGCCACAACCAGTCGGACACCGCCGCGCGCACCGTGGGCGCACGCCAGGCCGCCGCCGCCGCTGCGACCAAAGCCGCCAAGCCCATCAGCACCAGCCAGGGGTGCTCGCCCACGGCCTTGCCCGTGCTGAGCAGAACGCCCGACAACCAGGGCAACTCGCCACCCATGCCTTCGTAGATGTCGGCAAAGCGCGGCACCACGAACACCGTCAAGAAAGTGATCACCAGGAAGCTGGCACTGATCAGGATGGCCGGGTAGATGGCGGCGCCCACCAGCTTGTCGCGCAGGCCACTCAACCAGGCCAGGTAGACGGCATGCTGGCGCAAGGCCTCGGGCGTCTGGCCGGTGCGCTGGCTGGCTTCAATGGAGGCGATGAGCAATGAGCTGAAGGCCACCGGTGTCAAGCGCATGGCTTGTGACAAGGTCTTGCCTTCTGACAAGGCCTCGATCAGCGAACTCAGCACCTGGACCACGGGCTTGGAGGCTTCCTTCTCGCGCAGCGTGATCAGCGATTCCAGCAAGGGGATGCCGGCATCGAGCAACACCGCCAGCTCCTGGCAGAACAGGCGACGCGGGAAGTCCTTGGCGCGCAGCACAGGCGTGCGCGGCGCAAACAGGGTATTCAGAGAGGGGAGGCTCATGGTGGGACCCTGCAGCATCACCAATTGGTGATGTCCTGGTCTTCGCCCTCGCCGCCTTCGCGGCCATCCTTGCCCAAGGAGAACACGTCGTAGTCGCCATGCTCGCCGGGCGCGCGGTATTGGTACTCGCGGCCCCAGGGATCCTTGGGCGGCGCCTTGCGCAAGTAGGGGCCCCACCAGCGGGCCTCGTCACCAGGCTTGACCCACAGGGCACCCAGGCCCTGCTCGGTCGCGGGGTAGTGGCCGGTGTCCAGGCGGTATTGGTCCAGTGCCTTGCCCAAGGCATCCAGTTGCGCCGCTGCCGTTTTTACTTCGGACTTGCCGATCTGGGCAAAAAACTTCGGGCCCACATAGCCCGCCAGCAGGCCGATGATGACCAGCACGACCAGCAATTCGAGCAGGGTGAAGCCCGACTGGCGGAACTTGGGGACGAGCTTAACCAACGCCCCAACTCGGGGCGTTTTGCACTTGTTCATCAAGGGGATCCTTCATGCCCCGCCAAACCTCGCGACGGGGAGAACCATGATCCTATCGGGCCATTGCTGACAGCTTTGTGACAAGTCCTTTCAGCGCGCCAGTTGTCTTCATACTGACATGTAGCCTGCCTACCCTGAAGCGCCGAGCCGCACGTGACCCGTGCGAACTTGCAAGCATGCGACTTGCTTACACTCGGCAGGTGTTCTCGGACACCCCCGGGGATGCACCACCATGTCTCTTCATTCACCACCACACTGGAGTAATGAACATGAACCCGCAAGTCTCTTCCTCGCGCACCAATGTTGTCTACCGCCGCACCCAAAAAGGGCAAGCTGCGGCCATGCCCTCAGTGGCGCCC
>NZ_JACMNS010000131.1 GCF_014378415.1 Aquabacterium sp.
CGGGCAAGGCCAGGCGGGCCTGCAAGCCACCACCGGGTCGCTTGTGCAAACTCAAGGTCGCGCCCAATGCGCCGCTCAAACGGTGGGCGATGGCCAGGCCCAGGCCGCTGCCACCGGTCTCGCGGTTGCGGGATCCCTCCAGGCGGTAAAAGGGCTGCAGGACGGCCAGCAACTGGTCCTCGGGCATGCCGGGGCCTCGGTCCAAAACGTCAATGACCAAGGCCGCATCGGTCTGGCTCACCACCACCTGCGCTTCACCCGCGAACTTCAAGGCGTTGTCCACCAGGTTCATGACCACGCGCTTGAGCGCTTGAGGGTGCGTGGTCACGGCCACTGGCCTTCGCAGGATTGGCCGGTGTGGCCACCGTCGCCAGCCCTTGCGTGCTGCCGGTGCTGCCACTGCTGCTGGTCGTTTCGGCCATCGCCATGGCCAGCCAGTTGGATGCCCAAGCCAGCGCGTGGGTGAGCCGAACATGGTCATCAGAGACAGGCCATCCACCGAGCACCAATTTCGTCACAACAGACGCCCAGCGCACCTACCCGACCGCGCCCGAGTTCACCGGCATCGACCAATGGCTCAACAGCCCACCCCTCAGCATCAAGGCGCTGCGCGGGCGAGTGGTGTTGATCGACTTCTGGACCCACGCCTGCGTCAACTGCGTGCGCACCCTGCCGCACGTTCAACGTTGGCATGAGCGCTACGCCGCGCAAGGGCTGATGGTGGTGGGCATTCACACGCCGGAGTTCGCGTTCGAGCGGTCCACCGACAGCGTGCGCCAAGCCATTCGCCGCCATGGCCTGAGCTACCCCGTGGCGCAGGACAACCGCTACCAGACCTGGAACGCCTACGCCAACCAATGCTGGCCCGCCGTCTACCTGGTAGACCGGCAAGGCCGCATCGTGTTCACCCATTTTGGCGAAGGCGATGAGGCCGCCATTGAACAGCGCATCCAGCAACTGTTGGCCGCCCCATGACCCCAGGTGTCAAGGCTTGGTGACTTGCTGGTGGTAGATGCCCACCGTGTCATTGGCGATGACCTGCTCTTCATCCGTGGGCATCACCAGCACGGTCACGCCACTGCCCGTCGCGCTGATCACCAACGCATGGGCCGCGTTGGCCCAAGGATCCAGTTGCACGCCCAACCAGGCCAGGCGCTCACTCACGGCCGCACGCACCTGGGACTGGTGCTCGCCAATGCCGGCCGTGAACACCAGGGCATCCAGCCCCCCCAGTGAGGTCGCCAAACGGGCCACCTCGCCAGCGATGCGCCAGACAAACAGCTTCAGCGCCTCGCGCGCCTCGGGCCGGTCGCTGGCCTGCAGCTCACGGGCGTCGGCACTCAGGCCCGACACGCCCAGCAAGCCCGACTGGTGGTACAGCACATCCTCCACCTCATGCAGGCTCATGCCGAAGGGGCCCATCAGGTGCAGCACCACGCCCGGGTCGAGCGCTCCGCAGCGCGTCGCCATGGGGATGCCATCCAGCGTGGAGAACCCCATGCTGGTGTCCTGACTGATGCCATCTTGCAGCGCACACAGGCTGGCCCCGCTGCCCAGGTGGGCCACCACCACTTTGCCGCGCTTTACAGCCGGGAAGCGACGGGCCAACTCACCCGCCACGTACTGGTACGACAGGCCATGGAAGCCATAGCGCTTGACTCCCTTGTCAAAGAGCGGGCGCGGGATCGCGAAGCGGCGCACCAAGTCGGATTGCGAACGGTGAAACGCCGTGTCGAACGAGGCCGTCTGCAGCAAGCGTGGCCGCAAGTGCCGGATAGCCTGGATCAGGCGCACGCCTTGCGGTTGGTGCAAAGGTGCCAACGGCACCAGTGCGGTGATGGCCGAGAGCGTGTCGTCGTCAATGGCCACCGGCCCGTCGAAGCGATCGCCGCCGTGCACCACGCGGTGGCCCACCGACATCAGGTCATCCAGTTTGAAATGCGATGCGAACCAGCCCAAGGTTTCATCCAGCACCTCGTGCAGGTCGTCGGTGAGCTGGGCGCTCAGCGTGATGTCTTGCGACTGTGCAGGGCCAGACACCTGAAGCTGCAAGGGCTGAGCGCGCAGGTCGATCGCACCCTTGCCGATCTGGGTGGCTTGCCCGTTCACGACACTGAACAAACCCATTTTGATGGACGACGAACCGGCGTTGAAGGTGAGCACCAAAGGGGTGTTGCTCATGCTCAAACCACCTTGGCCATTCTGCGTTCGGACACCAGCTTGGCCAGCGCTGCCGAGGCCAGCCTCACGCGCAGGCTGTCGGAGCGGCTGGTCAGGATGATGGGCAGCCGCGCGCCCAGCACCAAGCCTGCGGCGTCGGCACCCGCGAAGTACATCAACTGCTTGGCCAGCATGTTGCCGGCCTCCAGGTCGGGCACCAGCAGGATGTCGGCCTGCCCGGCCACCGGCGAGCTTATGCCCTTGGTGCGGGCTGCCGCCAGGCTGATGGCATTGTCGAAGGCCAATGGGCCATCCACCAAGGCCCCCGTGATCTGCCCGCGCGAGGCCATGACGGTCAAAGCGGCGGCGTCCAGCGTGGTCGGCATCTTGGCGTTGACGGTTTCCACCGCCGCCAGCACGGCCACGCGCGGCAGCTCGATGCCCAGCAGGTGCAACAGGTCGATGGCGTTCTGGCAGATGTCGCGCTTTTGGTCCAGCGTTGGCGCGATGTTGATGGCCGAGTCGGTCACGATCAAGGGCTTGTCGTAGGCGGGCACGTCCATGGCGTAAACGTGGCTGATGCGCCGGTCGGTGCGCAGGTTGGAGGTGGCGCCCACCACGGCGCTCAGCAGTTCATCGGTGTGCAGGCTGCCCTTCATCAGGGCCGCCACCTTGCCGGCCGCGCCCCACTCCACCGCCAAGGCCGCTGCCGCATGGCTGTGCTCAACCGACTGGATCTCGATGCCGTCCAGGCTGAGCCCAGCCGCCTCGGCCACCGCACGGATCCTGGCTTCGGGGCCAAACAACACCGGGTCCAGCAAACCTTCATCGCGCGCCTCGATCGCAGCCTTGAGGGCATCGGGCGAACAAGGGTGCACGATGGCCGTGCGCAAGGCCGGAAACTCTTGCGCCTGCTTGATGAAGGCTTCGTAGCGGTCATGGCGGCGCACCGACACCTCGGGCGGCGTCGTGGCCGGCCAGGCGATGGGCGCGGCAGGCGCGATCACCGTGGCCGTGCCCAGCAACACCACCTGGCCGTTCTGGTTGACGCAGCGGGTGTCCAGCAGCACCACGCGCTTGGCCTCGAGCTTCTCTTTGACGGTGACGGAAGCCGTGATGGTGTCGCCCGGCGTGACCGGGTGACGAAACTGCAGGTCCTGGCCCAGGTAAATGGTGCCCGGCCCCGGCAGGCGGGTGCCCAGCAAGGCGGAGATCAAGGACCCGGTCCACATACCATGGACAACCACGTGCCCGAACAGGTCGTTGGAGGCAAACGCCGCGTCCATGTGCGCCGGGTTGACATCACCAGACATCGCCGCGAACAGGTCGATGTCGTTCTGCCCCGCGATGCGCACCAGCGAGGCGGTCTCGCCGATGCCCAATTCTTCGAACGTTCGATTGCGCAAAACCACACCATCCACCATGGACCCGCCCTCATGCTAAAAACACCAAACAGTGTACGCACAGCCCAGGCACACAAGTCGGCATGGCCTTTGCACTCAGTCTCGCCCGTGCCCCAAGCTGGAGCGCAATCAATGAGGGGTGCAACCGTGATCAGTAAACAGGTGATGACCAGCGAGGACGCGCTCAAGGCCTTGCAAGCGGCACAGCAAGAGGCCCTGGCCCACCAATGGGCCGTGTCGATCGCCGTGTGCGACGACGGCGGGCACCTGCTGGGCTTTGTGCGCATGCCCGGGGCCAACATCGCCTCGGCCACCATTTCACAATCCAAAGCAGCCACCGCCGCCCACATGAAGCGCGAGACCAAGGGCATAGAAGAGATGATCAATGGTGGTCGTTTCGCCTTCCTGTCAGCCCCAAAAATGGAAGGCCTGCTGGAAGGCGGTGTGCCGGTGCTGGTGAATGGGCAGTGCGTGGGCGCCGTGGGCGTCAGTGGCGTCAAACCGGGTGAAGATGCCCAGATTGCCAAGGCCGCAGCTGCCGCAGTGACTGCAGGCATCTGTTGAGCCACGGTGGGCGTGGCAGCAGGCATGTCGATTGCCCCTTTGGATTGACTCATCACCAAATCCACAGGAGCACCGAATGACTGCACGCCTTCAAACACGCTGGATCGCCGGACTGACGGGATGGGCACTGATGCTTGCCACGGCGCAGGCCTGCGGGGCCGAACACGCCGCTTTGCCTGCCGAAAAAACCAGCCATGGCATCAGCTACTTGAGTGGCGGGGTGGGCCTGGACGAATCAACTGCCTTGAAAGCGGCCAGGAAAGATTACTCGCTCGACATCGAGACCTTTCAATCGGCCAACGGCAAGAACGAGTACACCGCCGCCGTGCCGCTGACCGTCACGCGGTCCAATGGCGAGGTGGTGTTCGAGGCGCCGACCGACGGGCCGTTCACCCTGCTGCGCTTGCCGCCCGGCACCTACGTCGTCAAGGCCAGCCACCAAGGTCAGACCCAGCAACGCCAGGTGCAAGTGGGCACGGGGCTGGGCGCCAAGGCTTCATTCGTGTTCAAGCCAGGCAGTTAGCCTGAGCCTGGTGACGGTGGAGGTGCAAGAGGGCCGCCGAGGGCCCACCGCCAAGCGCAACGTGACCTTCAATGGCCGTCAGTTCAAGCGCAGTTCATTGCCCGCAGTGGCAGGTGCACCGTGAACGTGGTGCCCGCCTCACTGGTCGACGCAACGCCAATGCGCCCCTTGTGCGCCTGAACAATCTGCGCGCAGATGTACAGCCCCAGGCCCAGGCCCTCGCGGTTGGCGGAGATGGATCGCCGCCAGAAAGGCAACATCACACGGTCGATGCTGTCCGGGGGAATGGGGTCACCCTCGTTGCTCACGGTCAGCACCAGTTCATGGGCCGAGGTCAGGGCCGAAAACACCACCGGCTTGAGCGGTGAACCGTGGGTCAGCGCATTGGCCAGCAGGTTGGACACGATCTGCTGAATGCGCGCTTCGTCGCACTCCACTTGGCCGACGATTTCGACACGGGACATGATCGTGCGGTCGGGATGCGCATCCTGGAGTTCATGGACCACGGCGACCAGCGCCCGATCAAGATCACCCACCGCCGCCAGGTTCACCACAATCCCACCCCCCAGGCGAGCCTTGGCGAAGTCGAGCACGTCATCAATCAGCCCCGACATGCGCCGCACGCTACGGTCAATGCGCTGTGCCACCGAGATCAAACCCGGGTCGGTGGATTTTCTTTGCAGAATCTGACCACAGCCCGCGATCGCGGCCAGCGGGTTGCGCAGGTCGTGCCCCAGGATGGCGATGAACTGCTCACGCAACTCACCAGCGGCTCGCTCGTCAAGCAAGGCGGTCTGCGCCAGTTCACGCTTGCGCTCGTTTTCAAGCTGCAGGGCGATCAGCTCGGCGAACAGCAGGAACATCGACACGATGCGCGGCTCGGTCACCTGGGCCGGCCGGGAATCGATGGCGCACAGGTTGCCAAAATAATCCCCATTGCTCAGCACGATGGGCACCGACACATAGCTTTCGATCGAGTACAGGCGCGGGGTGAGGTGGTCGCAGTAAAGCGGATTGGTGGACGCCTGGTCGATGACGATGGGTGTGCGCGAATTTCTGACTTCGGTGCAGATCGTGGTCTCGATGGCCAGCTGCCCGCCCGGCAGCAAACCGAACTGGATCTGGTCTTCGACGGCGCAGGCCGTCCAGGTGCCCTCGGTGACACGCGCCACGGCGGCGAAACCCATGCCCGTGGTTTGACACAGCACCTTGAGAACGGCGGGCACGGCATCGATCCGACCAATCGCCTTCACATCCCTCGCGATTTCCTCAGGGGTGTCACCCATGCTTGACTCACTTCCTATCTGCCTGCGAATCATGCCATTGACATGGCTAAATTGGCGACCATGCCCTTGAGCCAACGGTCGGGGCCGGTGGGCACGCTGGTGCCGCCACTGTCCAAGCGTGACCGCATGGCTTGAGAACTCTGGGCATGTCAATTGCTAGAAACATTTTTCACGAAGGAGCCTTCATGATTTTTCGTCCGCACCACTTGGCCTTGACGCTGGCCATCGCCTTGGGCGCCAACGCGGCCATTGCCGCTGATCCAGCGCCCCTGCAGGCCGTCGAGTCGGTCAACCTGACCAGCTACCTCGGTCGCTGGTACCAAATCGCCCATTACCCCAACAAGTTCCAGGCGCAATGCGTGAGCGATACCACCGCCGACTACCGCTTCCTGCCCCAAGGGCGGATTGAAGTGACCAACCGGTGCAAAACCGCCACCGGTGCCACCGAAGAGGCCGTGGGCGAGGCGCGCCTGGCGCAGCCACGATTCCTGGGCATCGCGGTGGGCAAGGTACTCAGCACGGCCAAGCTGCAGGTGCGTTTCGCGCCAGCGCTGCTGGGCTGGGTGCCGGGGGTTTGGGCGCCCTATTGGGTCGTTCAACTGGCGCCCGACTACCGTTACGCAGTGGTGAGTGAACCAAGCCGCGAATACCTGTGGATCCTGTCGCGCACGCCCACGCTGGCCCCGCAAGACCGGGCGGCCATCAACAGCCTGTTACAACAGCAAGGCTTCGAGCTGGCCCGATTGCAGGAAGACCCACACAGCGCCAAGCCCTGATCAGCCCGGCATGGCATCGCGGCCGCTCAGGGTCTGAGCAATTTGCTCGTCATGGGCCCCAGGTTGCCGGGGTAGTGCTCGCCGTCGTAGCGCAAGGTGGTCACGGTCTTATTGCGGGGCGGGCGCTGGCCGCCGCCCTGCTGGCCCGGGCCACGCGACTGAATGCGGGCGGTCACGGTCAGATCGCGCCAGCCATGGCTGCTGCCCGCCCCCAACGTCAGGGTCAGGTCAGCCTCGTTGACCGTGTCGATGGAGCACGCATCGATGTTGGCGGTCAGGTTCCACTTGGCCACAGTCCAGACGCGCAAGGGCTGGCGTGTCAGTACCGCGCGCAGGCGCTTCCCGTCGGGCACCAGCACAGTGAGGTAGCGGCTGGTACCACCGTCCGCGCACTTGGGGCTGTGGCCGATGTCCATGCGCACACCAAACGCGCGCACGTCCGGCGCCAGATCGTAGCGCGCGGTGTCGATGGACAGGCTGGTGTCGGTGATGCGTATGCCGGGGTTCAACTGCAGGGTCTCCTGGTAGAGCTGCTTGATGAGCGCACGTCGGGTGTCCACCACCGCGGCCACGAAGCCTTTCTGATCGACGACTTCGGCGCCGCCATCGTTCTTGAGGTCATGGAAAAAAACCACGATGGTCAGTTGCTTGTAATCGGGGTGAGGCTGGCACGTCAGGTCGATCACGTCACCACTTTGGCCTTCGCCAGGAAACGTGATGGCCAGGCGCTTTTGCAATGCCCGAGCCACGGCAGGCACATCGCAGTCTTGCGTTCTGCCGGCCCATGCGGGAAGGGTGGCCCACAGCCCACACACAGCCATGAGGACGGTCAATGAAGGTCTCATCGTGTGGATCGTAGCGCCAAGTTGATCCGTTCGACTCACGCCGGGCTCCCGGGCCCCTGCGACGGCTGACACACCCACCCCCAACACTCGGTCTGGTTGCAATCCGCTTGAGGTCCCGATCCATGTCCGCTACTGTTTCTTCCCGCCGTGCCGTGCATTTGCTGAGCGCCGTCGCGCTCGCCGCCACCAGCCTGATGGCACAAGCCTCCACCAGCGGGGTGGTGATCAGCCAGGTCTATGGCGGTGGGGGTAACAGCGGTGCCACTTACACCCATGATTTCATCGAGCTGTTCAACGCCGGCAGCGCTGCGGTCAGCCTGAACGGTTGGTCGGTTCAATACAGCTCTGCCACAGGCAGCTCCTGGCAGAAAACGGATCTGGGCAATGTGCTGCTGCAGCCAGGCCAGTACTACCTGGTGCAGCAAGCCCAGGGTGCCGGCGGCAGCACGCCCTTGCCCACGGCCGACGCCACCGGCACGGTGGCCATGTCCGGTACCGCCGGCAAAGTGGCGCTGGTCAGCTCGACCAGCTTGTTGAGCAGCACAGCGTCGAGCGGGCCCACCATCATCGACTACGTGGGCTATGGCAGCACGGCCAATGCGTCCGAAGGCAGCCCGACACCGCCGCCATCGAACACCGCAGCGGTGATCCGCCTTCTGGCTGGCTGCACCGACACCGACAACAACAACGCCAACTTCGTGGCTGGTGCGCCCACCCCGCGCAACACCGCCAGCGCACTCAACGCGTGCAACAGCAGCGGTAGTGGCGGCACGGGTGGTGGCACGACCACCCCCACCGCCGTCAAGATCTACGACATCCAGGGCAGCGGCAGCACCAGCCCACTGGTCAACACCAATGTCATCACCAGCGGCGTGGTCACCAAGGTCAACAACAACGGCTTCTATCTGCAAGACCCGATTGGCGATGGCAATGCGCTGACCTCGGACGGCATCTTGGTGTTCACCAGCACGGCCCCCACCGTGGCGGTGGGCAACCTGGTCCAGGTCAGCGGCAAGGTGACCGAGTTCAACGTGGGCTCGGCCAGCAACGCGCTGTCGCTGGCCCACACCGTGACCGAGCTCACCGCCCCCACCGTCACCGTGCAAGGCAGCGGCCAAAGCATTCTGCCCACGCCCCTCACCCTGCCCGTGTCCACCGACGCTGAGCTGGAACGCGTGGAAGGCATGCTGGTCACCATCAACAGCCAGTTGACGGTGTCGCAGAACTACTTCCAGGGCCGCTTTGGCCAAGTCACCCTGTCGGCCAACGGCCGGATGGAAACACCCACCAATCGCTTCCGCCCAGGCGCTTCTGCCCTGACGCTGGCCGAGCAAAATGCCTTGAGCCGCCTCCTGCTGGACGATGGCACAACGCTGCAAAACCCCAACCCCACGCCTTATTTCGCGGCCGACAACACCCTGCGCGCGGGCGACACGGTGGACACGGTGACCGGCGTGATCGACTATGGCCTGTCCACCACCACCACCGATGGCCTGGCCGACTACAAGATCCACCCCACGCAAGCGGTGAGCTTCACCCGGGCCAACGTCCGCACTGCCGAGCCTGACGCCGTGGGCGGCAACATCAAGGTGGCCAGCGCCAATGTGCTGAACTTCTTCACCACCTTCACCAGCGGCAGCACGGCCGCCGGTGCCAGCGGGCAAGGCTGCACGCTGGGGGGCGCGGTGTCGGCCTCCAACTGCCGTGGTGCCGACAACCTGGCCGAGTTCAACCGCCAGCGCGCCAAGATCGTGGAGTCCCTCTCCGCCATCAACGCCGATGTGGTGGGCTTGATGGAAATTCAGAACAACGTGCCCAACACCAGCGGCTCGGGCACCAACGCCGACACCGCCGTGTTGAACCTGGTGGCCGCCCTGAACGCCAAGGTCGGTGACAGCACCTACGCCGTCGCGCCCGCCCCCGCGGGCACCACCGGCACCGACGCCATCCGCGTGGCCTTGATCTACAAGCCCGGCAAACTGGGCCTGTCGGGCACAGCCCTGTCGGACACCGATGCGGTCAACAACCGGCCTCCGCTGGCACAAACTTTTGCCGCCGCCAACGGCGAGAAGTTCTCGGTGATCGTCAACCATTTCAAGTCCAAGGGCAGCTGCCCCAGCAGTGCCTCAGACCCCAATGCGGACCAGGGTGACCTGCAAGGCTGCTGGAACGAGCAGCGCAAGCTGCAAGCCCAGCGCCTGCGCACCTTTGCGTCTACCGTGCAAGCCAACAGCGGCAGCACCGACGTGATCATCATTGGCGACCTGAACGCTTACGCGCAAGAAGACCCGATCGAGGAGCTGACCAGCCACGGCTACGTGGACCAGATCGCGCGCTTCAACAGCTTTGGCTACTCGTATGTGTTCGATGGCGCCGCCGGACGCCTGGACCACGCGATCACCACGCCTTCGCTGTCCACCAAGGTGACCCGAGCCATCGAATGGCACATCAACGCGGACGAGCCCTCGGTGATCGACTACAACACCGAGTTCAAGCAGCCAGCGTGCGCCGCCTGCGGACCTGACTACTACAGCGCCTCGCCTTACCGCTCATCGGACCACGACCCCGTCGTCGTCGGCTTGAGTCTGCTCAAGTCGGTCAATGGCACGCCGGGCCGTGACAACCTGACTGGCACGGCGGGCGATGACGTGATCAACGGTGGCGAAGGCAGCGACACCATCACCACCGGCGCGGGCCAGGACGTGCTGGTCTACACCAGCCTGCGCGATGGCCTGGACACCGTCACCGATTTCACCCCGGGTTCAGACCGCATTGACCTGAGCGCCCTCCTTGCTTCGCTGGGCATTGACCCGGCCCAGGCCATGGCAGCAAGCCATGTGCGCCTGGTGAACAGCAGCGCTGGTGTGCAAGTGCAACTGGACACCGATGGCAGCGCCGGCCCAGCCGTGCCCCGGGCCCTGATCGTGCTGCGCGGCGTGACCGCCAGCCAACTGCAGTCCAGCCGCGACCTCGGCCTGTGACCCCCAGACGTACCCAAGGAAACAACATGCACCACCGCCAACTCACCCGCCTCAGCGCCTTGCTGGGCAGCCTGATGATCAGCAGCCTGGCGCAAGCCGGCATCACCAACGGCGACTTCGCCAACGGCCTGTCCGGCTGGCAAACCTTTGGGGACGTTGCCGCGCCCAACAGCACACTGGTGCTGACCACCGCTACCCTGGGCGCCGACGACTACCCCTTGGCCAATGGGCACTACAACGTCTCGGGCCAGGACGCCGGCGCCATCGGCATCCCCGGTGGACTGGAAGACTTTGTCGGCGCCGCCTTGGGGTCGCTCGACCCCGATCCCATCAACCACACCAGCGTGCTGTGGGAAGGCTCGGCCGCCCAACAAAGCTTCGCGGTGCAGGCTGGCGACACCCTGCGCTTTGACTGGAACCTGTTGAGCGCGGACCGGGATTTTGCCGACCAGGCATTCATCGTGATCAAGGCCTCATCAGGCAGCGGCCTGCAGGTGCTCGCGCTGGCCAACGCCAGCCTCGCCACCAACGTCGTGCCGGGCAACAGTGATCTGCGGCAGACCGGCCTGAACCAGCTCAGCCACACCTTCACCGGCTCGGGCATGGTGACACTTTTCTGGGTCGTGGCCGACCTGGACGACAGCGCCAAAACCTCACTCCTGACGGTGGACAACGTGGCCCTGACCAGCGCGGTGCCCGAGCCCACCATGGCGCTGCTGGCCTTACTCGGCTTGGGCGGTTGGGGTGTGATGCGGCGTCGTCAGGGCTGACCGCCTGGCCGCTCGCTGTAGCGGTCGACCAGGTAGCCCGACACATCGCGCGTGAGCAAGGTGAACTTCACCAACTCTTCCATCACATCGACCACGCGCTCGTAGTAGGCCGAGGGCCTCATGCGCCCCGCCTCGTCGAACTCCATGAAAGCCTTGGCCACCGATGACTGATTGGGGATGGTGATCATGCGCATCCAGCGCCCCAGAATGCGCATCTGGTTGACGGCGTTGAACGACTGAGAGCCGCCCGACACCTCCATCACGGCCAGCGTCTTGCCCTGCGTTGGCCGGACCGAGCCCACACTCAATGGGATCCAGTCGATCTGGGCCTTCAGGATCCCGGTCATGGCCCCATGCCCCTCGGGTGAACACCACACCATGCCTTCGGCCCACTGCGCCAGGTCTCGCAGCTCCTGCACCTTGGGATGGCTGTCGGGCACCGAGTCGGGCAAGGGCAAACCAGTCGGATCAAACACCCGCACATCGCCGCCCATGGCTTGCAGCAAGCGCGCCGCCTCCAAGGTCAACAGCTTGCTGTACGAACGCTCGCGCAGGGATCCATACAGCAAAAGAAAGCGCGGCGCATGCGTTGACCTGGCCGCGCCCTGCAACGCTTCGTGGCTCGGCGCTTTGAACCGCGCTGGATCGATGTTGGGCAGATCAGGATGCAGGGTGGACACGGCGACCCTCCGCGTCAATCACCACCTCGCCATCCTCCTTGGTGAAGGCCCCTTGCTGGGGCAATGGCAAGATGTCCAGCACCGCCTCGGAGGGGCGGCACAGCTTGGCACCCAATGGCGTCACCACCACAGGTCGGTTCAGCAAAATGGGATGCGCCACCACAAAGTCCAGCAGTTGTTCGTCGCTCCAATGGGCCGCGTCCAGGCCCAGCTCGTCATACGGCGTGCCCTTGCGGCGCAACAACTCGCGCACGGGGATGGCCAAGGCGGCCAGCAAGCCTTGCAGCTCATCGCGACTCGGCGGCGTCTTCAGGTACTCGATCACCTGTGGCTCAACGCCGCTGTTGCGGATCAGGGCCAAGGTGTTGCGGGACGTGCCGCAGTCCGGGTTGTGGTAAATCTTGACCGTGCTCATGCGCTGTGCGCTCCTTTTTCATACCAGCCCTTGCTCTGGTTGACCACGCGGACCACCAACAGCATCACGGGCACTTCGATCAGCACGCCCACCACGGTGGCCAGGGCCGCGCCAGAATCGAATCCAAACAGGCTGATGGCCGCGGCCACCGCCAACTCAAAGAAATTGCTCGCACCGATCAGTGCCGATGGGCAAGCCACATCGTGCGTCTCGCCCACGCGGCGGTTGAGCCAATAGGCCAGCGCCGAATTGAAGATGACCTGGATCAGGATCGGCACGGCCAGCAGCGCAATGACCAGTGGCTTCTGAAGGATGGCTTGGCCCTGAAAAGCGAACAGCAGCACCAGCGTGGCCAGCAGCGCCGTGATGGACCAGGGGCCGATCTTCGCCAACGCCGCGTCAAAGGCATCGGGACCGCGTGCCAGCAAAACGTGGCGCAAGCCCTGCGCCACGACCACGGGGATCACGATGTACAGCACCACCGAGGTGATCAAGGTGTCCCACGGCACGATGATCGACGACATGCCCAGCAGCAAGGCCACGATGGGCGCGAAGGCGAACACCATGATGGCGTCGTTCAAGGCCACTTGCGACAAGGTGAACAAGGGGTGGCCGCCCGTCAAGCGGCTCCACACGAACACCATGGCCGTGCAAGGTGCCGCGGCCAGCAGGATCAGGCCGGCGACGTAGCTGTCCAGCTGGTCGGCCGGCAGGTAAGGCGCGAACAAGTGCCGCACAAATATCCAGCCCAGCAAGGCCATGGAGAAAGGCTTGACGGCCCAGTTCACGAACAGCGTGACGCCGATGCCTTTCCAATGCCGCCGCACCTGCGACAAGCTGGCGAAATCAACCCGCAACAGCATGGGGATGACCATCACCCAGATCAGCAAACCCACGGGCAGATTGACCTTGGCGACCTCCATGTGCCCGATGGCCTGGAACACGTCAGGCCAAAGCTGCCCCAGCGCAATGCCCACCACGATGCACAGGAACACCCAGACGGTGAGGTAGCGTTCGAACAGGCTCATCGTCATTCCTTCAGCAGCAGGATGAGGCAGGCGCCTCGGTACACGGCTG
This sequence comes from Aquabacterium sp., assembly GCF_014378415.1. GTDB lineage: Bacteria > Pseudomonadota > Gammaproteobacteria > Burkholderiales > Burkholderiaceae_C > Aquabacterium. The sequence continues at coordinate 13,481 of NZ_JACMNS010000131.1, forward strand.
CCCTTGGCAGCAGTTTTCGGTCAGGTAGGACAGCAAGCCGTTCATGCGGTCAAACGCGGCCCGGTAGATCAGGTGTCGGCCATCGCGCTCCTGGGTCACCAGTTCGGCGTTCAGCAACTCTTTCAAGTGAAATGACAGTGCCGTGCCGGGCACCACCAACGCTTCACTCAATGCCGAAGGCGTCAAGCCCGCAGAGCCTGCCACCACCAGGGCACGGAACACCCTCAAGCGGACAGGCTGCGCCAGGGCGGCCAGGGATTTCACGATGTCTTGCTCTTTCATTATTCAATTATTGTTGAACTATTGAATATTTGCAAGTGGCCCGGCGTGCGGATCACCTTGACCAGGTCCGACAAGTGATGCGATGGCGAGTTAGCCACAGCCGGGTGCTCAGGGTCGGCCCGCGCCGCCTGAAGCCAGGCGGCAAGCCCACGTCTTCGGTACGCAACTGATCCCGGTGACCGAAGGTGGGCGGTTTCGCATGCACGCAAGGCCTCCTGTACCAGGACAATGAAAGGCTTAAGGTCGAGCCTCCAACAGCCCAAACGGAGCCCGCGATGCCAACCCACCTTCAGACCAACCTCGACCAGTACGGCTCACAGGCCCAGGCTTACCTGGACAGCCCGGTCCATGCGCAAGGCCCGGACCTGGCCAAAGCACAAGCCCTGGTCGCGCAGTCCATCCCGGCGCGCGGCCAGGCGCTGGACGTGGGTTGCGGCGCCGGCCACCTGAGCTTCGCGTTGGCGCCGCACCTGGCCCGCATCGTCGCGCTCGACCCCTCGCCCCAGATGCTGGCCACCGTCCAGCAAGCGGCGCTGGCGCGGGGCTTGCGCCACATCGAGACCGTGCCGTCCAGCGCTGAGCGCCTGCCTTTTCCCGATGCCACTTTTGACCTTGTCTGCTCGCGCTACAGCGCCCACCACTGGACCCAACTGGCACCAGCCTTGAAAGAAATGCGCCGCGTGCTCAAGCCCGGTGGCCGCTTGCTCCTGATCGACGTGCAAGGCGAGGAAGACGCCCTGGTCGACAGCCATTTGCAAGCCATCGAGCTGCTCAGAGACCGCTCGCATGTGCGCAACCGCGCGGTCTCGCAATGGGGCACCTTGCTGGCCGATGCGGGCTTTATCGACATCGACCATGACAGCTGGCCAGTGCACATCGATTACTCATCGTGGGTGGCCCGGATGCGAACACCCGCGTCGCGAGTGGCCATGATCCGCGAAGTACAGACCGATGCGCCGCAGGAAGTGCAAGAGGCGCTGGCCATTGAGCGAGACGGATCATTCACCTTCACAACCGGGCTGTTCTGGGCACGGGCCGATGTTTGACACCCATCAAACCAGGCCGGCAAGGATGGGCCACGCGGGACTACACTGGTTCAAAACAAGCTGAAGAAAGAAGGCCCCCATGCAAATCTTGCTGAACACCGATACCCACGTTGATGGCCGCCACGGCATGGCCGAGTTCTTCGAAGCCGAGGTAAAAGAAGCCATGAGCCGCTTTGGCGACCACGTCACCCGCGTCGAAGCTCACGTGGCCGACGCGGTCAGCCACGCCAAGGCCCACCCGGACGACATCCACTGCACGCTGGAAGCCCGGCTGATCGGGCTGGACCCTGTGATCGTCAAAGACCACGCGGCGTCTGCCCACCAGGCCATTCAAGGCGCGGTAGGCAAGCTCAAGCGCGCGGTGGGCACAGCGGTCGAAAAACACGCCCCTCGGCGCGGGCCAGGCTTGTCCGACATCGTTGCGTCCGACACGGCAAGCACCGACCAGGACTGAGCCACGACACAGCTGGCTGGCCGGCCCAAACGCGGGTGCGGCTTGACGACATGCAAGCCGCCTTGTCGGGCCCCCAGTGCCAGGTCGAAGAAGCGCGAATCGAAAAAACCCTGCGTCTTGCGAAGCAGGGTCGGTGGCATGTTGCCTCGGAAAATCCACCGCTCATTTGAGCAGCACTGAAACAGGGATTCCCATGAGAAAAAACTTCGGCACGCTGGCCATCATCTCGGCCATCGCCCTGTCGGGCTGCACCCGCATCGAAACCGGCGAGGTCGGCTTACGCATCAACTTCGACAAGACCACGGATTCGGTGGAGCGCCTGCCGGGCTCGTTCAACCAGACCCTGGTCGGCAGCATCCTCACCTTCAAGATCCAGGACGTGGCGGTGAACGTGGACAACATGACGCCGCTGGCCTCCGACAATTCCACGGTCAAGGACTTCGACATGACGGTGGTCTACAACGTGAACCCCTCGGCCGTGTCCGAGTTGTGGACCACCAAGAACCGCACTTTCCACGGCCTGTCCGACCATGGCGAGGACATCCTGCTGATGCAGAACTACGTGGCCCTGAGCGCCCGCAACGCGGCCTACAAGGTGGCGCGCGCCTACGAGTCGCTGAAGATGTCGGACAACCGCCCTCTGATCGAACAGCAGATCCGCGAGAACATCATCAGGACGCTGGGCGAAGAAAAGCTGGCCGACAAGATCACGGTCTCGCAAGTGCAGGTGCGCGCGATCACACCAGCCGATGTCATCGTCAACAGCGCCAATGAGCTGGTCCGCGCCCAGAACGAACTCAAGACCAAGGAAGTGGAAGTGCAGACCGCCAAGAAAGAGGCCGAACGCATTGCCGCCCTGAACGCCAACGCGGGCGCCATCGGCTACATGAACGCGATGGCCAACCTGAAGATCGCCGAAGGCGTGGCCTCCGGCAAGGTTCAAACCATCGTTGTGCCCTACGACTTCAGGGGCATCGTCAACGCCAAGTAGTTGCCTGCCGTCAATACCCCAGCGAGGCCAGGATGGGGTTGATGAGGCCCCCCAAAAAGCCCGGGAAGGCCTCTTGCTTGACCTGCGCCACCTCCACCACCCGCAAGGGCGTGCCGGTGCCATCGAGCAGGTTGTCGATGAAGCTGCTCACGTTCTTCAGGTTCGACTCCTTGATCGCCGTGCCACCGAAGGTGAGCGTCGTCAGGCAGTGCGGGTTGATGATGTCGCGGGCGTAGGGCAGGTAGTAGCCCAGCACAGGCAATGAGGGGTACTGCGCGGCCGTGGATCAGCAACACCGGCACCGGCCTCTGCGGGTTTTTACGGAAGGCAAGCCTGTTAAACGAACCATGGGGAAGGCCCCGGCTCAGTTTTGGCGTCAGAATGCCCCATGCGCCTATCCGAATTCATCATCAGCAACTTGGACTTGATCCTGGTGGACTGGGTGGCCTTTGCCCGCAATCAGGTGCCTGCAGCGGCTGACATGGATGAAGCCGCCCTGCTCGACCATGGAAAACTGATCCTCCAAAAGATTGCCGCGGACATGCGTCGGCCCGAAGGCGAAGCTGAACGCCAAGCGAAATCCGAAGGCAACAGCCTCCACGCATCTACATCCAGTAGCGTTCCTTCCCGCAGCCATGCCCGACAGCGTGAGCGCCAGGGTTTCGACGTTGAGGAACTGGTGTCCGAGTACCGGGCACTCCGCGCAACCATCCTGCGTCTTTGGAGCGCAGCGTCAAGCGATGTGCAAGTCGATGACTTGGCCGATGTGATCCGCTTCAATGAGGCTATGGATCAGGCGGTGGCCGAGTCGCTGACCGCCTTCGTGGCAGAAGTGACCAAAACGCGAGACCTTTTTCTGGGCATGCTTGGGCACGATCTGCGCGGCCCTCTCAGCACCATCGGAAACTGCGCGGCATTGATGCAGCGCACCCGGCCGGAGGAAGCTCGACCAACGGCCATGATTGTGCGCAGCGTCGCGCAGATGAAGGCCCTCCTGGATGACCTTGGGGAGTACACCCGGCACCGCCTGGGCGGCGAGCTTCCCATCGATCGCTCCGCGCTCGAGCTTGATCAGTTTGCCCAAGACACCTTGGACGAAATCAGTGCGATCAACAACGCCAGCGGGCTGGAACTGGAGACACGGGGTGACATGCGGGGCGAATGGGACTCGCGCCGACTGCATCAGGCTTTGTCAAACCTGGTGTTCAACGCGCTCAAATATGGGCTTCCAGGGGCTCCGATCCACATTGTTCTGAATGGGGTGCACCCCCATGAAGTGGTGCTGACCGTTCAAAATTCGGGCAAGCCCATTCCCGCTGATTTGCTGGCCAATATTTTTGACCCACTCGTGCGTGCGTCCAGCGAAGGCAACAGCGAGCTTTCACAGGCGGCAGGTGCGAACCTGGGATTGGGTTTGTATGTGGTGCGGCAGATTGCCATCGCGCACGGCGGCAGCATTGCTGTCACGTCCGACGACTCAGTCACCCGGTTCGAACTTCGTTTGCCACGGACCGGGCGCCCTTGACCAACCTACCCGCCACCTCTAACGACGCTTTCGTTTTGGGGGCTTGGTAAGCGCCTTGTTCGGCAACCCCATGGCGGCACGGGCCAAGGCGTCTGCTTCCACATTGCGGTGCCTGGGTATCCACCTCAAGCTGGCTTGCTCAAAAGACGCCAGCAGCGCCCGGGCCTCGTCATACAAGGCGGCCATCCGCGCGATGGGCTTGCTGCGTGCATCAGTGAGCTGCACCACCAGCACACTGTTGTCGCTGTAGGCACACAGCTTGGTTACCCCGCGCGACTTCAATGCCTCAAACGCCGCCATCAAGGCGCGCAATTCCGCCTCGTTGTTGCAGCCAACCGAGTGGGTGGCCTGACAAAAGGTGTGGCGCTGGCCATCAGGGTCGGTCATCACCACGCCAAACCCCATGCGTCCGGGGTTGGGCACTGCGCTGCCATCGCAGTGAACGGTCCAAAAATCAGGGTCAGGCACGGCAAGGTCGGTCATGCAGGCACGCTATCAGAAAAGCGATCACCGATAGGATGTCGCCATGAATCCGCCCCCTGCTTCGCGCCTGATCCGTTTCAACAAGCCCTATGGCGTCCTCAGCCAGTTCACCGACGAGGGACGCTGGCGCGGCCTGAAGGACTTCATCGACTTGCCCGGCGTGTACGTGGCCGGGCGGCTGGATGCCGACAGCGAAGGGCTGCTGCTGCTCACCAACGATGGCCAGCTGCAGGCGCGCATCGCCGACCCGCGTTTCAAGATGGAGAAGACCTATTGGGTGCAGGTTGAAGGGGTACCCGACGAAGCCGCCCTGGCGGCCCTTCGGCAAGGCGTGACACTGAAAGACGGCATCACCCTGCCTGCACGGGCCCGCTTGCTGAACGAGCCCCCCGCCATTTGGGATCGAGACCCGCCCATCCGCGTGCGCCAGGCCATCCCCACGGCGTGGGTGGAGCTGGTGATCCGAGAAGGGCGCAACCGCCAGGTGCGGCGCATGACGGCGGCCGTGGGCTTGCCCACGCTGCGGCTGATTCGCGCGGCCATCGGCCCCTATGCGCTAGAGGGCCTGGCGCCCGGCGCGTGGCTGGATGCGCCCCCCGGGTAAGCCGCCATGGCCACGGGTATCCTCTTTGCTCAAACAGAAACCAAGGAGAGCCCCATGCCCGAAATTGCCCCTTCCCTGGAAGACCTGGCCGATCGCAACCTCGCCGAGGTCGCACCGGACCCGCGCGCCGCGCCGCTGCGGCGCATGCAGGCCCTGGCGTTGGGCTTGCTGCTGCTGGCCATCGCAGGCCTGGTGCTCAGCCAGTGGATGGGTGGCCAAGGCCCGTGGGCCTGGAGCAAAGCCTTTTGCGAAGCCGCCGCCGTGGGTGCCCTGGCCGACTGGTTCGCGGTGGTCGCCCTGTTCAGGCGGCCCCTGGGCCTGCCCATTCCCCACACGGCCATCATCCCCGCCAGCAAAGGCCGCATCGCCGACAGCCTGGCCGCGTTCGTGCGCGACCATTTCCTCGATCCCAAAACCTTGCTGTCCAAGCTGTCGGTGTTCGATCCCGCCGCCCGCCTTGGCCAGTGGATCAGCCAGCCGGACAACGCCCGCCAGCTCAGCGGATCGGCACGGGCCATCGCGCTGGAGGCGCTCGACCTGCTGGACGAAACCGCCGTCCGGCAAGCCATCCACCAGTTCGTGGTGGCCAAGGTCCGCACGTGGAACGCGGCCTCTTTGGGTGGTGATGTGCTGGGCCTGCTCACCAAGGATGGTCGCCACCACGAGCTGCTGGACGCCGCCTTGTTGAACCTGGGCAACTACCTGGACAACCCGGAAACCCGGGAAAAGCTGTCGGGCCTGATGGTCAAACACGCCCGCAGCGAGTGGCCCAAGATCATCAAGGCCGTGAACCTCATCAAGTCGGTCGACGACCTGGGTGACAACCTGGCCGATCGGCTGGCAGTGGCCATCATCAGCGAGATGCGAGAGCTCATGTCCGACCCTGAACACCCGGTCCGCCTTCAATACGAAGACTGGTTGCAAGGCTTCATCGAACGCCTTCAAAGCGACCCTTCGCTGATCGACCGCGTCAACGAGATCAAGATGAAGATCATCGACCACCCGGCCGTGCACGACTACGTCAACGGGCTGTGGGCCGAGGTCCACGCTGCGCTCAAACGTGACCTGGCCACGGAGACCTCGTCCATGGGGCGCTACCTTGAGCAAGGCCTGCTGCGCCTGGGCCAAAAGCTGGCCGAGGACAGCGATCTGCGCGAGGCCATCAACACGCACGTGCTGTCGTCCGCCGACAAACTGGCCGGCACCTTGCGCACCACCCTGACCACCCACATCGCCACCACCGTCAAGGGCTGGGATGAACACCAGCTGGTGGCCCAGATCGAACTGAGCGTGGGCCGCGATCTGCAGTTCATCCGGATCAATGGCACCATCGTTGGCGGCCTGGTGGGGCTGGCCCTGCATGCGCTGATGATGCTCATGCAGCCTTGAACATGAAGGAACCGATGCTGAACCAACTTTCAACCCACGCCCATCAAGCCGCACCGGCTGGCGTCGACCATTGGGCCGTGCGCGGCGTGAGCGAGCGCAGCCAGCGCCTGCTGGTCAGGCAGGACATTGCCCAATCGCCCGCCGTGGTGCGCGACGACGGCGCCATGGTGACCGTGATCGCTGGCGGGGGCCTGGGTTACGCGGCCACCAGCGACACCTCGGTGGCCGGGCTGAAAGCGGCCTTTGCCCGAGCCAAGGCGCTGGCCAAAGCCACTGCGGGCAAAACCGTGTTCGATGCGAGCCAGTTGCGCATGCCCCAGCCGCGAGGCCGTTACGACAGCGTGGTGGCACGCGACAGCGCGCACATGAGCCTGGCCGACAAGATCGACCTGCTGCGTGCCGTCAGCACCGCCACGCGTGTGGACGAGCGCATCGTCGATTGGCAAGCCAGTTTGTGGACCGTCCAGGTTGACCAACTTCACCTCACCAGCGATGGCGGCCATGCCGAGCAGCATTGGCAGATGCTGACCCCGGCCATCCAGGCCACCGCGCAAGTCAAGGGCGTGACACAAACCAGATCGTCGGCCGGGCAGTACAACGGCTTTTGCCAGCAAGGCGGCCTGGAAGTGATCGACCGATCAGGCTTGCGCACCGACGGCCCCCGCGTAGCGCAGCAAGCCATCGAGCTGACCATGGCCCCCGCCTGCCCCAGTGGCCCGATGGACCTGGTCCTCATGCCCGATCAAATGATGCTGCAGATCCACGAATCCATCGGCCACCCCCTGGAGCTTGACCGCATCCTGGGTGACGAGCGCAACTTCGCAGGCACCAGTTTTGTCACGCTCGACATGTTCGGCCACTACCGCTACGGCAGCGAGCTGCTCAACGTGTCGCACAGCCCGCAGCAGGCCCACGAGTTCGCGGGCTTCGCCTTCGACGACGACGGCACCAGCGCGCAAAGCCAGCGCATCATCGAGCGCGGCATCCTGAAGCAGCCCTTGGGGGGTGCCATCTCGCAATCTCGCGCACGCGCGCTGGGCTTTGACCTGGGCGGCCTGGCCACCACGCGTGCTTCATCGTGGAACCGCGCGCCCATCGACCGCATGAGCAACCTCAACGTCGAGCCTGGCGATGCCAGCCTGGCGCAGATCATCGCCTCGGTCGACCACGGCGTGCTGATGAACACCAATTGCTCGTGGAGCATCGACGACTCGCGCAACAAGTTCCAGTTCGGCTGCGAATACGGGCAAATGATCCGCCACGGCGTGCTGGCCGAGGTGGTGCGCAACCCCAACTACCGAGGCGTGTCGGCCACCTTCTGGCGGTCGCTGGCCATGGTGGGCGATGCCAGCACCTTCCAGGTCATGGGCACGCCGTTTTGCGGCAAGGGCGAACCATCCCAGATCATCCGCGTGGGCCACGCGGCGCCAGCGTGCAAGTTCACCGACGTGTCGGTGTTTGGCGGCGCCTGAAGAAGAAAACCATGTCCACGAACCTGACCGACCGCCCCTACCTTAACGCGCTGGCCGATGCCGTGCTCGGTGCCACACCGGGCCAACTGCAATGCAGCCTGCACGTCGCCGCCGAAGACAGCACCTTCATCCGTTTCAACCACGCCAAGGTGCGCCAGGCCACACAGGTCAGCCAGGCCTACGCCACCTTGACCTTGACGCAAGGCGCGCGCTGTGCCGAGAGCACCCTGACCTTGGCCGGTGATTTGCAAAGCGACACCGCGCTGTTGGTGGCCGCGCAAAGCGAGCTGAGCCGCGACCTGCCTTTCCTGCCGGAAGACCCCTACCTGCTGCGCCCCGACGCCGTGGTCAACACCAGCCGCGACGAGCCAGGCGATTTGCCCAGCGCCAGCGCCGTGATCGACGCGGTGGCCACGCACGCCCAGGGGCTGGACCTGGTCGGCTTCATGGCCAGCGGACCCCTGGTGCGCGCCTATGCCGACAGCCGTGGGCAACGCAACTGGCACCGCGTGGACACCTTCAGCTTCGACTGGTGCCTCTACCATTCAACCGACAAAGCCGTCAAAGCCTTGCACGCTGGCCAGCACTGGTCCAGCGATGCGTGGGCGAATCAGCTCCAGCAAGGGGCCGCGCAATTGCGGCTGCTTGGCCTGCCACCCAAGACTTTGGAGCCCGGCCGCTACCGCGCCTACTTCGCCCCCTCGGCCGTCTCTGACCTGCTGGGCACGCTGGCCTGGGGCGGCTTCAGCCAGAAGGAACAAGCCGTGGGCACCTCACCGCTGATGCGCCTGGTGCGCGGTGAAGCCGCCTTGCATGCCAGCGTGCAATTGACGGAAGACACTGGCCGCAGCATCGCCCCGGCCTTCACGCCCGAGGGCTTCACCGGCCTCGGGCCAGTGCCGCTGGTGGTCGATGGCCGACACGCCCACAGCTTGTGCTCGCCCCGCTCGGCCCGCGAGTTCGGCCTGCCCACCAACGGTGCGTTGTCCAGCGAGAACCCACAGGCACTGAGCTTGGCCGCCGGCCAGTTGCCCGAGACCGACGTGCTCAAGGCCCTGGGCACCGGCCTGTACATCAGCAACCTGCACTACCTGAACTACAGCGACCGCCAACACTGCCGCGTCACCGGCATGACCCGCTTCGCCTGCTTCTGGGTGGAGAACGGCGAGCTGGTGGCGCCACTGCAGGTCATGCGTTTTGACGATGATTTGCTGGACTTGCTGGGCCCGCGCCTGATCGCACTGACGGATCGGGCCGAGCTGCACCAGGACACCGGTACCTATGGGCAACGGCAGTTGGCATCAATCACCACACCCGGCGTACTGGTTGAGAGATTTCAGCTAACCTGGTGAGTCATCCACCACCTGATCGGACCCCTGTGAAACTCATGGACTACGGCCGCCAAGCCATCGACTTCCAGAACCCTCCGGCAGCCACCCCCGAATCCAACGGTGTCTCACGCCGCAGTTTCGTGGTGACATCCCTGGCCACCGGCTTCGCACTGGCCTCCGAGCCGATCCTGGCCCAGGCCATCACCACCGACACCAAGGGCCTGGTGGTGAATGAAGTGCAAGTGCCCACCGCCGATGGCAAGATCCCGGCCTATGTGGCCCGTCCCGCCAAGGCCGGCAAACACCCCGTGGTCCTGGTGATCCAGGAAATCTTCGGCGTGCACGAGCACATCAAGGATGTGTGCCGCCGCTACGCCAAGCTGGGCTACTACGCCATGGCCCCCGAGATGTTCGCGCGTCAGGGCGATGTGTCGAAGATGACCGACATCGGCGCCATCCTGAGCGAGGTCGTCTCCAAAGTGCCCGACGCGCAGGTGTGCGCCGACCTGGACGCCGCCGTGGCCTTTGCCAAGGCCAGCGGCCACGCCAACGCCGACAAGGTGGGCCTGGTGGGCTACTGCTGGGGCGGGCGCACGGCCTGGGTCTATGCCCTGCACAACCCCAAACTCAAGGCTGCTGTGGCCTATTACGGTTTGCTCGAAGGCATGAAGTCGCCCATCAAGCCGCGTGATCCCATCGAGTTCGGTGCCGAGATCAAGGTGCCCGTGCTGGGCTTGTACGCCGGCAAGGACACCTTCGTGAAGGCCGAGACCGTCGCCCAGATGCGTGACGGCATCGCCAAATCCGGCAGTGGCTCGGAGATCGTGGTGTTCCCCACCGTCAACCATGGCTTCAACGCCGACTACCGACCCACCTACGACAAGATCGCGGCCACCTATGCCTGGACGCTGGCCCATGACTGGTTGAAAGACCACGGCGTTTGATGCAAGCCGGGAGCACCAGCATGACCGATACAGCACGCTTCGAGCTTTTCTCGTTCTGGCGCTCGTCTGCGGTCTACCGCGTCCGTGTCGCCTTCAACCTGAAGGGAGTGCAGCCGCAAGAGCACAACATCAACATCGAGGCCTCGGAACAACGTGGCGAGGCCTACCTGAAGATCAACCCCCTGGGGGCGATCCCCTCGCTGATCGACCATGGCCCCGGGCAACCAGGCACACCGCTGACCCAGTCACTGGCGATCCTCGAGTTCCTGGACGAAACCTACCCATCACCGGCCTTGCTGCCCGCCGATGCCCATGGCCGGGCACGTGTGCGGTCGCTGGCCGCCATGCTCGCCTGTGACACCCACCCGTTGATCACACCTCGGGTGAGGAAGTACCTGAGCACGCAAGGCGGCTTCGATGACGCGGCCTGGCGCGCCTGGCAAGTCCATTGGTTCTGCACCGGCATGCAGGCGCTGGAGCAACGCTTGAGCAGCGAAACTGAGACCGGCACCTTCTGCCATGGCGACACGCCCACGCTGGCCGACATCTGCCTGGCCAGCATCGTGGTCGTCATGCGCGTGTTCAAGATCGAGGTGCCGGGCATCCCGACCGTGTTGCGCATCATGGCCGCTTGCGAGCAACTCGAGGCCTTCGCAAAGGCCGACCCGACGCGGCAGGTGGGCGCGCCCCTCAGCGCATTGATCAATACTTCTCAGGCACTTCCCGCAGGCGCATCAGCCCTTCTTGGGCCACGGTAGCAACCAGCGCACCGCCCTGCGTGAAGATGCGCCCGAAATTCATCCCGCGTGAGGCCGATGCGTTGGGCGCATCCATGTCGTAGAGCAGCCATTCATCGACCCGAAAATCGCGGTGAAACCACATGGCGTGGTCCAGACTGGCCGACTGCATGTTCGACTGAACATACGACACACCATGGGGCAACATGGCCGTGCTCATCAGCACAAAATCCGAAGCGAAGGCCAGGATGCACATGTGCAGCAGCGGGTCGTCCGGCAACCGGCTCTGCGACTTCATCCAATGGCGGCGCTGCGGCTCTTTCTTCACCGGCGCAAAAGGATTGACCGGATCAATTGGCCGGATTTCGATGGGCCGCTCACGCTCGAACACCGCGCGGATCCGCTCAGGGATCATGGGCGCGATCATCTTGCGGAGCTCAAACTCACTGGGAATGCCCTCCGGCCCGTCCACCTTGGGCATGGGCGTCTGGTGCTCCAGCCCATCTTCGTGAACCGCGAATGATGCCGACATCAGGAAGATGTTCTCGCCGTGCTGGATGCCTTTGACGTTGCGCGTGCAAAAGCTTTTGCCATCCCGGATGTTTTCCACCTGGTAGACGATGGGCGCGGTGACATCGCCCGCGCGCAAGAAGTAGCCGTGCATGGAGTGGGGCAGGCGGCCTTCCACGGTGCGCCCAGCGGCCATCAGGGCCTGGCCCAGCACTTGCCCACCAAAGACGTTCTTGCCAAAGAAGTTGCGGCTGGTGCCGCGGTAAATGCCTTGTTCGATGGTTTCCAGATCGAGGAGATCCAGCACTTCCTGCATCACGTTGCTCATGTCATTCCTCCTGCGGATTGGTGGTGATTATCGGCGAGCGGAAGCCTGGGTTTCCCTAATCGCTCAAGCCAACACTTGGCCGCTCCGGCCATTGTGGTGGAAGCCTCGCCCCCCAAGAATCCAGGGCAGTGCATAGACATTGAAGGATTGAGCATGGACCGATTGAATCGACGGAAATTCCTGGGCGGCGCGGCGGCTGCAGTGGCGGGCGCCTCCTTGCCAGGCGCTGCCAACGCAAGCATCCCCGTGACGACCTCGCAAGAGCGCGTTGTGGTGATCGGCTCGGGCTTTGGTGGCGGCGTCTCGGCGCTGCGCCTGGCCCAAGCGGGCATCAAAGTCCTGGTGCTGGAGCGCGGGCGTTGGTGGAAAACAGGCCCCAATGCCGAAACCTTCCCCCACGCCACCACGCTGGACAAGCGCGACTTGTTCTACACCGCGTGGCCTGAAGTGAATGGCAAGCGCGTCGGCTGGAATCCTTACGCGGGGCTGCTGGAGCCCTTCGTCGGCCAAGGCATCATCGCGGTCACCCCTGCCGGTGTTGGCGGCGGCTCACTGATGTACCAAGGGATGACGCTGCAACCTTCGGAAAGCCTGTTCAAGGCCTGCTTCCCGTCGGGCATCGACTATGCGGAGATGGCCTCCGTTTTCTACCCGCGCGTGGCCCAGATGCTGCAACTGCAGACGGCGCCTGATGCCCTGATCAGCAGCCCGAACTACCAGGCTGCGCGGCTGTTCGCCACCAAGGTGCAGGCCGCAGGTTATGACCTGCAAAAAATCCCGATGCCGATCGACTGGAACTACGCGCTGGCCGAGCTGAGGGGCGAGGTCAAGCCCTCGTACACCAACGGCGACTGCGCACTCGGCGTCAACAACGGCGGCAAGCACTCGGTCGACGTGACCTACATCGAGCAAGCC
>NZ_JACMNS010000132.1 GCF_014378415.1 Aquabacterium sp.
GCATAGGGATGGCGCGGCCGCTGAAAAAACAGCTTGGCAGGCGCCACTTCCACGATCTGCCCGGCATACATCAAGGCCACGCGGTGCGCCATGCCAGACACCACGGCGAGGTCATGGGTGATGAGCAACATGCCCAGGCGGCGCTCACGCTGCAGGTCCACCAGCAAGTCGAGGATCTGCTTCTGGATGGTGACATCGAGCGCGGTGGTGGGCTCATCGGCGACCAGGAAGTCGGGCTCGGCCCCCAAGGCGATGGCGATCATCACGCGCTGCTTCTGGCCGCCGCTGAGCTCGAAAGGATAGCGACCCATGCAGCGTGCAGGCTCGGGAATGCCCACCCGCGTCAACCAATCCATGGCCTTAGCCTGCGCCGCCCTGCCCCGCAAGGCCGTGTGCGTTCTAATCGTTTCAAGGATCTGATCGCCGACCCGCATGACGGGGTTCAGGCTGGTGGCGGGTTCTTGAAAAATCATGGCGATGCGGGCACCCCGCACGCGCCGCATGGCCGATTCGGGCAGGTCGAGCAGGCTGTCGTTGCCAAGCAGCACATCGCCACCGATGACGCGGGCGTTCTCGGGCAGCAGGCGCATCAACGCCAAAGCCGTCATGCTTTTGCCGCAACCTGATTCGCCCACCAGGGCGAAGGTCTCGCCGCGCTCGATCGTCAGGCTCAGGCCGTCAATGGCCTTGACCAGGCCCGCCTCCGCGTCCAGCACCACCGTGAGATCTTGGGTTTGCAACATGGGGCCAGCCTTCAGCGCGTGGATGGGGCCGGTGGCCGAATGGCCAGGCGCGGTCGGAAACTGCGGGCGCGTGGATCAAAGGCATCGCGCACGCCATCGGCGAACAGGTTGGCGGCCAGCACCACGGTCACCATGAAGCCAAAGGCTGCGGCAAAGCTCCACCACACGACCGGGTCGCGGCTCATCTCTTTGCGGGCAAAGTTGATCATGCCGCCAAAGCTGTTCATGGAGGGATCAACGCCCACGCCGACGTAGGACAGCACGGCCTCGTAAAGGATCAGCGATGAGAACTCGAGCACTGTGACAATGAGCATCAGGTGGGCCACGTTGGGGAAGATGTGGCGCAGCATGATGCGCGTGTGGCTGACGCCAAAGGCATTGGCGGCCTGCACATAGTCCAGCTCACGAAGCTTGAGTGTTTCGCCCCTCAGCAGGCGGCACAGGCCGGCCCAGCCGGTCAGGCCCAGCACCGTGCACAGCAGGAAGAGCTTGAGGTCGGCCCGCTCCACGGCGGTTTCGAACAAGTCCGGGTGCGTGTCCAGGAAGACCTGCACCATCAGCACACAGGCCGCGATCAACAGCACATTGGGCACCGAGGACAGCACGGTGTACAGGTACTGGATGAGCTCATCGACCCAGCCGCCAAAGTAGCCCGCCATGATGCCCAGGACCACCGCCAATGGCAGCGTGGCCACGGTGGCGAGCGAGCCGATCACGAAGGCGGTGCGGATGCTTTTCAGAGCCTGGTACAGCACATCGTTGCCCGTGGTGTCGGTGCCCAGCACGTGGTACCAGCCCATCAGCGACATGACCGCGCCGATCAGCAGGGCCAACACGGCGATGGTGCACAACGCCGCACGCCATGGGATCTCGCCTTGGTTGCGCCACACACTGGTCATGGCCTCACGCAGCGTGGATTGGCGGCTGCGGGCCAGACACACCATCAGCAAGCCCGCCAAGGCGATGGCCAGCACGGCGCCCTTGAGCAGGCCCATGCCCATGCGCTCC
>NZ_JACMNS010000013.1 GCF_014378415.1 Aquabacterium sp.
ACCAAGTCGGCCAAGTCCACCAGATCGGCCTTGTCAACCTCGATCAGGCGCAGGCCTTTTTCAGCGAACTCGTTCAGGCCCGCCCTGACGAGCGAGGACTTGCCGGTGCCACGCGCGCCGGTCAGCAACACGTTGTTGGCGGTGCGGCCGGCCACAAACTGCGCCAGGTTGCGGGTGAAGCGCTCTTTTTGCGTGTTCACCTCTTGCAGATCGGACAGCTGCATGCGGCCGATGTGGCGGATCGGCTCCAGCGTCGCGCCACCACTGCTGCGCTTGCGGTAGCGCCAGGCCACGGCCGAGGCCCAGTCGGGCTCGCTCAAGGGGTGGGGTAAAACGTTTTCGAGCCGGGCCATCAGTTGTTCGGCGCGGCTGATCAAATGGGTCAGGTCGGGCGTGCTCATGGCGCTCAGTGTAGAGGCAGGCTGACGGCGTTCAGGCCAGCAGTTGCTTCAGCGTGGCGTCGAGGTGCTCGGTCGGCAAACGCTTGAAGCCCGTGCGCGTGAAACGGTGCAGGCGGCCCAGCACCACGCTGATGGCCAGCGATGCGCCCGCTTGCCCATCCACCGTGGGCGTCGAGGATGCGTGCGCTTCGGCCCGAACCTTGTAGCTCTGGCGCAGCAAGGACTCCAGCCGCTCGAACACCTGGTTCATGCGCGCGACCAGGCGGTCGTGTTCAAACACCAGGGCATCGCCCACCATTACACGGGCCATGCCGGGGTTTTTTTCAGCGAACTGCAGCACCAGGCTCAGCATGCGCGTGATCTGCACCGAAGGGTCGGCTTCGCGCTCCATGATCTGGTTGGCCAGGGTGAACAGGCTTTGCTCGATGAACTCGATCAGGCCTTCGAACATCTGGGCCTTGCTGGCGAAGTGCCGGTACAAGGCCGCTTCGCTGACCTCCAGGCGCGCCGCCAGTGCCGCCGTGGTGATGCGGTCGGCGCCGGGTTGCTCCAGCATGGTGGCCAAGGCCTGCAGGATCTGCACGCGGCGCTCGCCCGGCTTGGGGCGTTTACGGGGAGCAGGCTCGACAGCCGCAGGGATGAGTTCGTCGTTCATCAGGGGCCGGGGATGAAAACCGCGTGAAGTGCACGCAGCCGGCGGATTCTGGCACACACCCAGGCGGGTCGGCTGTGGAGGTGTGCACCTGCCTCGGGGCCATGCGGGTTGTGCTTGAGGTAGCTTTGCATCCACACCGTGCGCAGGTGCGCGGCGCGGGCGGTTTTCAAATTGGCCAGGGTGTCTTCGATGAGCACGCAGCGGTGGGCGGGCAAACGGTGGCGGGCGAGCACCACGCGCAGCATGCGGGCATCGGGTTTGGGCCGCAGGTCGCCGAACACGCGCATGCCTTCGATCGAGATGATGCCTTCGAAGCAACTGGCCAGGTCCAGCGCGGTGACCACGCGTTTGGCGTAGTCGGCCGGGGCGTTGGTGAGGATGAATTTGCGGCCGGGCAATCGCTTGAGCGCGGCGCGGTCGCAGGCGGGCATGCGCAGATGGGCTTCCAGGCCGGGCAGTTGGTGGGTTTGCGCCAGGAAGTGCGCGGCACGGATGCCATGGTGCTTTTCCAGGCCCAGCAGGGTGGCCCCGTAACGGCGCCAGTAATGGACCCGCAAGTCATTGGCTTCTTGGCGCGGCAGGCCCAGGTGCTGCACGATGTAGTCGGTCATCGCGCCACTGAGGCGGCTGAACACGGCGCTGGACGCGTCGTGCAGGGTGTTGTCCAGGTCGAACAACCAGATGGGGGGCTGCTGTTTTGAGTGGTGTTGCTTCACGGGGCCAGTGTAGTGAGTGTTTGCCGCCGCCTGATAAAATGCGATCCAGCCCCCTGTACATTGCACGCATGAAAAACATCGGCACATCCTGCAAAGTGGCCATGGTCATCGCGGCGTCAACCGCCATGCCAACCCATGCCGAGACGGTAACGGCAGCCACCGTGCTGCGCTGCCAAGTGCGCTACGCCAGCGAGACCATCCACCTCGAAGCCCGCCCCGTGGCCGATCCCTACACCGTCGCCTCACAAGACATCGGCCAGCGCTTTCGCTTCAAGGCAGTCGTGGTGGGCAACGATCAACAAGTGGACTACATCGCCCTGTACGCCTACGACATGGAGATGCCCGGCGCGCCCCTGCTGATCCACGAGGTGGTGCACCAACCGCCGTTTTCCAGCCACTCAACGGTGCCGGGCCTGACCGGCTGGAACCATGTCTATTCCGCGCGCCTGGGCCGCGAGATGGTCTACGGCTGCGCACTGACCCACAAGGCCGCACCATGATGATCACAATGCGCCGCCGGCTGACCGCCCTGCTGATGAGCGCAAGCACCTTGTGCTCAGCGGCGGCCCACGCCGAGCCCACCGTGGCCATCGTGTTCATGGGCGACGTGATGCTGGCCGACCACCCCGGTCAACGGATCAAGCAGGGCCGCAACCCCTTCGCGCCCTTTGCCAGCATCCTGGACAGCGCCGATGTGCGCGTGGCCAACCTGGAGTGCGTGATCGCGCAAGGCGGAAAAGCCGAAGACAAGCCCTACACCTTTCGGGCCCACCCGCGCGTTTTGAAGCTGCTCACACGGCACGTGGACGCGGTGTCCGTGGCCAACAACCACTCTGGCGATTTTGGCCGCACGGCCTTTGCCGAGATGCTGGGCCGGCTGGACCACGCCAAGCTGCCCTTCTTTGGCGGTGGCCGAGACTTGAGCCAGGCGCACACCCCGTTGCTGATCGAACGCAAGGGCCTGCGCATCGCCTTGCTGGGTTACGACGAGTTTTTTCCACGCAGCTATGAAGCCGGCGACCGACACCCCGGCGTGGCCTGGAGCGAAGACGAGCAAGTGGTGCTGGACATCCGTCGCGCCCGCGCCGTGCACCGCGCCGACATCGTCATCCCCTTCATGCACTGGGGCGAGGAACACCAGCCACGGGCCAATGAGCGCCAACGCGAACTCGCCCGGCTGATGATCGACGCGGGCGCCGATGCCGTGGTGGGCACGCACCCTCACGTCACACAGGACATCGAGCTGTACAAGGGCAAGCCCATCGTCTACAGCCTGGGCAATTTCATCTTTGATGGCTTTGACGATGCCGACAACAACACCGCCTGGGTGCTGCGTCTGAATGTGGACCGCACTGGGGTGCGCGATGCGCACATCCAGGTGGGCCGAATCGACCGGCATGGCACGCCGTACCCCACAGGCTCGCCGATCCCGATCGACCTGAAAGCAACAGCCCTAGCAGCGCCCTCGCCTTGATCGATCGAAGCAACCGGTCAGTGCGAGCGGATCATCGTGCCGAAGGCTTGTTCGGTCAGGATTTCCAGCAGCAAGGCGTGGGGCACACGGCCGTCGATGATGTGCACGGCATGCACACCGCTCTTGGCCGCGTCCAGCGCCGACTGGATCTTGGGCAGCATGCCGCCCGAGATGGTGCCGTCGGCGAACAGCTCGTCGATCTCGCGGGCTGACAGGTCAGTCATCAGCTCGCCCTGCTTGTTCAGCACGCCAGGCGTGTTGGTCAGCAGCACCAGCTTTTCGGCTTTGAGGACCTCGGCCAGCTTGCCGGCCACCACGTCGGCGTTGATGTTGTAGCTCTCGTTCTCGTCGCCAAAACCAATGGGGCTGATGACGGGGATGAACTGGTCGTCTTGCAGGGCTTTGACCACGCTGGGGTCGATGCTGACGATGTCGCCCACGTGGCCCACATCGTGTTCCTTACTGGGGTCGTTGCGGTCTTTCAGGCGCAACTTGCGGGCGCGGATCAAACCGCCGTCGCGGCCCGTCAGGCCCACGGCCTTGCCGCCGGCATGGTTGATCAAACCGACAATGTCTTGCTGCACTTCACCAGCCAGCACCCATTCGACCACCTCCATGGTCTCTTCGTCGGTGACCCGCATGCCCTGCACGAACTCACCCTTCTTGCCGATCTTGTTGAGCGCGTCGTCAATTTGCGGACCGCCGCCGTGCACCACCACCGGGTTCAGGCCCACCAGCTTGAGCAGCACCACGTCTTCGGCAAAGTCGGCCTGCAGGGCGGGGTCGGTCATGGCGTTGCCGCCGTATTTGATGACGATGGTCTTGCCATGGAACTTGCGGATGTAGGGCAAGGCCTGCGCGAGGATTTCGGCCTTGTCACGGGGCGAAATGTTGGCAAAGGTGTCGGGCGGATCGGTGGGCAAGGCGGTCATGGCGGCGCGCAGTTCTTGTAACGAGCAAAGCGCTTATTTTAGGGACACTGCGCGGGCTGTTGATAAAAAACTTGTCAACCTGATGGTCGGCCCGCGCGTCTAAGGAGGGCGGGGTCCGCGCTTTGGCGCGCCTCGGGTCATACTGGACACCGTTGTGTTCGCCAAGGAGCCCTCTGTGAAGAAGTCATTGTTCGCCACCACCGCCGCCCTGATCGTGGGCTTGAGCCTGTCGGCCTCGGCCCTGGCCGTGGACGGCGAAGTCAAGAAAATCGATGCCGACACCGGCAAAATCACCCTCAAGCACGGCGAGATCAAGAGCCTGGACCTGCCGGCCATGCAGATGGCCTTTCGGGTGGCCAATCCAGCTTGGCTCAAGGCCGTGCAGGTGGGCGACAAGGTGAACTTCACAGCCGACAAGGTAGGTGGCCAGTTCACCATCACCACACTCGAAGTCAAGAAGTGACGTAAAAAAGCCCCGGGGGCTTTCACCGCCGGGGCTCGTCATCCATCAGTCCTCCCTGGACGTTTTCTTGATGACAGCGTTGGATCGTCGCGATTGGTATCCATGTGTTTTGTTTCGCGATTAGCTCGATGTTAATGTCGCAAGTCACGGATTGACCCAGTTGCGGGAACAAAATCGTTACAAAATGCATCCCATGAACATGGGATGGCGCATGGTGAAAATTACACCACCCAAAGCATGAAAGCGGTCAGGGTGATGTAGCGGGCGAACTTGCCCACCGCCATGCAGGCCACACAAGGCCAGAAGGGCAGCCTGAGCCAACCTGCCACCGCGCACAGGGGGTCGCCCACGATGGGCAACCACGACAGCAGGCAGGCCTTGGCGCCAAAGCGTTGCAGCCAGCGCAGGGCCCAGGTGTTGGTGTTGGCCGGGTGGTGGGTCACCTTCTCGGTGCCACGGCGCGCCCACCAACCCATCCACCAAGTCACGATGCCCCCCAGGGTGTTGCCCAAGGTGGCGATCAGCACCGCAGGCCAGAACAACTCAGGGTTGAGCTTGATCAGTGCAAAGACGGCCGGCTCGGAACCCAAAGGCAGCAGCGTGGCCGACACGAAGGCCACCACGAACACCGCGCTCAAACCCACCTGGGGCAAAGCGAACCACTGCAAAAGCGAAGAAACCCCCGCGACCATCCAAGCTTCCATGCCGGGATTGTCGGGGGGTTTCAGATCCGGCGTCGGATCAGGGCATCAGGGCTCAGCGGCGGCGACGCACCCACACCATCACGGCCAAGCCAGCGCCCAGCAAGGCGATGGATTCGGGCTCAGGCACGGCCTGAACATAGTTCGTCATGTCGCCAAGACCGGATTTGTAGGCGTGCAGCACGCCCGGAATGGCGGTGTAGCCCGCGAAGTTGGTACCCCCCGCCAATGCGGCACCCACCACCCCGTTGCTGCCAATCGATTTGCAGTTGTTGAAGGTGCCGATGTCGCACTGGATGCGCGTTACCGTGCCGACCCCCGGCTTGATGAACACCTCGAACTGCTCGCCCACCGGGTTCTGGGTGATTGAATAGTCGTTGTCAGTGCCAGCCAACAGCATGTATGTGCCATCAGCCAATTTCGGTCCAATGGTCCAGCCCTCCCACTTTTCAGGCGACACATTGCCCAGCTCCGACAAGGTGTCGGCGGCCAGATCAACCACGGGCGTGGCGGTCTTGCTCACCGCGGTGAAGCTGGCACCGGGTGCGTTCAGGTCGATGCCGCTGACATCCGTGGCGCCATCGATGTCGATCCGGTACACCTTTTTGTTGGGCGAAGCCAGGTTGGCCTCAGGCACGCCCACGCCACGATTGTTGCGCTCCAGCACATCGAACTCGTGGTCATTGATGGCCACGAGGGCAGAGATGCCACGCCCCTGGTTGCTGCCTTCCATCTTGTAGGCGTACTGGCCAAGGGCAGCACCCGTGTTCAAGTCAAACTTGACGATGCGGTTGTACACGCCATCGCCGCCACCCTCGTCAAGCATGGCGCTTTGCAGCATGGCGAAGGCGAACTGCCCATTCGGGCTGACCGCCAGGCCTTCAAAGCCGCGGTTGGTGCGCTTGCCAGCGGTGTTGCCGATATCGCCGGCATGGTTGGCCACGCCGGTGCCTGCGTTGCGTGGGATCAGGTTGCTGGGGGTGCTGAGCGTGCGCAACAGCTGGCCTGACCGGTTGAACTCGTACAGCGAGGGGCCGTATTCGTCAGACACTAGGAAATTGCCACTGCGCGGGTTGATCACAAAGCCTTCCGGGTCGAAAGAGCGGCCCAAAGTGCTGTTGGGATTGGGCGCAATGCCGTTGAATGCCTGGCCCGAAGCGTTGGTGAACTTGACGGTCTGGACCACCTGGAAGTTGGAGATGGCCCCCGTGGTGGCATTGACGTCCAGGGTGAAACGCTGAACGCGCGTGTCATAGCTGAGCGTGCCGCCACCGGGGCCACGGTCTGACAAGCCCCACCATTCGCTGCGGTTGGCGTCGTAGTACAAGTCCGAGAAATAGCCCATGCGGCCATCGTTGACCGAAGTACCCCCCGAGACATCAAGGGCTGATCCCGACAAAGCCAGGCCATTGACGAAGGTGGCCGCGGCTTGGGCGGGCGCGCTCAGAACCAGGCCGGCGGCCAAGGCGGCAACCAGGGCAAAAGTGGTGGATTTCATAAAGCAACTCTCCAGAACAACATGAAAAAATGATGTTCAGGCTAGGTCGCCACGGTGACAGTTTCGTGTCAACGCGCCCCGCATTCAAGGGGCTGGCATGCCGCCAACCCCTTTCAACAAGCTACACCACCAAAGCTCAGCCTTGACGGCGACGGCGCGAGGCCATGAAGCCGACCGCGCCCATGCCCGCGAGCATCAGGGCCACCGGGCCAGGCTCGGGCACGGCCGCCACGTTCACGACACCACCCACATAGGTCACGCTGACGGCGTTGCTGAACTCATCACCAAAGGGGAAGGAAGGCGACTCGCTCAAAGTGATGCCCGAGGTGCCCGAACCAATGGCCTTGAACTTCAAGGTCGAGGTCAGGAAGTCGCCCTTGATGGGTGCCGAGAACGTGTTGAAGAACACGTCGCTCACGGTGCCGCCCACCTTGGTGCCCTTGTCCACCAGGAACTCCCAGCTGGCCGGGAAGGTGATGTCGTCCAACTGGAGGATGCTGGCGTCAAAGGCAATGTTGTAGCCGCCACCGAAGATTTTGTCGGGGAAGCCCGTGGCCAACAAGTCCACGGTGAAGATGTCGCCGATGTGGACACTGGTGACCGAAGGGCTGACCGAGACGGTCTGGGCTTGCGCAGCGAAGGCGGCCAGGGTAACGGCAGCGGCGATGAGGGTTTGGTTCAGTTTCATGAAGATTCCTTGAAGTAAAGATCAGAGAACAGGGTTGAGGAAAGGGTTACTTGGCAGCGGCCATGGGCAGGTGCCAGGCGGAAGGGCCAGGGGCCTTGCCGAACAGCTTGCTGAAGCGGCTGACATCCAGGGCGTTGACCAGGCCGTCACCGTTCAAGTCACCCGCCACACCACGCTTGCCGAACTGGCCACGCATGGTCGACAGGTCCAGGGAGTTGACGAAGCCGTCGTTGTTCAGGTCGGCATCGCAAGCGTTGCCATAACCGTCACCGTCGGTGTCCTGCTGCTCTTTGTTGGGCACGGCCACGCAGTTGTCGCTGCTGTCGGGCACGCCGTCGCCATCGCTGTCGGTTTCAATGACTGCGGCCTGTGTGCTGGCACCATCGGGCGAGGCCACGCGCACCAGCACGTTGTCACCCTTGAAGCCATCGCCCAGGTCGATCTCGCCCACGCCATCGGCGTTGAGCAAGCCACGGCCCAGTTCAAGGCCCGTCTTGGGTTCGAACGCCACCACGGTGACCCACTCAGGTGGCACCAGCTCGGGCGGGCAGGTCAGGCAACCGGGTTGCACGGGCACCTTGATCTTCACCAGCGTTTGCTCCAGGGTGAAGATGGGTGGGCCGAACTTCCACGGCGGGCTGACACGCAGCTTGACGGTGGGGTCACCCAACAGGTTGTAGATGTTGAGTTCCTGACGCAGGTTGACGATGGCCGGGCGGCTGCCGCCGCTGTCCAGCGGGTGCCGGTTGCCTTGCGCGCCAGAACTCACATCGGAGATGTAGGTCTTGGCGTAGTTCAGCAAGTCACCCAGGCGCTGAATGGAGCTGCCCGTGCCGAAGGTGGGGACCAAGCCCGGGAACACACCGTCGAACAAGCCCAGGGTGAAGTGGTTGTTGTCGGTGGTGCTGCTGGAGCGCGAATCACCAATCACCGCCAGGGCGCCATCGGCCTTGCGCAGGAAGGCTTCGGCCCAGTAGGTGCTGCCCACGTTCGGGCCATAGCCGGCGCCAATCCTGTTGGCGACCAAGTCGACGGTTTCGTTGTCGAAGATACCGCTGGCGCAGTTGATGCTGAACACCACCGGGAACTTGTTATTGGTCACCGA
The DNA here is from genome assembly GCF_014378415.1 of Aquabacterium sp. Classification (GTDB taxonomy): domain Bacteria; phylum Pseudomonadota; class Gammaproteobacteria; order Burkholderiales; family Burkholderiaceae_C; genus Aquabacterium. Next base: position 8,634 of record NZ_JACMNS010000013.1, read on the forward strand.
GACCAGGCCCAGGTCGCCCGTCTGGAAGGATGGATCACCCCAGCCGGTCCACCAGCCGTGGTCGCGGTGGTAGACCAACGACGAGCCTTGATTGATGGCCGCAGCGATGTCGTTGCGGTCGGCATCCCACGCAAAACCGGGCTTCTTCAGTGCCGCCGGGATGGCCGCGCCGCTGTTGTAGAAGGAGGGGTTGGACGAGGCCGGTGCCGTGTACAGGCGGGCCACGCTGTAACCCTTGCCCACCGCATGGTTGCGCACCATCTCGCTGGTTTCCACGAACCAGCGTGCATCGGTGGCGCCAGAGCTCTGGAAGTAGGAGGCAAAGGTCAGGCGGCTGTAGAAGTCCTGGCCGAAGATGGGGTTGGGCGGGGGCGAGTTCTCAAACGCCATCACCTTGGAGACGATGGTGTTGGCCTGCGCCAGCGAGTCCACCGGGAAGCGGCCAATGCCAAAAGGTGGGATGGTGGTGGCGGTGGCGCCTGCCAGGAACTGGCCGTACCACATGTCACCCGCGTTGCGCGCGGTGTCCCAGATGTTCTGCTGGTCATAGTGGGTGGGCACGAACTCGGCATCGCCCATGAACAGCACCCACTTCGGACGGATCAGGTGCGTGTTGTAGTAGTTGGCGATCCAGTTGCGGATTTGCGCCTCGGTGGCACTGGGGCCAGCACCGGTGATGTCCGCCGTGGTGACCACGCGGGTCGAGATGCCCAGCGCTTGCTTGTGCGCCTTGAGAGTGTCGGCCGCTGGCTTGAAGTTGGGGTGCGTGACGATCAGGAAACGGGCCCCGAAAATGGCGGGGTTGATGACGATGGGGGGGGCGCAACGCAGCTTGCTGGCCAGATCCTTGTTGATCGTGAACTGCAGGGCAGGCAGGGGCAGTTGCTCGATGCGCTGATCGATGCCATCAAAGCCCAGAGCCCGTGTGCCGAGCACGCCCTTGAGCTTGAGTCGGTCGTAGATGAAGCAGTTGCCTGGGTGCTTGATGGTGACCAGGTAGCTGGGGTAGTAGGTGATCAGTTGCTCAGCCGGGTTGTAGCCGTAGGGCGAGAGGCGGTAGCCATTCACACTGGCATCGCCCTTGAACACGGGCAAGGTGCCTTGGTCTTGACCGGGCGTCTTGAAGCCCTTGGACCAGCGGTCAGCGTTGAACTCAAACTTGGGCAGCTCCTGGAAGCCCTCGCGGCTGTTGTCAGGCGGCTGAACGGGGTACAGGCGCGCTTGCTGGCGCTTGATGGAACCTTCGGGCGTGATCTCCACCGTGGACGAGCCGTCCTTCGCATCCACCGGCAAGGCCAGCGAGAAGCCGCTCAAGGGCACTTCGGGCAAACCAACTTCGCGGATGTCGTTGATGGCGCCGCCACCGTTGGCCAGCGAGAAGCGCTGGAACACGCCACTGGGCGTTTCCACGCTGTCCAGC
>NZ_JACMNS010000133.1 GCF_014378415.1 Aquabacterium sp.
CAGTCGCCTTTGCCATCGGCCTGATGGTGGTGGGCTGGGTCGGCGTGGGGTTCATCGGCGCCAGCCCACTGGCCCTGCTGATGACGGTGCTGATTGCTGGCGTGTATTTGCTGGGCGCGTTTGAGCTCCAGCAGTTCCGGGTGGCCACGTCGTCGTTGGCTGCGGCCTTGGCCAGCATCCCGCAACCCTTGTCCGACCTGCGGGCCTGGCTGGCCGACTTGCACCCCTCCTTGCAGAACGCCGTGCGACTGCGCATCGAGGGTGAGCGCGTCGCCTTGCCCGGCCCCGCATTGACGCCTTACCTGGTGGGCTTGTTGGTGATGCTGGGCATGCTGGGCACCTTCCTGGGCATGGTGGTGACCTTCAAGGGCGCCGTGTTCGCGCTCGAAGGCTCAACCGACCTGCAGGCCATCCGCTCGGCGTTGGCCGCGCCCATCAAGGGCTTGGGCTTGTCGTTTGGCACCTCGGTGGCGGGGGTGGCCGCGTCAAGCATGTTGGGCCTGATCTCGGCCATCAGCCGGCGCGAGCGCTTGGAGGTGGCGCGGCAACTGGACGCGCGCATCGCCGCTGAGCTGCGGCCATTTTCACGCGCCCATCAGCGCGATGAAAGCTTCAAGGCGCTGCAGGTGCAGGCGCACGCCTTGCCTGAGGTGGTCGACAAGTTGCAGGCCATGATGGAGTCGCTGGAGCGCCGCAACCAGCAGTTGAGCGAGCAGTTGCTGGGCCAACAGGCGCAGTTCCACCGCGACGTGAGCGCCGCCTACACCGGCTTGGCGGGCGAGGTGGGGGCCTCGCTGAAAGACAGCCTGGTGAGCAGCGCGAAGATGGCGGGCGAGACCCTCAAGCCGGTGGTTGAGGCCGCCATGTCGGAGATCGCGCTGGAGTCGACGCGCGCGCATCAGCGCCAGGTGGACGCGGCGCAAACGCAACTGAATGGCTTGTCGGACCAGTTCAGCGCCACGGCCCGCAGCGTGTCCGATGGCTGGGCTGCCGCGTTGCAAACCCACGCACGCACCAGCGAAAGCTTGGTCGATGGCCTGGACCGTTCGCTGACCGCTTTTACGCAAACCTTCGAGCAGCGCTCGGGCGCACTGCTGGCCACGGTCAACGAGGCCGCGTCCCAATCGCAAGCCGAGCAAGCATTGGTGGATGGGCAGCGCCTGCAAGCCTGGACGGGCGCCCTGGAAACCATGGCCGCCAAACTGCAGGGCGAGTGGCAGCAAGTGGGCGCGCAAACGCTGGCCCAGCAGAACGCGGTCTGCCTGACGCTGGAGAAGACCGCCCGCGAGATCACCGAGCGCACCAGCCTGCAGGCCGGCCAGACCCTGGACGATGTGGCGCGTTTGCTCAACCAATCTGAAGAGCTGATCCGTTCGCGCATCGAGTCTGAGGCGCAATGGCTGCAACACCACCGCGAGCGCATGGACCAATTGGCCAGCGTGTGGCGCACGGAGTTGGGCGCCCTGCGAGACGACGAAGCTTCGCGTGGCGATGCCGCCGTGGCGCGCTTGGGTGAACTGCAGGCCGCGATGGCCAGCCACCTGGCCACCCTGGGCACGACGCTGGAGGCCCCCATGACGCGCCTGATGCAGACGGCCTCGGACGTGCCTCAAGCGGCGGCCCAGGTGATTGCGCAGCTGCGACACGAGATGGTGCAGCTCACCGAGCAGGGCAACCTGGCACTACAAGAACGCAATGGCCTGGTCGAGAAGATCACCACCTTGTTGCAGGGCTTGAACCAGGCATCGGGCGAACAGCGTGTGGCCATTGAATCCTTGGTGAGCTCGGCCAACCAAGTGCTGAGCCAGGCGAGCAGCCAGTTCGCGCAAGCGCTGCAGGCGCAAGCGGGCCAGTCGGCCGATGTGGCCGCGCACCTCACCGGCAGCGCGGTCGAGTTGTCCAGCCTGGGAGAATCCTTCGGCCATGGCGTGCAGCTGTTCAGCGCCAGCAACGACAAGCTGCTGGACAGCCTGGCGCGCATCGAAGGCTCGATCAAACAATCCACCGCGCGCAGCGATGAGCAACTGGCCTACTACGTGGCGCAAGCGCGCGAGGTCATCGATCTGAGCATCGCGTCGCAACAAGGCATCGTGGAAGACCTTCGCCGACTGCACCGTGAGGCCGCCGATGTCCGAGCTTGACGAGCAGGGCAACGGCATCGAAGACACCGCCCCGGTCTGGGCCGTGTTTGGCGACCTCATGGCGGGCTTGCTGGGCGCCTTCGTGCTGATCCTGGTGGGCGTGCTGGTGGTGCAGATGGACCTGGTGGCCAACCTGCAATCGGAAGTGCAAAAGCGCCAGGTGGAAGAGAAGCGCCGCATCGCTTTGGAAAAGGCTTTGGCCATCCCCCTGGCCACGGGCCGCGTCACCTTGAACAACGGGCGCATCGGCATCAGTGGCAGCGTGTTGTTCCCGGTCAACTCCGACCAGTTGCGGCCCGAGGGGCGGCAGTTGTTGAAGGGGCTGGTGCAGCCCTTGCTGGTCTACTTGGGGGAGCGTGACGAGATGCTGATGGTGAGCGGCTTCACCGATGACAAGGCCCTGCGCGAGGGCGCTGGCAAGCGCTTCGAGGACAACCTGGAGCTGTCGGCCCAGCGCGCCCTGACCGTCACCCGCGCTTTGATGGACGAGGGCATGCCGTCGTCACACGTGTTCGCGGCGGCGTTCGGGCCTGAACAGCCAGTGGCCTCGAACGCGGACGAAAAGGGCCGCGCCTTGAACCGACGCGTGGAGATGGCGCCCGTGCCCAAGTCGGCCAACGTGAAGGCTGCAGTCGCGCCATGAGCGAGGCGCCTGTGCTGTCGCTGGAGGCCTTGCGCCGCGATGGCGCCGGGCGCTTTGACCCGGTGCGCTTTCATTACCTGGAGGTGCTGTCAAGGCGCGTGGACCAGGCCTCTGGTGAGGTGCGGCGCATCCTGCAAGGCAAGCTGGACAGCGCCCTGGTGAACTATGGCGAGCGCTTTGCGCAAGTGCCCAGGGTGGCCCGCGATGAGCGCGCAAAGCCGGTGTCGTCAAGCGCACCGTTGACCCAGCTGAACCAGTACATCCAGCACCGCACGAAGAGCGTGGGCGGACCTGGCTCTGAGGGGCATGACGATGGCGGGTCTGACATCAAGAGCGCCCGCCGCTTCCGGGAAACCTGGTCTCGCATTGCCGCTGAAAAGCAGGTGAGCGAGGCCTTTGGGCGTGGCCCTGAAAACGCCGGCCCGCTCAACGCGCACATGCTGGTGCTGCATTCACTGCGCTTGATGCGCGACCTGTCGCCCCACTATCTGCAGCAGTTCATGTCGCAGATTGATTCCTTGCTTTGGCTGGATCAGGTGAACCAGAAGTTCACGCTGACAGATGCCAAACCGGTGCGTCAAAGCCGGTCCAAAAAATGAACGAGTGCCCCGCAACTTTTCAATCATGAAAGCGAGCAACTGATGGACAAGATGAGCTTCAACGGCCGAGTGGCCATCGTGACGGGCGCGGGCGGCGGCTTGGGCCGTCAGCACGCGTTGGCCCTGGCCGCGCGCGGGGCCAGGGTGCTGGTCAACGACCTGGGCGACAGCGCGGGTCATTCTGCGGCGGCACAGAAGGTGGTCGAAGAGATCCAGGCCGCTGGCGGCGAGGCCATGGCCAACGGTTGCTCGGTCACTGATTTCGTGGCGGTGCAGGCCATGGTTCAGCAGGTGCAGGATGCCTGGGGCCGCGTGGATGTGTTGATCAACAACGCGGGCATCTTGCGTGACAAGTCTTTTGCCAAGCTGGAGGTGGATGACTTCAGGCTGGTGCTTGAGGTTCACCTGATGGGCGCGGTTCATTGCACCAAGGCGGTCTGGCCACTGATGACCGCGCAAAAGTACGGGCGCATCGTGATGACCACCTCGTCGTCGGGCCTGTATGGCAACTTTGGGCAGGCCAACTACGGGGCGGCCAAGATGGCCCTGGTGGGCTTGATGCAGACCTTGTCCATCGAAGGCGCCAAGAACGACATCCGCGTGAATTGCCTGGCCCCAACGGCGGCCACGGCCATGACGGAAGGCTTGTTTCCTCAAGCGATGCTTGACTTGCTGAAGCCTGAGGCGGTGGTGCCGGCGATGTTGGTGTTGGCGCATGAAAGCGCGCCGAACCGCACCATTCTGGGCGCGGGGGCGGGCGCCTTCGCGGCGGCGCACATTGCCATGACGCCTGGCGTGTACCTGGGCGTGGGCGGTGATGTGCCTGAGCAGTTGGCGCAGCACCTGGCGGCGCTGGGGACTTTGGATGGGGCCATGGTGCCGGGCAGTGGTGCGGACCAGGGGCGGCAGGAGTTGACGCTGGCCATGGCGAAGGCTGGCGTCTGACAGCGTTTGCGTGCGTGGGCGCTTGTGTTGGTAGCGCAGGGTGGCGCGCCTGCCTGGTGCGTGGTGTCACGACGCCCGCCCACGTTACCGCAAAATTTACAGCCGGCTTACTCGGTGTGGGCCTTGATGTCGGCCTTGTCGCCCTTGTAAACTTCCTTGGCTTCATGCTTGGCCGCCTTGGCACCTACCTTGGCGCTATGTTTGCAGTCACGCGCATCTTTGCTGTCGAGGCCTGAGGTTTTGCAGTCTGAGATTTCCAAGTCCTTGTTAACTTCGGCAATGTCTTTGCGGGCCTTGTAGTTGGCCTTGCTTTCGGTCTTGAGGTCGCGCTTTTCTTGCTGCTGTGGGGTCATTTCTGTCTGGCTGTTGGTGGGGTCGATGGTCTTGTCCACGGCCATGGCCGACAGGCTCAGACTGGCAGCGGTGATGGCCAGGATGGCTTTGAGGCTTGATGATGAATGCATGCGGGGATCCTTCGAGTTATGGCCGACGACGTCGGCTTGCTGTGAAGGGGCAATTGGCGTTCCCGTGGGCGGATGGTTCAGTGGCGCTGCGGCAGATCGTGCCGACAGGCGCCCTTGTCGTCTTGAAGATTTTTCAGGTTCACAGTGCCGGTAGCTCTTGGGGGCGCAGGTTGAAGACCAGCACCTCGGCCTGCTGGCCGCCGGACAAAGTCAGCACGTGCTCGTGGCGCAGCTTCACGCCGTCGCCTTCGCTCAAGCGCTGGCCATTGAGCTCGACGCTGCCGCGCGCCACGTGCACATAGGCGTACCGATCAGGGCCCAGGTCCAGCGTGGCTTGCTCGGCGCCATCGAACAGGCCGGCGTAGACGCGCGCATCCTGGCGGATGGTCAGCGAGCCGTCGGCGCCATCGGGCGAGATGATCAACTGCAGGCGACCACGCTTGTCGGCGGTGCTGAAGCCCCTCTCCTGGTAGTTGGGCTCAACGGCTTTGACGTTGGGCACGATCCAGATCTGCAGGAAGTGCACCGGCTCGGTGGTCGAGTGGTTGAACTCGCTGTGGGGCACGCCGGTGCCCGCGCTCATCAACTGCACGTCGCCGGGGTGGATGACCGAGCCGGTGCCCATCGAGTCCTTGTGCTCCAGCGCGCCTTCCAGCACGCAAGAGAAGATCTCCATGTTGCTGTGGCCGTGGGTGCCAAAGCCTTGCGCGGGCTGCACACGGTCGTCGTTGATGACCAACCGGTCGGAAAAACCTTGGTGCTGCGGATCGCGGTAGCTGCCGAACGAGAAGGTGTGGTGGGAGTTGAGCCAGCCGTGGTTGGCGATGCCTCGGGCGGTGGAGGGGCGAAGTTCTTGCATGGTGGGCTCCTGGTCAGTTTGTCTGTCGACAGAATTCATGATCAATTTTTGTGCCTTGGTCACCCGGTGGAACGGCTTGCGTTGCTGGGTTGTTACGTTGGCATGGATCAAGTGTCTGCGTTGTGGGCGGCCTCCAGCTTGAAACATTCACGCTTCCATGATCGATCATTTCGATGATGCTGAAAATCACCATGGAAGCCACCGAAGTCGTGGATGCCATCGCCCGCCACGGCTCATTCGCGGTTGCGGCCGAGCGCCTTCACAAAGTGCCCTCCACCATCTCCTACGCGGTCGGCAAGCTGGAAGATCACCTGGGCCTGGCCTTGTTCGTGCGCAACGGCCCCCGCGTGAGCCTGACCCCGGCGGGCCAGGAGATGCTCAAGGAAGGGCGCTGGTTGCTGAGCGCGGCCGCCGACCTGGAGTCCCGGATGCGGCAAACATCCACCGGCTTCGAGACCGAAGTGCGCCTGATGCACGATTCGCTGATCCCCACCAGTGCCCTGGCTGACGACATCTGCGCCTTTGAAGACCTGCAGTGCGGCACGCGCCTGCGCATCGCCTGCGAGACCTTGACGGGCACCTGTAGGCGCTTCGCGATGGCCGCGCCGATGTGATCGTGGCGGCCGGCGATGGCCCGGCGGGCGGCGGCTACAAGGCGGTCAGCGTGGGCTCGCTGGCCTTTGGTTTTTGCGTGGCGCCGACCCACCCGCTGGCCTTGCTGAAGCGGTCCGTGACGCGAGATGACTTGTTGTTGCACACCGCCATCGTGGTGGGTGACAGCGCGCGTTCGCTGTCAGAGCGCACCGTGGGTTTGCTGATGGGCCAAAAGCGCATCACCGTGCCATCCATGGCGGCCAAGATCGCCTACCAGGTGGCGGGTATCGGGCATGGCTTTTTGCCCTTGGCCTGCGTTCAGGCAGACCTGGCGCGCGGCACCCTGGTGCAATTGCCCTGCGAAGAGCCTCGCCCGGACGAGACCTTCTGGTTGGCCTGGAAGCCCGGGCGCATGGGCGAAGCCTTGAAGTGGTGGGTCACGCGGCTGGAGCGGCCCCTGGTGCCCAACATCTTGCCCAAGTGATCGGTGCAGGTGCCTTACATTGGCGCCACGTGAACAGGCCTGCTGACGGCCGCAAGGAGACAACTGCATGCTGGCACCCGCCAACGATCAGGCCGCCAGCGCTGGGGCCTTGAGCGCCATCATCATCGGCACCGGCTTCGCGGGCTTGGGCATGGCCATCGCGCTGCGCAAGGCCGGCATCGACGATTTCATCATCTTGGAGAAAGCGTACGACGTGGGCGGCGTCTGGCGCGACAACAGCTACCCCGGTGCGGCGTGCGATGTGCCCTCCCACCTGTACTCGTTTTCATTCGAGCCCAACCCGGCGTGGTCGCGCGTGTTTGCCGCGCAAGGCGAGATCCTGGCGTATCTGCAGCATTGCGCCAGCAAGTACGACCTGCGCCAACACATTCGATTCGGGGCCGAGTTGGCGCAAGCAGCTTTTGACGATGCCCTATCCGTTTGGCACGTCACCTTGGCCGATGGCCAGGCGCACACGGCATCGGTGCTGATCAGCGGCACGGGCCAGTTGAGCCGCCCCGCTTTGCCCAAGCTGCCCGGCCTTGAAAGCTTCAGGCGCCAGCTTTCACTCGGCCACCTGGGACCATGCGGTCAATCTCACCGGCCAGCGGGTGGCCGTGGTGGGCGCGGGCGCGTCGGCCGTGCAGTTCGTGCCGGCCATCGCATCCCAGGTGGCGCAGTTCCACGTTTTTCAACGCTCCCCCAACTACCTCAAGCCTCGGCCCGACCGTGCATACAGCGCGCTGGAAAAAGCTGCTTTCAAGCACGTGCCTGGTGCGGCGCGCTGGCAGCGCTTGTGCATCTATGTGAAGTACGAGTCCCAGGCCTTGGCGTTCACGCGGTTCAAGGGCCTGATGCGCTTTGCGGTGGGCTGGCCCTTCCAAAGGCTGCTGAAAGCGCAGGTGGCCGACCCCGCCTTGCGCCACAAGCTCATGCCCGATTACCCGATCGGCTGCAAGCGCATCTTGCTGTCCAGTGAGTACCTGTCCGCGATCAGCCGGGCCAATGTGAGCTTGCAGACGCAAGGCATCCGCCGCGTGGTTGAGCAGGGCATCGAGACCGATGACGGCCAGGTTCACCTGGCGGACGTCATCATCCATGGCACAGGCTTCGCCGCCACCGAGTTCCTATCGCCCATGCGCATCACGGGGTGCCAGGGGCTGGACCTGAACGCGGCCTGGCAAGGTGGCGCCAGTGCCTACCTGGGCATGACGGTGCCGGGCTTTCCCAACTTCTTCATGCTGTACGGGCCCAACACTAACCTGGGCCACAACTCCATCGTTTACATGATCGAAAGCCAGATCGGCCACGTCATGCGCTGCTTGCGGGCCATGCGGCAAGCCGGGGCCCATGCCATCGAGGTGGACGAGCGGGTTTTCAAGAACTACAACCAGGGCATCCAGGCCAGTTTGAAGAACACCGTCTGGCATGGTTGCCGCAGTTGGTACGTCGATGCCAATGGGCACAACAGCACCAACTGGCCCGGGTTCACGCTGAGCTACCGTTGGCGCACGGCGTTTTCGGGGCTGAGCGCCTACCGCTTCACGCATCAGCCGGTAGGCGCCGGCCGCCAGGCGGTTTAGTCACCCCAGCACATGGCACCCACCGTCCACAAACACCACATTGCCCGTCATGCCCGTGGCCCAGTCGCTGACCAGGCCGGCGGCGATGGCGCCCACTTCGTCAATGGTCACGGTGCGTTGCATCGGCGATGTGCGCGCAGTCTGCGCCAGCAAGTCATCAAAGTGCTCAATGCCTGAGGCGGCGCGGGTCAGGATCGGCCCGGGCGACAAGGCGTGAACACGGATGCCCTGTGGGCCCAGCTCGGTGGCCAGCGAGCGCACCACGGCCTCCAGTGCCGCCTTGACCGGGCCCATCAGGTTGTAGTGCTCGACCACTTTCTGGCCACCGTAGTAGCTGATGGTCAGCAAGGTGCCGCCCTGGCGCATCAGTGGTTCGCTGAGCTTGGCCATGCGGATGAACGAGTGGCACGACACATCCATGGCGCGCGCAAAGCCAGCGGCTGAGCAATCGATGACGCGTCCATGCAGGTCGTCCTTGGGGGCGCTGGCCACGGCGTGCAACGCAAAGTCCAGGTGGCCCCAAGTGGCCCGCACGGCGTCGAACACGGCCTCAAGCTCACCGGGCTTTTCAACATCGCAAGGCAGGATCAGGGGGCTGCCGAGCTGTTCGGCCAGCGGGCGCACAAAGGCTTCAGCACGCTCGTTGAGGAAGGTGACGGCCAGCTCGGCCCCCAGTGCGCGCATCGCCTTGGCACAGCCATGGGCGATGCTGTGCTCGTTGGCGATGCCGATGACCAGGCCTTTCTTGCCCGCGAGGTTGAAGTCCATGGCGCTTTACCTTTGCAATACGTAGGTGCCAGGGGCCGGGCAGATCGGCGGCAGGCCTTGGGCCGGGGCGCCCATCGAAGGGGCCATGATCATCTCTCCCGACCGCGCTTGCAACCACGCCAACCAGGCAGGCCACCAGGAGCCGTCATGGTGGGACGCGGCTTCCAGCCAGTCATCAGGGGCCAGGCACAAGTCACCACGCGCCCGTGTGAGCATCTGGTAACTGCGCCCTGGCACGCCGGGCGGATTGACGATGCCCACGTTGTGGCCGCCTGATGTCAGCACGAAGGTGATGTCGGCGACGGTCAATCGGTGGAGTTTGTACACCGAGCGCCAGGGGGCTACCTGGTCGCGGACCGTGCCCAGGCAGAACACCGGGCACTGAACATCGCGCAGATTGACCGCGTGCCCATCGACCGGGTAGTGGCCGTTGGCCAACTCGTTGTGCAAAAATAGGCGCCGCAGGTACTGGCTGTGCATGCGACAAGGCAGCCGGGTGCCGTCGGCGTTCCAGGCCATCATGTCGCTCAGTGGCGCGCGCTCGCCCAGCAGGTAGTCTTTCAGCATCCGCGACCAGAGCAAGTCTTTGGCATTGATCAACACAAAGGCGCTGGCCATCTGCTGGCTGTCCAGGTAGCCCTTGCTGGCCATCATCGCCTCAAGCGCCTTGATTTGGGGCTCATCGATGAACAGCGACAGTTCGCCCGGTTCGGTGAAATCCGTTTGTGCTGCCAGCAGTGACAAGCTGGCCAGCCGGGCATCCCCATCGCGGCCCATTGTGGCCGCGGCGATGGCCAGCAAGGTGCCGCCCAGGCAGTAGCCCAAAGCGTGCACCTTCTGCCCGGGCACCACGCTGTTGACGGCGTTCAGCGCGTCCATCACCCCCAGGCGTTGGTAGTCGGCCATGCCCAGATCGCGCTCATCCGCCGTGGGGTTCAGCCACGAGATCGCGAACACCGTGTGGCCCTGATCCACCAGGTACTTGATCAAAGAGTTGCCGGGCGACAGATCAAGGATGTAGTACTTCATGATCCAGGCGGGCACGATCAGAATCGGCTCGGGCCGCACCATGCCGCCCGTGGGCTCGTACTGAATCAACTCGATCAAGCGGTTGCGGTAGATCACTTGGCCGGGCGTGACCGCCACTGATTTGCCCACTTCAAACTCGCCAGCGCCCGGTGGTGGCGCCTGGGTCTGCAAGCGCTTCTCGTCATCCAGCCAGTTGCGCGCGCCTTGCCACAGGTTGGCCCCACCGGTCAAGGCGGTGCGTGCCAGCACCTCGGGGTTGCTCCAGATGAAGTTGGCCGGCGAGGCCAGGTCCACCATCTGTTGCGCGGCAAAGCTGATCTGCGCGCGTTGGTGGTCCGAGATGCCGGGCATGCCTTGGGTGGCATCGCGCCACCATTGCTCGGCCCACAAAAAGTTTTGGCTCATCACGGCAAAAGGCCAGGCTTGCCAAGCCGCGCTGGCAAACCGACGATCCCGAGGGGCAGGTGGTGTGGTGTCTGTCATCTGAGCCAAAGTGTTGATCATGATCATGATCATGATCATCATCTGCTGAAGTGCGCACTGTGCGCCAGCACACACAGCGCTGTTTTTGACCATGATCAAGTGAGGTTACCCACTTGGCGCTACCGTGGGCGTTTAACAGGCAAGGCTGGAACCACCCATGGAGTTCAAGGATTACTACGCCACGCTCGGCCTGCAAAGCACCACCACCCAGGATGAGATCAAGCGCGCCTACCGCAAGCTGGCGCGCAAGTACCACCCGGATGTCAGCAAGGAGACCGATGCCGAAGCGCGTTTCAAAGACCTGGCCGAAGCCTATGAAGCCTTGAGCGACCCCCAGCGGCGCGCGGCCTACGATGAGGCCCGCCTGCGCCCCCAACGCGAGCCCGACGAGGACATCAGCCACAGTGATTTCTTTGAATCCATGTTTGGGCGGCAAGCCCGTGGGGCGCGTGCTCAGGGCAGGCGGCGTGCCACCGGCGAAGACCACCACGCCAAAATCATCATCGACCTGGAAGATGCCTTCCAAGGCGCGCGCCGCACCATCTCACTGCGCATGCCCGTGGCAGATGCGCAAGGCCATTACACGCTGCAAAACCGACAGCTGGAGGTCAACATCCCCAAGGGCGTGCGTGAGGGCCAGCACCTGCGCCTGGCCGGGCAGGGGCAAGCGGGCGATCTGGGTGGGCCGGCAGGCGACCTGTATCTGGAAGTGGCCTTCAGGCCCCACGCGCACTACCGGGTCGATGGCCGAGACCTCTACCTAAACCTGCCGATCACCCCCTGGGAGGCCGCTTTGGGCGCGGCCGTGACCGTGCCCACGCCCGCTGGCTCGGTGCAATTGACCGTGCCTGCGGGTTCGTCATCGGGGCGCAAGTTGCGGCTCAAGGGCCGGGGTCTGCCCGGTGATCCGCCCGGCAACCTGTACGCGGTGTTGGGCATCACGGTGCCGCCAGCGGACACCCCGGCATCCACGCAGGCCTACGAAGCACTGGCACGCACCTTTCCCAACTTCAACCCGCGCAGCGCGCTGGAGGCTTGACGATGATGAACAGCAGCAGCCACCTCACCGTTGTCACCGGCGTCATCGTTGAAGAAGAAATCCGCTTCACGCTGGAAGACCTGAGCCGCGCCAGCGGTGCCGACCATGCCCAACTGATCGTGCTGGTCGACGAGGGCGTGTTAGAGCCCGGCGGCAGCGGGCCCCACGACTGGCTGTTCAGCGGCGCATCTTTGCGGCGGGCTCGCACGGCATTGCGGATCAGCCATGACCTGCAGCTGGGCGTAGAAGGCACGGCACTCGTGCTCGACCTGCTGGATGAAATCGAGCACTTGCGATCGCGGCTGCGCCAGCTTGGTCAGAACCTGTAACTCGCCGTGAGCCAACCCGTGGGGTTGTGTTGCGCGGTGTCCGATTCGGCATTGCCGCCCCGGCTGCGCCAGGCCACTGAAGCATCAATGCGCCACTGGTCTTGCTGAAAGCGCAGGCCCACACCGTGGCCGGCGATGTGCCGCGCATTGTTCCCGGGTGCCCAGGGGCGCGCGTTCTTGGTCACCGAGCCGGCATCGTGGAACACGTAAGGCCCCCAGGCCCCGGCCGTGTAGCGCAGCTCAAGCTGGCCCACCCAGCCGCGGTCGCCGTAGCCTTCGCCCACGGGGTAGGCGCGCACGCCACCGGGGCCGCCCAGGCCGAAGCCTTCGGAAGAATCCAGGTTGTGGGTGGTCCATTGGGTGGACACGCGCGCGAACAGGCTCAGTTGCTTGGGCAAGGCCTGAAGGCGGGCCAGGGCAAGGTTGGTTTTGTCAAAGCGGCCTTGCTGGCGGGCCGTGCTGGCATCGGTTGCCCGCTGGGGCCCATCCAGGCGCAGCTGGCCAGGGGTCCAGCTCAGTGCACCGTAGGTGATGCCGCCGCCACCGATGTCGTCGCGCAGGTCGAAGTCCAGGGCCAGGGGCAAGGTCTGGCTGGACTTGTCGCTGCGGGTGCTCGCGGCATCTTGCTGGTCGGTCAGGGTCTTGTGCTGGTAGGTGCCGCTCACCGTCAGGTTGGCGCGCTGTGATCGCAGCCAGGGGTAACTCAATCCGATGCTGCCGACATCGGCCGTGCCATGGGCGCGCAGGGCCGCAAACTCCTGTCCCAGCTCATAGGTGGTGTGTGCGTAGCCCACCTGCCCGCGCAGGCCGTTGGCCCTCAGCGGCAAGCTGTAGCCCAGTTGGCCGAACCACAGGCCTTGCGCCGTGACCAGGCTGCGCAAGGTGGCCTGATCGCCCAGGCGGAAAGGGCTGTTCAGGTCCAGGTTCAAGCGCGCGCGGGTCTGGCCCGTGTAGCGGTTGCCATGGTTGTCCAGGCCCAGCTCGACGCTGTAGGGCTTGCTGCGTTGAATGGCCACGTCCAGGTCGCCGGTGCCCAGCATTTGACCCGGGCGCAGGGTGGGGCTGGCCGCGATGCCCGGCAGGTCATTCAGGATCAAGGTGGCGCGCTCCAGCGGTGCGCTTTCGATCAAGTCACCGGCGTGAATCGGGGCCAGGAAGGCTTGCGCCAGGGCCGTCAGCCTGGCGTCATCGCCCATGGCGCGGACTTCACCGTAGCGGCCCTCCACCACGTCGATGCGCAGCGTCCCATCGGCCAGGGCTTGGGGCGGCAGGAACGCCCGCGCGAAGGGGTGGCCGTGGTGTCGGTAGTGGAGATTGACCGCCTCGACCAAGGCCCGCAGCTGGGTCATGTCGAAGGGCTTGCCCGTCACATCGCCCACCACCGCTTGCAACGTGGCGTCAGAGAACACGGTGTTGCCTGAGAAGCGAACGGTCTGCAACCGGATCTGCATGCCGCCCGGCAGCGTGGGGGGCGCTGTGGGAGCCTGATTGTCGTTCGCGCGCGCAGGCTTTGGGGCGGGTGCGGTGGGTTGAAGTTGCTGCAGCGTTTGCCCGGCGTCGGGGGGTTGCTGGGCCAGGGCCGGTAGGGCCAAGGCCCACAGGGCGGACAGGAGCGTGGGTACGCGCTTCATGGTTGGCGCTCCTTGTTGATGCTGCCGCCATTGGCGGCATCGGCCTGGGGTGGCAATTTGATGCCCCCGGCAATGACCGCCAGGTTAGGCAGGCTGGGCGTGCCCGGGCTGATGACGTTCATGGGGATGGCGGCGGTTGGGGTGGCGGGCGTGGTGACGAGCGATGCTGCGGCCTGCACGTTGGTGACGGCCGCTTGCTGCTCGGGCGTCTGCGTGAACAGGCGCTGCAGGATGGTCAGCGTGCCGTCGCGGGCCGTGATCAGGTAGTTGTCGTTGCTCAGGTTGACGGCGCTGATGGCGTAGTCGCCCACGGCTTCGCCAGTGGCGCGGTTCAAGCTGCCGCTGAGCGCGTCGCTGCCAACCAAGGTGCCGGAGGTGAGTTGGTAAGTGAAGGGCGGATCGGCGTCGCCCCGGGTTTTGAGCAGGTCATCCACCGTCACGGTGATGGGGCGCGGGTCGATGGTCACGGTGCCTGAAGTGCCGTAGTTGATGATGTAACCCTGTTGATTGGAGTACAGACCACCCGGGGCGATGGTGTAGCTGCCGGCCTGGGTGGCGCCTTGGTAGTTGCCGTCGTACACGGCGGTGCCCAAGAGCTTGCTCATGTCGGGGGCAGCCGAATAGGTCAAGCCAGGGCTGCCGCCGTAGGCCGTGCCATCGTAGGTCTTGCTGGCATCGGCCGTACTCACGGTCAAGGCCGTCATGAAGGTTCTCAGCAACGGCGTGGTGTGCCCTTCGTACATCACCCAGGTGCTTGTGAAATCCCAGTTGGCGCTGCTGAAGTTGGCCTGCTGCATCACCCCAGTGCTGGTCAGCCCAACGCCGCCTGCGCTGGTGCTCTGGCCGGAGGTGGTGACGTTCCAGAAGCTGTCGATGACATTGCCGTCGTTGAAGCCCGCCAGTCCGCCTACCGAGGCGCCGGGGCTGCTCACCGCCCCGGTTGAATAGCTGTTGAACACATTGCCGCCCTGGTGGCCCACCAGCCCGCCAACCTCGTCGCCCGTCGAGGTCACCGAACCGGTGGCGTAGGTGTTGATGATGATGCTGTTGCTGTAACCGGTGAGGCCCCCCACATAACCGGCGCCGGACACCGCGCCGGTGGCGTAGCTGCTGAGGAGATGGCCGTTGTTCTGCCCGGTCAACCCGCCCACCAGGATGCCGCTTCCGATCACGGTGCCGGTGGCATAGCTGTTGCTGACGATGTACTCGTTGATGCCGGCCAGGCCACCCAGGTTGGCGTTGCCCGACACGGCACCCGTGGCGTGGCTGGCATCGATGGTGCCGCGGTTCAGGCCCACCAGGCCGCCGACTTGGTTGCCGGTCGATGTCACCGTGCCGTCGGCGAAACTGTCGCGGATGTCGCCATTGGTGTTGTAGCCCACCAGCCCGCCCACCGCTTCCGCGCCCGTGACGTTGCCCGAGGCGTGGCTGGACAATAGGCTGTAGGCAAAGTCGTTGTGGCCGATCAGGCCGCCCACGTACTGGCCGGTGCCGATCACATCGCCCAAGGCATGGTTGCGGTACGAATTGACGCCGCCATTCGTCCACCCCATCAAGCCGCCCACCATGCTGTTGCCGTTCACGGTGTTGGAAGAATGGCTGTCGTTCACGCGCGTGGTGTTGTTGGCGCCCGCCAGGCCACCGACCTGGTCATGCCCGCTCACCTGGCCACCCGTGGCGTAGCTGTTGTGCAGCAGGCCCACCACGGTCTCGCCCATCAGCGCGCCCACCTGGTCGTTGCCGGTCACCTGCGCGTTGGTCAGGCCCACATTGCGAACCTGCGCACCGACCGCCTTGCCGATCAGACCCTGGTTGTTGGATGAGGGGTTGTTGATGGTGAGTTGATCAATGGTGTGGCCCAGGCCGTCCAACTGCCCGATGAAGGCGGTCGAGGCGTCGCCCACGGGCGTGAAACCCAGTCCCCCGTTCCAGCCGGCGGTGGCGCTGGCATCGATGTCGCTGCCCAGCGCGTAGAAGCCGCCCAGGTCGCCCTGCATGCTTTGCAGGGCGGTGGCGGTGCTGATGACGGTGTAGGCGTTGCCATTGATGGTGAGGAACCCCGTGCCGGAGCGGCCTGCGAAATCCACCCGGCCTGCAAAGCCATTGGCCTCGCCCGGCGCGAAGCCCACCTTCACCGCGCCATTGCTGTCGCCCACATCGCTGCCATTGCTGGTGCCCGTGTTCATGACCAGGCTGGACGTGCCGCTGACGGTCAACACCGCGTTCAGGTTGATGTCGCGGGCGGCGGTCATGGTCAACTCGTTGGCCGACCAGCTCACCGCGTCGTTCACGTGGATGTCACCGTTGCCGGCGGTGCCGCCAGTGCTGCTTTCAATGGTGATGTTGTTGCTGGCCAGGAAGGCAGTCAGTTGCGCCCCGGTGATGTCCCCGCCACTGGCCGCGATGCTGAAGTCCTGCGGATCAATCAGCCAGGTGCCGGTGCGGCCGTTGCTGGCCAAGGTGGTGACCTGAAGGCCGGCGGCCAAGTTGACTTGGGCTGCGCTGGTTTCCACTAAACCGCCATGCCCACCCTGGGGTGCGCTGGCATCCAGCGTGCCGCCGACCAAGATGCGGTCGGTGGCCATGCCGCCCATCAGGTAGATCTGGCCCGCCTCGCCGCTGGCCAGAGTTTGCGCCTCGGTCACGCCGGTGTGGTTGATCACGGTGGCGGCCAGGTCGCCAGCAGCTTTGGCGGTGAGGTACACCAATCCGCCATCGGCCTTGATGGCCCCACCCTGGGTGATGAGGGCATCCAGGGCCCCCTGCGAAACCTGAATCTTCACCGGCCCACCCAAGTCCAGCGTGACCCGGCTGCCGGCGGCCATCAGCACTTGCCCCTGTCGTGCCACCAGGCTGCCGGTGTTGGTGATCCGCGCCGCGATCAGTGCGATGGTGCCGCCGTTGGCCGTGCTAATGCGCCCCTGGTTGACGATGGCATTGCTGCTGGTGCCGGCAAACTGATAGCGGCCCGCCATGAAATCGGCGGTGCTCAGGTTCAAAGTGGAGGCCACCAGGCCACCCACATTCACCTGTGCCGTGGGCGTGAACAGCACGCCGTTCGGGTTGATGAGGAAGATCTGGCCGTTGGCGTTCAGCGCACCCTGGATCACCGACACGTCAGCGCCCAGCACCCGGTTCAGGGCCACGGCACTGGCCGAGGGCTGGATGAAATGCACCGTGTGTCCCTGGCTAATTGAAAAGCTCTGCCAGTCGGCCGCCATCGTGGCGGTGGTCTGGGTGATGGTCATGGTGGTGCCATCGGTGGCCACGCTGCCTGTCCCGATGGTGATGTGTCCGCCGGTGGGCAAGTCGGTGGCCAAGGCGCCGGCGCCGCTCATCAGCAAGGCCGATGCGACCAGGGGTGTCAATTTATTCATAACCCATGCTCACGCCAAGGGCGGGTGTCGGGTCTTTGGATAACGGCCTTTGAACGCGGTCACCTCCGCGCATGCTAGGTGCTTTGCCTGGAAATCAGGACGTGGCCCCATCGTGGGCGAACGCGAACTGCCGCGAGCCTTTGCACAAGGTGCTTGACTGTCTGTGCGCTGGCGTACACAGTGTCGTGGGTGGCACAGGGCAGGGGGATCGCGCTGTGCGCCCCCTACACTCGTTTGGACAGGATTCAACGCTTGTGCAAACCCTCAGCCCGACAACTCCTGGAGGACCGCATGACCCTGGCAGCCGACCCACGACAAAACCGCTTGCTGGCAGCATTGCCCCAGGCGGAGTGGGTTCGCTGGCTCCCTCTGTTGGAGCAGGTGGACATGCCGTTGGGCAAGGTGCTCTATGAGCCTGGCAACCGCCTGACACACGTTTATTTCCCCACTGATTCCATCGTCTCCTTGCTGTACGTGATGGAAGACGGGGGCTCGGCCGAGATCGCCATGGTGGGCCTGGAGGGCATTGTCGGCATCTCGCTGTTCATGGGGGGCGAATCAACGCCAAGTCGGGCCGTGGTGCAAAGCGCAGGCCAGGCCTTCAGGCTCAAGGCGAGCGCGATGCTGCAAGAGTTCAATCGGGCGGGGCCGGTGTTGCACCTGCTGCTGCGTTACACCCAGGCGCTGATCACCCAGATGTCGCAAACGGCGGTGTGCAACCGTCATCACGCCCTCGACCAACAGTTGTGCCGCTGGTTGCTGCTGAGCCTGGACCGCCTGCCCGCCGACGAGATCTTCATGACGCAAGAGCTGATTGCCAACATGCTGGGCGTGCGGCGCGAGGGCGTGACCGAAGCTGCGGGCCGGCTGCAAAAGGCGGGCTTGATCCGCTACCAACGGGGGCGAATCACCGTGCTCGACCGGCCAGGCCTGGAGCACCGCACCTGCGAATGCTATGCCGTCGTCAAGACCGAGTACGACCGGCTGTTGCCCGCAGCAGTGGCCACGTAGCCAGCGTCTGTGCGCTGGCGCACAGACGCTGGCGAAGGCCCTGCCTAGTGTTGTGCGATGCGACCTCGTGTCGATCATTCAATCAGGGGCCACCATGACCACGTCACTTTTCTTTCGTCCCGCTCCTTGCCATGATCACCCCTAGGGCGGACACCGCCGTGGCCGGCGCGCTCAGCCTGTTGGCGCAGTTGCATCGTCAGGCTGACCACATGCGCGCGGAACTGTGGCACCTTCGGCAAGACATGGCCCAGGTGAACGAGGAGTTTGGCGAAGCCCATGGCGCGCGCATGCTGGAAGCCAATGAGAACCTGGTGATGGCCGTGTTGCGCGCCGAAACTGTGGCCGAAACGGCAGTGAGCGAACTTGGGGAGCTTGAACGCGCCAGCCAGCGCGATGCCCTGCTGAGGCTGGCCATTGATTCAGCCAGCATTGGTGAATGGGAAATGGACCTGAGCAGCGGCACCATGCTTCATTCGCTGCGACACGACATGTGCTTTGGGCACCATGAGCGGCAACCAGAATGGAGCGTCGATACCTTCTTGAAACGCGTGCACCCGGACGATCGCGAGAAGGTGGCGCAAGGCCTGGCCCAGGCCACCCGGCAGCTGACCGATTGGCAGGCGGAGTGCCGCGTGGTTTGGCCCGATGCCAGCATCCACTGCATCAGCATCCGTGGTGGGGTCATTCGGCACGAGGGGCATCCGGCGCGTTTGCTGGGCATCATCACCGACGTGACCGCCGTCATGCAGGCCGAAGCTTCGCACCGCAAGCTTGAAAGGCTGGAGCTTGAGAATCGGCAGATGCTGGAAGCCAGCAGGCTGAAAAGCCAGTTCATCTCCAACATGTCGCATGAACTGCGCACCCCCTTGAACGCCATCATCGGCTTCAGCGACTTGTTGGCAATGGGCCTGGTGCCGGCGGGCTCGCCCAAGCACGGCGAATACCTGGGCCACATTGGCAGCAGCGCCCGCCACTTGTTGCACCTCATCAACGATGTGCTGGACATGTCGAAGGTTGAATCCGGCAAGTTCGAGTTCTTCCCCGAGCCCGTTGACCTCAAGCAACTGGTGTCCGAGTTGGGCGACGTGTTGCACCCGTCCATGCAGCGCAAATCCATCCAGTTCGAGGTCAAGATTGACGCGGCCTTGTCGGGCCTGGTGCTTGACCTCGCTCGGCTCAAGCAAGTGCTCTACAACTACCTGTCCAATGCCATCAAGTTCACGCCTTCGGGCGGCCACGTGACCGTCAGCGCCCGTGCGGAAGGGCCCGATCGGTTCAGGCTGGAGGTTGAGGACGATGGCATTGGCATCGCCCCGGACGATTTGCCCCGCTTGTTCGTGGATTTTCAGCAACTGGATGCCGGCTACAACAAACTTCACCAGGGCACCGGCTTGGGGTTGGCCTTGACACGCAGGCTGGTGGAGGCGCAGGGCGGCAGCGTGGGCGTGCGCAGCACCTTGGGCCTGGGCAGCGTGTTCCACGTGGTACTCGACCGGGTGCAGCAGAGTCAATCAGGAGGCGCCGCATGAAATCGCCTCGTGTATTGATCGTGGACGACAACGCGCTGAACCTGGAGCTGGCGCGCGCCGTTCTGCACGCCGGGAAAATCGCGGTGGCCTGCGCCGCCGATGCCAATCAGGCGGTAGACCAGGTCACCGCGTTTGAACCTGATCTGATCTTGATGGACATCCAGATGCCCGGCATGGATGGCCTGGAGTTAACTCGCCGATTGAAGGCGGCTCCCCAAACGCAAGGCATCGTCGTGGTGGCCTTCACGGCCTACGCCATGAATGGCGACCAAGCCAAGATGCGCGAGGCGGGCTGCGATGGCTACATTGCCAAACCCATTGACGTGGCGACCTTTGCGGCCACCGTGCTGGCTTTTTTTGACACCCACCAGGGGGTTCGACATGCGTGAACGCAGTGATCAAAGCCCTGTGACCGACGCTGCCCCCCCACCCTCGGCAGCCCCTGGCTTTAAAAGTGTCTGAACGGGGCGTACCATCAACTATTCCGCGTGGGCGGATCGTTACCGGACCAGACATGCCAGACGAGGCGCCAAGCACGAAAGCAATACTTGCGCAATTGGCCACCAATGGTGACCATGCAGCGCAAGCCGCCAGCGTTGCCGTGACGATCTGGTCCGCCATTGATTTGGCTTTGGCGCCCATCGTCGGGCAACGCGGTTTTGCCGCGCTTTACAAGCGCAGCCTGCAACTCACCGGGGTCGATTTCCCGTGCTTGGCTACCGTGCAAGACGCTGTCGTGCAAGTGGCCGAGTTCTCGGTGCTGCACGCGGTACTGTCCCAACAAGAAAATCCGACTGCCGCCGCTGCGAGCGTGGCTTTGTTGGGAAATTTTCATGACTTGCTGACCAAGCTCATCGGCCGATCCCTCACCGATCGGCTGCTCAGATCCGTCTGCGAAACAACTTCAAGCGGCCGCCCCGCACAGGACATCTCGCTATGAACACTCCCGGTAAAGCAACCATCACTCGCCTGCGCACTGGCGTGCAAGGATTGGACGAGGTGCTGGGTGGTGGTTTGCCTGAATATTCGTTCAATGTGATCGCTGGCACGCCCGGCTCTGGCAAAACCACGCTGGCGCACCAGATGATGTTCGCCATGGCCACCCCAGAGCGGCCCGCGCTGTATTTCACGGTGCTGGGCGAGCCGCCTTTGAAGATGCTGCGCTACCAGCAGCAGTTTGACTTTTTTGACCTCGACAAGCTCAACCGCGCCATCCGTTTCGTCAGCCTGGCCGACGACACCGCCACCGGCGACCTGGACAAGGTCCTGAGCCGCATCGTGGAAGAAGTCGAGTTGCGCCAACCGGGCTTGGTCTTCATCGACTCCTTCCGCTCGGTGGTGCTGGCCGGTGAAAGCCAGGGGCAATCCTTCATCAGCCTGCAGCATTTCATCCAGAACCTGGGCGTGCTGATGACCAGCTGGCAGGCCACGACCTTCCTGATCGGTGAGTACTTCACCGACAACGACCCCAACCCCATCTTCACCGTGGCCGATGGCCTGATCTGGTTGCGCCAAAGCGTGCAGCGCAACTCGGTGGTTCGCAAGATGGAGATCATGAAGATGCGTGGCTCGCCCACTCAACCGGGGCTGAACACCTTCCGCATCTGCATGGAGGGCATCCATGTTTTTGCGCCACCGCACCAGGTTGATGCGCATAAGCCTGTGCCGGTGGCGGAAGGCAGCCCCCGTTTGCAAACCGGGGTGCCCGCACTGGACGAGATGATGGGTGGGGGCTTGCCCACAGGCCACTCCTTGTTGGTGGCTGGGCCTTCCGGCTCCGGCAAGAGCATCCTGGCGATGGCCTTCCTGGCCGAAGGCGCCCGCCAGGGCGAGACCGGGGTCATCGCTGCGTTCGAGCAGCGGCCCAACCGGTCGCGTGGCGGCCTGATGGCCGAGCTGATTGAAAGCGGTCGCGTGGGCGTGATCGACACCCAGGCGGCCGGCTTGTCGGTGGATGAGATCTCCTCCTTGCTCATCAACGAGATCCGCCG
>NZ_JACMNS010000014.1 GCF_014378415.1 Aquabacterium sp.
ATCAAACTGCGGTAACCCCAGCGTGGCGATGAAGGCGCCGATGAGCCTTTTTCCGGGCAGGTCAATGCCCTCGCCAAACACGCCGCCCAACACGGCAAAGCCAATGCCCTGCCCCTTGGCATCAAATTGCTGCAGAAAGGCCTGGCGCGCGGCCTCGTTCATCTGGCGCTGCTGCGCCCAAACCGGCAGGCTGGGGTGGCGCGTTTGCAGCCGGGCCAATGCCTGCTCAAGGTAATCAAAGCTGCTGAAGAAGGCCAGGTAGTTGCCGGGCTGCTGTTCATATTGCCGGGCCATCACGTCCACCACGGGGCCCAAAGAAGCCTGCCGGTGCTGGTAGCGGGTCGAGATGTGGGCGGCCACCTGCACGCTCAGTTGCTCATGGCTGAAGGGCGAGTCGACATCGATCCAGGCGGTGTTGTCGGGCAAGCCGAGCAGGTCGCCATAGAACTGCTGGGGCCGCAAGGTGGCCGAGAACAAGGTGACCGAGTGTGCGGTGGCGAAGCGCGGCCGCAGAAAGCTGGCGGGCACCACGTTGCGAATGCACAGGGTGGATTGCTTGCCGGACTTGGTGATGTCGAACAGCGAATGCTCGCCAAAGGATTCGCTCAGGCGCGTGAAGTGCAAGGCCTCGAAGTAGAAGTTCTGCAAGGCTTCATCGACCAGGGTCGGGTGCTCGCTCAGGTGTTCGGTGATGGCGTTGGTGGCCTGCTGCAGCTTGAACATGAAGGCCTCGGGCACCTGCGCGTGCACCTGGTAGTCGTCCAGCTGCCCTTGGTGGGTGGCTTTCCAGCTTTTATGCAAACGGTCGAGCGCTTTCTTGACCAGCGCGGGGGCCGACCGGCGCGCCGCGCCCAAGCTGGTTTGGTCCAGCGATGCCGTGTACATCTTGCGGGCCCGCTCGACCAGGTTGTGCGCCTCGTCCACCAGCACGCTGACGCGCCAGGGCTGGCCCACCGTCATGCCATGCAGCATGGCGTTCAGGTCGAAGTAGTGGTTGTAGTCGCCCACCACCGCGTCGCTCCATTTCACCATTTCCTGGCCCAGGTAATAGGGGCAGACCTGGTGGGCCAGGGCCACGCTGCGCAGGGTGGCTTTGTCCAGGGAGCCGGCGGCTGCGGCTGCGCTGCGGGCCTGCGGCAGCCGGTCGTAAAAGCCTTGCGCCAAAGGGCATGAGGCGCCATGGCAGGCCTTGTCAGGGTGCTCGCAGGCCTTGTCCTTGGCCACCAACTCGATGACGCGCAAGGGCAAGGCGGGCGCGCTGCGCTTGATCAAATCAAGGGCGTTCATGGCCACGCCGCGCCCCGAGGTCTTGGCCGTCAGGAAAAACACCTTTTCCAGCTTCTGAGTGGGACAAGCCTTGAGCAGCGGAAAGACCGTGCCAATGGTTTTGCCAATGCCGGTGGGGGCCTGCACCATCAGGCATCGGCCGGCGCTGTTGGCCTTGTAGACGGCCTCGGCCAAAGCGCGCTGGCCGGTGCGGAACTCGGCATGGGGAAACGGCAAGGCGGTGAGTGCCCAGTCGCGGGCGGCACGGTGCGCCAGCTCCTGATCGGCCCAATCCAGGAAGCGCTCGCACTGCGCTTCAAAGTGCTGTTGAAGCGCCACAGCGGTGCAATGCTGGCGCAGCACGGTTTCGTCCTGCGAGCCGATGTCGAAATAGACCAGGGCCAGTTCCACCTCGCTCAGGCCGCGCGCCTGGCACAGCAGCCAGCCATAGACCTGGAGCTGCGCCCAATGCAAGTGCCGGTGATTATCGGGCTGGCGGTCCAGGCGGCCTCGAAAGGTCTTGATCTCTTCCAGGCGGTTCAGTGTTGCGTCGTAGCCATCGGCGCGGCCGCGCACCAGCAAGTGCTTGTGTTCACCATTCAAGGTGACCTCAGACTCGTAAGAGGCGCCCCGCCGCGAGGCCACCAGCAGGTGTCCGGCCATGCCCTCTTGCGCCGTGGGCGAGGGTGTGAAGCGCAGGTCCAGGTCGCCTTGCTTGGCGGTGAACTCGCACAAAGCCCGAACCGCCACGGTGTACTTCAAGCGCCCACCTCATTGTCCAGACTGGCTTGCGCTGGCTCATCAACCTCAAGTCGCATCGGCGTGGCCTTGGCCAAGGCCAGCCACACTGCGAAAGGCAATTCGCAAGGTGCATGCCGAGCTGGCCGGGCCATTTCAAACCGGCCGTCTTCAAGGGTACCGTGCAGCAGCCACACGCCAAACTCCGGCGGAATCTCCTCAAGCCCGGCAACGCCAGCCGGGAACACGTAGTAGCACTCGCAGCACAGCCATTGGTAGGACTGGCGTTTGGCCACATGGCGCAGGTCGGACAACAGGTCTGCACGGCTGGCCTTGACCTCGTGGACCACGGGTTGCAGGTAGGCCTGCACCGAGGTGTTGCGCACCGAGAAAACATCCGGGCGGGCCATGCGCCAGGACGCCTTGCGCTCAATGGCAGCTTCTTCCTCGGGCCACAGGGCCTTGGGGTAGGGCATCGGCTCGCAGGGCACCTTCTGCACGCCATCGACCTCGGCCTCCACACGGGCACGCAAGGAGAGCTCGCGCCACACCACCCTGCCCGCGTCCATCAAATGCACGGCGACCTTTTCCGCCAAGCGATCGTGCGCACTCAAGGCTCGGCGATTTTGCTGGCGGGCCAGGGCCAGCCACTGAAAGCCGGCCTGCGTCAGGTGCACGGTTTCGTGGCCTTCCGGTGTCGCGCGCAATGACACCAGACCAGCGGCCAACAGGTCGATCTCGATGGCATCGCGGCAGGGCCAACCGGCCGAGCGCCAGATCTGCATCAAGCGGGCTCGGTGGACACGGCCGATGGAAGTGGGGGCAATATCGGAAAGCATCCCGAAACTGTATACCCATACAGCCATTCAACGACGCGGCGTGGTGAGCCTGCCTGTTGCGGCAGCTTTTTCCGAAGAACTTACGCGACCCAGGGCCTCAGCTCCGGCAGCGGCTGGGTCGCGAGCGGGAATGGCATTTGCCCAGCAAGGCTGCAGTCCCATGGCAACTTGAGGAAGCCAACATGACCATCAACCTGGAAAAATCCATCGATGTGAGCGCACCAGTTGAAGACGTCTACAACGTGTGGTCGCAGTTTTCCAACTTTCCGGATTTCATGGGCAGCACCCATGACACCGAGATCACCGAGCAAGAAGAAAACAAATTCATCTCCTGGCAAACCTTGAAAGGCGTGCGAAGCAATGCCACCGTGCGCTTCACCCCCATTGAAGATGGTCGCTGCACCACCGTCACCGTCAGCGTGCACCACCCCAACGGTCTTGGGGGCGCAGACCAGGGTCCATGACGTGAACCAGGAGATCGAGGCAGATCGTAATCGCTTTGCCAAACTGGTGCAGGGCCAGCCTGCGGCCGGGCTGCAGAACACGGATGATGACCCCGACGAGGGCTCCGGCCAACACGTGGGCTTGGACGTGGGCGCCGACGTGCTGGGCCCCGCCTATGCCATGAGCCACCCCAGCTGACCACAGGCCCTCATCAACCAAGAGTTCGCCCAATCACTGGAGGTCAAACTGGGCAGCGCCGCCAGCCTTTGGGTCAACTCCATGTTGAATGCTTTTACCGCGCCTTTGAAGCAGATGCGGCGTTTGACCGAGCAGTTCGACGCAGGCTTTGGCGGCTTCATGTGGGGCGGGCTGGAAAGACGGCGCATGCTGGTCGCCAAAGAGCCCGTTGACTGGAACCCTGACTTCGACGTATCGAGCGATGACCCGTCTGTGCAAGTCACTGTCCTGCTGCCAGGCACCACCGAGAATGACATCGAAGTGGAGATCCGCGATGGCCAGCTGCTGATCTCGGGCGAATGCAATTTCTCGGAAGACGGGACGTCGTCCACCCACTTCAACGAATCCATCGACCTGCTCAACAAGGTCGATTCACGCAGTGTCGAGGCCCGAGTCGATGAACAAGGCCTGCTGGTGATTTCGCTGAAGCTGCACGAAGAGGAGGCCGACGCCGTGACTTAAAGCCATCGCCCCAAGGCCCCTGCCTTTTAGCAAGGCGGGGCCAATCTCTTCAATCAGATGGCACCCACACTGCCCGTGATGGGCAACACGATGCCAGTGATGTAGCCCGAGCAAACCGGTGACGCGAGGAACACGTAGGCCGGCGAAATTTCCTCGGGTTGTGCGGCACGCTTCATCTGGGTTTTCTTGCCAAAGTCTTCCACCTGGTCCGCCGGCAGGTCAGCGGGATTCAGTGGCGTCCACACGGGGCCTGGCGCTACCGCATTCACGCGGATGCCCTTGTCCAACAGGTTCTGCGCGAGTGACTTTGTGAAGGAATGGATGGCCCCCTTGGTCATCGAATAATCGAGCAGATCGGCACTGCCATTCAGCCCGGTCACCGAACCCGTGTTGATGATGGAAGCACCTTGCTGCAGGTACGGCACCGCTGCCTTGGCCATGTGGAAATAGCCGTATACATTGGTGCGCAAAGTTTCATCAAAGCGCTCTTCGCTCAGCAATTCAATCGAATGCGTGTGCTGTTGATAGGCCGCGTTGTTGACCAGGACGTCCAGTTTGCCGAAGGTGTCCACCGTATCCTCCACGGCCCGAACGCAAAAATCCGCGTCTTTCACGTCGCCCGCGATCAACAAACTGGCCTGGCCTTCGCGCTCGATCAGGCGCGCCGTTTCTTTCGCGTCTTCATGCTCATTGAGGTAGATGATGGCCACGCTGGCGCCCTCGCGCGCAAACAGCACCGCCACGGCGCGCCCGATGCCCGAGTCTCCACCCGTGATCAGCGCCGTTTTACCGGCCAATTTTTGGCTGCCTATATAACCGGGTGCCAAAAATTGCGGCTTCAATTGCAATTGGGCTTCCAAACCTGGCTGGCTATTCAAATGCTGCGCGGGCATGGTGGCGGGCTGCAGGCGATCTCCCGCCTGCACAGCGTCGTCATCTTCCAGGGCCTGGGGGGTGTCAATGGGCATGGTGGGCTCCTTTTTTGCCGGTGAGGGCGCCCATCTCAGGCGCGTTCGTCAACGATCAGGGCAATTCATATTCCTGGGTGAAAGTGAAAATTTGTCCAAAAATCAGGACGGGCACGCTGTTTGCTGCTTAAGAGCACTTGAACCATTCATGCCCCTGGGAGGCCCAATGCACCACGACCTGATACCCGTGCTGAGCGAGGACATCGCCGTCCTCAAAGACTTGGTCAACAAGGTACAAACCACCCAGGATTTCCGGAAGAAGCAACAGTTGACCAACGACCTTTACCTGTCTCTCAACGGGCACATGGCCATCGTTGAGAAAACCGTGCTGCCCATGTTGCGTACCTTCACAGGCCGACATTTGCCCGATGTTTTCTCGGCCCACTACGAACAAATCCGCGAGTTGCTTTCCGATGTGATGGCGCATCGGGTTGAGGTGGCCGGACTGGATGCCGCGTTGGCCGTGCTGTGCGCCACTCTAGGCTTGCAAAACGAACGCGAACGGCTGTTTTTGCTGCCCGCCATCGAAAGGGCCGTGGACGCGGACGAGCGCGCTTATTTTGCCCTGGCCTCGTGCCACCAGTTGACACACCAGATGCGCAAAGAGATGGCCCCCTTTTTGCTGGGTGAGCACACGCCGCATTGAGTGGCAGAATGAATCTGACCCGCCGCCTTGATGCGGCACCGGAGCCTTGATGACCTTTTGCCACGCCAGACCCGCCATGGCTTGCTTGCTGAGCAGCATCATGGCGACCACGGCCCTTGCCGCCGAACCCAACCCATCTCACGAGCACCGCGCCGCCTGCGTCGCCGCCTTGACCACCCAGGCCGAACCCCTGGCAGCCCGGCTGAAAACCGGCGATCGCAGCGTCGAAGCCGAACTGCTGAAGCTGACGCAAAGCGGTTTCGCCCTCATCGGCATCGCCTACCAGGATGGCCTGCGCAAGCCCGAGGCCGATCAGTTGCTGGACGCGGCCAAGCAGGCCCAGAAATCCATGTCAGCCCCAGCACTGAGCCAGTTGCAAGCCAGTTGCCGGCTCGAAGGTGCCCAGGTGCTGACCGACGCCAATGCCCTGGAACGGTTCCTGGTGAACAGCGCCGCCCAGCGCCGCGTCAAGCGCATCGCCGATGCCCTCAAGAAGCGCTGACCGACCGGCAGTCAAGCCATTTCGGCCAGCTGGTAGTTGTTTCGTCCCGCCGACTTGGCCGCGTACAGGGCCTGGTCGGCCAGTTTGATCAGGCTGGCCGGCGCTTCATCGGTGGGATGGCCCAGGTAGGCCACGCCCACGCTGGTCGTCACCCGCAATGACTGCCCAGCGTGGACAAAATCTTCTGCCATCGCCGCCACCACCTTGGCCGCGATCATCTCGACCTCGCTGACCGAGTGCAACTCTTGCAGGATGATGCTGAACTCGTCACCGCCCAAGCGTGCCACGGTGTCGGTCAGGCGCACCGCAGTCAACAGCCGGCGACCGAACTCCTGCAGCACGGCATCGCCTGCGTCGTGGCCCAGGCTGTCGTTGATCTGCTTGAAGTAGTCGATGTCCAACAGCAGCAAAGCCACGGGCGATGCATGGCGGCCGCCGCGTGCCAGCGCGCTTTGAAGCCGGTCGTTGAACAAAGCTCGGTTGGGCAAACCCGTCAGGGTGTCGAGCTCGGCCAGGCGTTGCAGTTGCACCTCCAGGGCCTTTTGCTCGGTGATGTCTGCGTTGGTGCCAGACAAGCGGATGGCCCGTCCGTTGGCATCCCGCTCGACCACCCGGCCTCGGCTCAAAATCCACAACCACTGGCCCGTGCTGGTGCGGACACGGTGCTCCGCGCTGTAGAAAGGCACCACCCCTTTGACCGCGTCCGAGACCTTGGCCATCACCATGGGCAAGTCATCCGGGTGCACCAGCTGGCTGAGGAGCGCCAGGCTGATGGTGGACTGCTGCGCTGGGCCGCCCAGCATGCTGGCCCAGTGGGCACTGTGGAAGACCTGCTGGCGGGTCAGATCCCAGTCGAACAAGGCCAGGTGCGAACCCTCCAGGGCCAAGGTCAGCCGCTCTTCGCTGCGGGCCGATAGCTTCTCGGCCTGCTTGAGCGCGCCGATGTCGTTCATCAGCACATACAGGCCCACGATCTTGTCATCGTGGTTGCGGTGCGGGCTCATGGTGACCTGGACTTGACGCACGCCACTCAGGCACAGCAGGTCGCGCTCGTACAGAACCACCTCGCCCGCCAAGGCGCGCTCCAGATAAGGCCGGATGCC
Organism: Aquabacterium sp.; assembly: GCF_014378415.1. Taxonomy (GTDB): domain Bacteria; phylum Pseudomonadota; class Gammaproteobacteria; order Burkholderiales; family Burkholderiaceae_C; genus Aquabacterium. The sequence goes on from NZ_JACMNS010000014.1 coordinate 7,206, forward strand.
CGCGTAGGCCTCATCACCGTACAACTCCAGCAGGCTGCGCCCGATCAGGCCTTGCGGATCCACCCCCAGCCAATCCTGGTAGGCCCGGTTGGCAAAGCGGAAGCGGTGTTCGGTGTCGATGTAGGAGATCAGCGCCGGCACGTTGTCAGTCACCTCTTTCAGGCGTGCCTGGCTGGTGGCCAAGGCCTCTTCCATTTGCTTGCGGGCGGTGATGTCATGCGTCAGCACGCACACATGGACATCGCCATGCTCGTCCAGCCTTGGAAAGTAGCTGCTCAGCAGATGGCGCACACCATCGGCCCGCATCAGCTCACGCTCATAGGTCACGGCTTGCCCGGTTCGCACGGTCGCGATCGGGGCTTGCATGGCCGCGTAGTTCTGCGGCCCCACCACCTCCAGCACGGTCTTGCCGACGATGTCCTGCACGGGGCGCCCATACAGCTCGGCGCCACCCCGGTTGATGAACAAAAAGCGCTCACCCTCGTCCAGGTAGGCGATCAGCGCGGGCACGTTGTCGGTGACCAGGCGCAGCAGTTCCTCGCTTTGGCGGATGGCCTCCTGGGCCTGCTTGCGTTCGGAGACATCGCGCGAGGTGATGGCGATGCTGTCATCGCCCATCCTGACCACCTGGTGGCTGATCCAGATGGCCAGCACCCCGGCCTGCTCGATGGGGAACTCCTCGGCCAACGGGACGCCGGTCTCGACCACCCCCTTGAACTTGTCGAATAAACCATGGGTGCGGTTGACGGGCAGCAACTCGCACAGCAGTTGGCCCTCGACCTGCGCGGGCGAGAGCGACCGCGAGATCAAGGCGGCGCCCCGCACCGTCACGTAAGTGAATCTGAAATCAACGATGACCCCTTGCGAGTTGCGCTCGGCGCGCAGGATGAAAAAGGCGTCCAGGCCGCTTTCCATCGCGGCGATGAAGCGTGCCTCGTTGGCCTGAGCCTTCTGGCGGGTCTGGATCAAGGCCTGGACCATGGGCCGCAACCTCAGCCGCAAGGCCCACAAGCCCGCCAACACGGTCAGCGCGATCACCGGCAGCGCCACCAGGAACTGCTGGCGCGCTGGCGCGTACAACTCGTCCGAATCCACCTTGAGCACCATGCCCAGGCCGGAGCTGCCCACCGGCGCGTAAGCGGCCACCACCTGGTGCTGGCGGAAATCCAATCTGGCCGTCACCCCGGTTTGGCCGGCCAGGGCCAGGGCCATGGACAAGGGCTGGCCCTTCACGGACTTGGGCATGCTGAACACCTCGCGCATCACCCTCTGCGGAAAGCAGTTGATGCGATCATGGCCACCGTCCGCGCACAAACCCATGTCGAAGGTGGTGCCCCAGTTTTTAACCTCGGTGGACAAGAGCGCCAACACCGTCAAGGGTTGTTCGGTGAGCAGGTAGACTGCCACGCCTTGGGCGCCTTGGATGGCTTGCCGATGGCGAACGACGTAGCCGTCTCGCCAGGCCAGGCTGCCGGCCAGGCGGCCCTGAATCGGCACCTCCAGTGATGGCCGGCCCATGAAGCGGCCCGCCAATGACAAGGTCCCTGTCGGGCTTTCAAGCGCGACGTGGGAGAAGCCCTGGTGCAAGAGGCTTTCCGCGATGAGCCTCAGGCCAGCGCCGGACGAGTCTTTCAGCAGGGCATTGATCACCAGGGGGTTGGACCCCACCAGCAGGGCCTTGTCGGCCGCGTTGCTCAAGGCCTCTTGCAGCACCAGGCGGCGGTCACTCAAAGCCCTGGACAGGTGCTCGTGCGCGTTCTGCGTCACGCTGTTGAGCTGCAAGGCAAAACCCGCCACGCCGGTGATCGCGGCCACCACGGTCAGGGCCAGGGCGGCGGTGTTGAAGATGCGCCGACGGTGCCCCTGCGGCGTGTCCACGTGCGCAGGATCCGGCCGCCAGCGGGCCACGAAGCGTGCGAAGGCTCCACGGACTCTGGACAAGGGGAAACGGCCGCGAGGCATGAACATGGGCAAAACCGGGGCAGAAGTGAGACGAATGCAAAACCAACTCTAAACAGTCGGCCTGTCCGATGAAGACCCGAACAAGGCAGCATTTCATGCCCTGTGTATCGAGGCCCGGGGCCAAACGCTCAGATTTCGCCGATGGGCGTACCCACCTAAAAGCAGGCGCTCGGTGTCGATCAGGCCTTCGCGGGCAGGCATCTGCTCGGCGATGCCCATTTGGCGCCTTCAATCTTGTACACAAGCTCAACATGCAAGCCGGAGGCCATGGCCAACGTTGACACCACCAATTTCACGCCTCAGTAGTGCGGAGGCAGCTCTTCACGCAGGCTGCGAAATCCGCCGGCCCCGCCGTCGGGCTCCTGGCGCCTCAGGTGGCTGACCTCCGCCATCAACAGGTCGATTTGTTGCTGCTGCCGAACCACGATCTGGTTCAGGCTGTCCACCAGATCCTCCGTGAAACTGGCCTTGATTTCCAGGTCCGTCAGGCGCTGTTCGGTGTTGTTGGGGTGTTCCATGCCTGCATTTGACACGAAGTCGAGGGATGATCTCCGATCATCAAACCACAGGGAACCCAAAAATGACCGAACACAACCACTACGCGCCGCCCCGCACCGAAGTGCGCGACATCCTGGTCGGCGATCCGCTGGATGCCGACCAGTTCAACCCCGAAGGCCGCTCTTGCCCGGCCGGGGCAGGCTGGCGCTGGTTTGGCGTGGCCTGGCGCCTGTTCAAGGCCCAGCCCTTTGCCTGGTGGGGCGTTTTGCTGCTGAGCTTCGGCCTGCTCGTGCTCGTGTCCATGATCCCCTTGCTGAACCTGCTGACCTCGATCGTCTTCCCGATCGCCATGGCCGGATTGGGCTCCTGCGCCCACAGCCTCATGCGCGATGGTCGCTTTGAAATCAGCCAGGTGTTCGATGGCTTCAAACGGCGCCCAGGCGCACTGCTGATGGCGGGCTTGCTGTACCTGCTCATCATGATGCTGAGCATGGGCGTGGTCTTCCTGTTCAGCGCCGCCAGCGTGACGGCGATGTTCCTGGGCAGCATGGCCGAGCGGCAGATGGCCATGCACCAGGTGTTCTCGGCCGGCGGCCTTCTGGTGCTGGGCTACTTCGCGGCCATGGTCCTGGCCATGAGCACCATCGTGTTCTCGCCTTACCTGATCCACGAGCGGAATGTGCCCGTGCCACAAGCCTTGATGATGAGCTTCAAGGCCAGCTTCAAAAACGTTCCGGCTTCTCTGGTCTGGATCCTGAGCTACCTCATCTGGGCCGTGGTGGCGACCATCCCCCTCGGCCTGGGCTGGCTGGTGCTGCTGCCGGTCGTGCTCATCACTGGCTATGTCGGTTACCGCGACATCTTCTACGGCTCAGCCCAACAAGGTTGACCACAACACGCGACCTCTGGGCGCAGGGCGCTGGGCGCTGGGCTTTTGGCCCATCGGCCAACGCCGCACTGCCGCCAACACAGGCAACAAGGAGAGGGTTTCCAGGTTCGCACGGAGATTGGCGCGGGCGACATCGCGGTCGAGCCCAAGTCGCAAGCGGACCAACCGGGCCTGAGCAAGGCGCTGCATACGGCGTGAACGTCAGCACCGGACGTGCACAAGAAACAAAGTGGTGGAAGCCGGTGTGCGGCGTGCCTCGCGGTCGGGCGTGGCCATCTGGCCGTGCGCAGTATTCGATGCAGTTCGACCACTGCGACGCGGTGCCCGCCCGCCGGGTTTCCCAAAGCTGACAGGCCGCCCTCAGGGGCCCCCATTGGCCTGCAAAACACCGCCACCGCCGCGCATTGAACAGCCCCCGAAGGGGTTAAGATCCGGCGATGTTTTTGGCGGGTTGAGGTGGTAAAAATGAGCAAGCGCGTGCTGGTTGTGGATGATCATTCGGACACCGTTGATTCGCTGGTTGACCTCCTGGAGCTGGAAGGCCACGAGGTGCGTTCCGCCGTGACGGCAGAACACGCGCTGGCCCTGGCCGAACAGTTCGAGCCCCACGTGGTGGTGCTCGACATCGGCTTGCCCAACATGGATGGCTACGAGCTGGCCGCCCACCTGCGCTTCAAGGTCGAACCCAGCTGCCTTTTCATCGCCGCCACCGGCAGCGGCACCCACTCTGACATTCTGCGCAGCAAGAAGGCGGGCTTCGCTGCCCACCTCACCAAGCCGATCAACATCCCCGAGCTGCTGGCCCTGTTAGACCCCGATGGCCTGGTGATCGGCCAATGAACAGACCGGGCCACCCAGCCTTTTCAAATCTCGGCCGTTCTTGGCAAGTGCCCCAAGCCCACGCCGGCGCGCTGCTTGGCAAAATGCCGGCCAATGGCGCTGTCCAAGGCACGCGCCATCTTGCCGGAAGCGCCATTCGCCGCCAGCGTCACATTGGCGGCATGGCCTGTCACGGCGATGGACTGCTGACCGACCAATCGAGCCTCGATCGTGCAGCGGATGTCGTCGTGGCCGCCCTTGGCACCGTTCTCGTCGTCCAGGTGCACTTCAATGGTGGTCACGTGGTCTGAAAAACGGTTCAAGCTGCGCTCAACCATGTCGGCCACTTCCGCCTTCAAGGTTTCCTGGCTGGTGATCTGATGGGTGGTGTTGACTTCAATGTGCATGGACTGTCTCCTGTTGAAAATGGGGTCGATCTTCAACAGGGCAATCAACATGCCCGCCCAAAAACCCATCAACCTCGGACACGCCCCGCAGGCCAAACTTGTTGGCGCTGTACTTCTACCAACGCATCGCCAAGGCACAAGCCGGTCAGGCGTCCAGCACCAGGTTGCGAGATGCCGGGTAAGCGGTGCACAGGTACACCGCCTTGCCCAGCGAGTTGCCACTGACCTGACCTTCATGCACGGTCAGCTTGCAGGTGCCGCACATGCCCTGGCAGCAGCCTGATTCCAGCAACACACCGTGGTCCAGGCCCAATTGCAGCAGCGTCTTGCCCTGGTCCGATTCGGTCAAGGTGATGCGGGCGTTCAGGTGCTGGAAAAAAACTTCCGCGCCAGCGGTCTCGAAAACCGCGCCAGACGATGCCGGCGGCTCTGCCACCACGAAACGCTCGGTGTGCACACGGCCCAGGTCCACATTCAGGCCGCGCAGGTGTTCAATCATCTGCGCCATGAAGCCGGTGGGGCCGCACAGGTAGATGTCGCGGTCCAGCAGGTCGGGGCAATGTTGTTGAAGCTGCGCCGCGTCCAGCCGAGGCGCCAGGTTGGGCAGGCACACTTGCTCCGCTGCCAAGCCGCTCAGGGCGGTGGTGACTTTCAGGCCATCCTGGGCCCATTGCTGCAAGGTCTCCGAGAAAATCACCTCGCGGGCTTGGCGGAACTGGGCCATCACCTGGATGTCGGGGCGCTCGGACTCGGGCTGCGTAAGCAAAGCGCTGACGATCGAGTGGCAAGGCGTGATGCCCGAGCCCGCGCACAAGAACAGCACTTTGGCCTGGCCCTGATGGCAAAAGCGGCCTTGGGGATGGCCGATCTTGAGGTTCATGCCGGCGCGCAGAGCCTGGTACATCCAACGGGAAGCCTGGCCTTGCTCGGCCTGCTTCACAGTGATGCTGAAGCGGCCCTTGGGCAGCGCCGACAGGCTGTAATAACGGCGAACCGTTTCATCCCCCACGGGCAGGAACACTTCGATGTGCTGGCCTGGCTTGAAACCACGCCAATGCTGGTTGGGCCGCAGCACGAAGGTCTTGACGCCCGAGGCTTCGTCGATGACCCGCTCCACCAGCGCCTTGAGCTCGTAGGTCCACAAGAAACCATTGAACCAGCGGTTGAAGTCGGTCATGGTGTTGCTGACCACGTAATCCACCCACTGGGGTTGAACCGCGTCCAGTGCCCAACCGTTGACGCGGGCCAGGGCGCGGTCAAGCATGGCGCTGGGCTCCCAGCGGTTCGGCATGGGGCTCAACCGCCGCCATTTCGGGCTTGGGCGGGAAAGAGAACTTCCACATCACCGCCAGGTAGTTGCGGATGGCGTGAAACCAGGTCGGGTTGCACTTGTAGGGCAGGCCGTGGCGCTGGCAGACTTCCTGCACTTCAAGCGCAATGTCCGGGTAGTGTCGCGATGGCATGTCGGGGAAAAGGTGGTGCTCGATCTGGTAGTTCAGGTGGCCCCACAGGATGCTCATGGTGCGCCCGCCCTTGAAGTTCACGCTCGAATCCAGCTGCGTGAGGTACCAGTGGCCCTTGTGCTTGAGGGCATCTTCAGGCTGCAGGGGCTCGGTCAGGTGCGTGGCCTGGATGGTCAGGCTGATCCAGTAGTTGTTGATGCCATCGACCAGCATGTTGCCCAGCATCACCTTCCAGAAGGAATAGCCGGTGGCCAGCGCCAACACGGGGAAGATCAGGTATTCCTTGAACATCACGCGGCTGATCGACAACCATTGGCGGCGCTTGAGCTGCGCGTCGGTCACGCCCGGGTGGTGCACCGGCGCATAGCCTTCATTGCCCAGGGGGAACTTTTCTTCGCGGTAGGCCTGGCGAAAGCCCAGGTTCTGCGCGTTGAAACCGTACAGCATGATGGGATAGGCGACGAACAGGTACACCGGCACCTGCCAGCGGTGCATGCTGTTCCACGGCTGCTTGTCGTTCATGCGCAGGATGCCGTGGTTCAGGTCCGGGTCCATCTCGTACACGTTGGTGTGCACGTGGTGCAGGCCATTGTGTTCGCGGCGCCAGCCTTCTTCATCGACCGGCGCCTTCCACTTGAAATTGTGCGAGTGGAACTGCGGGATCTCGGCAAAGCTGTCGTACTGCCCATGCAGCACGTTGTGCCCGATTTCAATCGACTCCAGGTTGCGGTGCAGCAAGGTGAAGGCCACGCCCAGGCCGAAGGTGATGGGCTCGGGGCTGATCCAGATGAGTCCACGGCCCACCAATTCCGCCAGGCGAGATTTCAGGCGCAAGCCCTTGATGTAGGCGACGTCGGCTGGGCCCAGCTTGGCACGGTAGCGTTGCTTGATGGCTTCAAATTCGGCTTCAATCTGGTCGTATAACGCAAGGCGTTCGGCGCAAGTGGGGTTCATGAATGACAGGTAATGCTTGACTGGCGTGGATGGTACCGATTTGCGTTCACTGATTGATGGGCACTTTCCCCAAAAAAAGACCAAATTCTCATTACAGGCACGGTAATTGCCACCCATCCCGGTTTGGACCGATGTCGGCCAATTCGTCCATGGGTCCCCAGCGCAGTAGCTCAATGCTTTGAAGGGGGGAGGCCGGGCTGGCCACCGGCCAGAAGCGCTGAGCTCAACTGGCGTGTGAGTGGCCTGAGCTTTGCTGTTCCAGCCGGTACTGATCGATGTCGTGAGCGTGATCGCCCACCTCGTCGATGGCGCTCTTCAGCACCTCGCTCGAAAGGCCGAATCTTCGGGTCCAGTGGCTGACCTCGTCGTCTTCGTTGAAGTCAATGCGCAGGCGGTCGCAGCCGCCTGGCGGCCATGAAGGCCAGGGCGAACAACGCGCCCGCAAACGCCACCACGGCGGGCCAGCCGCCTTCCGCCCAAAACCAGCCGCCGGCCGAGCCCATCACGCTGGAGCCCAGGTAGTAAGCCAGCAGGTACAGCGAGGCCGCGTGGCCCTTGTGGCCTTGCGCGATGCGCCCCACCCAGCCACTGGCCACGGCATGCGCGATGAAGAAGCCAATCGTCAGGCCCGCGATACCCCCAATCACGCCCCACAGCGAGTGCGACAAGGTCAGGACCAGGCCCAGAGCCGCGATCACGATGCCAGCGGTCATGACCGGACCGCGCCCCAAGCGGTCGGCCAGCGCGCCTGCGGTGGACGAGGCCACGATGCCAAACAGGTAGGCCGTGAAGACCAGGCTGATGGCCGCCTGGCTCAGGCCATAGGGCGCCGCCATCAGGCGAAAGCCCACGTAGTTGTAGACCGTGACGAAGGCCCCCATCATCAAAAACCCCACGCCAAACAGCCATGGCAGGCCTGGGTGGCTCAAGTGTTTGGCCCAGGCCCGCAGGTGGTAGCCCGCCTCAAAGCTTGGGCGGCGCACGAAGTGCCGCGACGGCGGCAATAGCGCGATGAAACCCACGGCGGCCAACAGCCCGATCACGCCCACGCTGCCCAGCGCCACGCGCCAGGAGGCCCACTCGGTGAGCACACCCACGCCCACACGGCCGATCATGCCGCCAAAGGCGGTGCCGCTGACGTACAAGCCCATCGCCAGGCCCAGGCCCTTGGGGTGCATCTCTTCGGCCAGGTAGGCCATGGCCACGGCCGGCACGCCGCCCAACAACAGGCCTTCCAAAGCGCGGGCCACCAGCAAGGCGTGCCAATCGGGCACCAGGGCGGCCACGATGTTCAGGCAGGCCGCCGCGCAGATGGAGGAGAACATTAGGCCTCGGCGCCCCAACACTTCGGACACGGCGCTGGCACACAGGATGGCCACGGCCAGAAAGCCGGTCGACAGGGACAAGGCCAATGAGCTTTGCGCCGGGCTCACCCTGAAATCCTGGGCAAAGGCCGGCAGCAACGGCTGCACGCAGTAAAGCAACGAGAAGGTCGCAAAGCCGGCGAGGAAGAGCGCGAGGCTGATCTTGCGGTAGGCAGCCGAGCCACGCTGGGCGCGCGTGTCCGCGTTGGTGAGGATCGGTTCAGGGCGGATTGGCACGGTGGGCATCATGCCCTGAGCAAGCTCACCCCTGCACGGGCAAGGCCAGGCGGGCCTGCAAGCCACCACCGGGTCGCTTGTGCAAACTCAAGGTCGCGCCCAATGCGCCGCTCAAACGGTGGGCGATGGCCAGGCCCAGGCCGCTGCCACCGGTCTCGCGGTTGCGGGATCCCTCCA
>NZ_JACMNS010000015.1 GCF_014378415.1 Aquabacterium sp.
GAGCGCGGCCCGCTGTGCCTGCCCACCGCCGTGTGGCGCGTGAACGACCACGTGCTCATCCACGGCTCCAACGGCAGCAAGATGATGAAGTCGCTGGCCCAGGGCACGCCTGCCTGCCTGGCCATCACGCACCTGGATGGCCTGGTGATGGCGCGCTCGGCGTTTTCGCACTCCATGAACTTCAGGTCGGTGGTGGTGCATGGCGCTTTCGAGACCGTGCCCGACGACGACAAGGAGGAAGTCATGCATCGCCTGATGGACCACCTGGCCACGGGTCGCCGCCATGAAGCGCGGCCCCCTGACCGCAACGAGTTGGCGGCCACCACGGTGCTGCGCATGCCCTTGTTCGAAGCCGCCGCCAAGATCCGCGCCTGGGGCCCGAAAGACAAGGACGAAGACCTGGCTCTGCCAGTGTGGGCGGGCGTGCTGCCGTTCACGCAAACGCACTTGGCGCCGCAAGCAGAACCCGGCCACGGCGGCATCACGCCGGACTATGTGCGTGACTGGGCGCCACGGTAAGCGCCTGTCAAGGCAAGCGAATGGCCAGCTCGGCGGTCTCAGCCTGAGGCTGCCAGCCCCAGTCTGCCAGCAAGGGCGCCTGCAAACGCAAACGCAGCGTCTCCACATTGGCCTCCTGGCCCACCATGCTGGGGTCGATGCGATTGGCCACCCAACCTGCCAGCGTGAGCCCGCGCGCCAGGATGGCCTCTTGCGTCAGCAAGGCATGGTTGAGGCAACCCAGGCGCACACCTACCACCAGGATCACCGGCAAGCGCAACAGCACGGCCAGATCGGCGCTGGTGGCGCTTTGGGCCTGGGTCTCCAGCAGCGGCACGATGAAACCACCCGCTCCTTCAACCACCACGGCATCGGCCTGCTGCCGCAAGGCATGAAAGCACGCGGCAATGTGCTCGATGTCGATGTCAACGCCTTCATCACGCGCCGCGATGTGGGGCGACGCCGCCTGGCGCAACAAGTAGGGGTTGTCGTACAGCGCAGGCACTTGAATGTTGGACGCCGCGCGCAAGGCCAACACGTCTTCATTGGCCCATTCGCCGTGGACCCTCTCGGCGCCTGCGGCCACCGGTTTCATGCCAATCACGCGCGCGTGCTGGCGTTGCAAGGCGTGCAGCAATGCGCAACTGGCGCGGGTCTTGCCCACGCCGGTGTCGGTGCCGGTGATAAAGAAAGCCGTCATGCCAGGCGCTCACCGTGGCCGCTGGACGACCCCGGCAATTCAGCCGCCAACACCTGGTCCAGCGTGCGCAAAGTGCCCGCCACCAGGTGCTGCATGTCGGTCTCGGTCAGCACATACGGCGGCATGAAGTACAGCGAGTTGCCGATGGGCCGCAGCAGCAAGCCGTGGTCCAGGGCAGTGCGGTGAAAGCGCGCTGCAAACGTGGCGTCGGTCGTGTCGATGTCCCAGGCCCAGATCATGCCGATGTGGCGGTGCGCTGTCACGCGGGGATGGCGTGTGAGTGGCTCGGCCAGCGTTGACAAGCGCAAAGCCGTCGCGCGGTTGCGGGCCAACACATCCTCGTTGTCAAAGGTGTCCAGCACCGCCAAGGCAGCGCGGCACGCCAGCGGGTTGCCCGTGTACGAATGCGAATGCAGAAAGCCATGCGCGGTGCGGTCATCCCAGAAGGCGGCGTAAACCTCGTCCGTGGTCAGCACCGCCGACAAGGGCAGCACGCCCCCCGTCAGGCCTTTGCTCAGGCAGATGAAATCGGGACGGATGGGCTGGCCATTCGCGTCCAGCGCCTGTTGGTGCGCGAACATCGTCCCGGTACGGCCAAAGCCCACGGCGATCTCATCCGCGATCAGGTGCACTTGGTGCTGCTTGCACAGGTCGCGCGCCGCGCTCAGGTAGGCGGGCGAGTAAATGCCCATGCCTGCGGCACCTTGCACCAGGGGCTCCAGGATCAAGGCAGCGATCGATGCGTGATGCTCGGCCAGGTGGTCGGCCAACGCTTGCACGCAGGCTGCGGTGTGCTCATCAGCAGAGACACCCACCGCCGCATGCCGAAGGTCGGGCGAGGGCAAGGTGGCACTCAAGCGCAGCAAGGGCGCGTAGGCCTCGCGGAACAAGGGGATGTCGGTGACCGACAAGGCACCGGCGGTTTCACCGTGGTAGCCACCTTGCAGCCCGATGAAGCGGTGCTTGCCAGGCAGGCCACGGTTGCGCCAGCTGTGCGCACTCATCTTCAAGGCGATCTCGGTGGCGCTGGCACCATCGCTGGCGTAGAAGGCATGGCCCAGTCCCGTCAAGGCGCCCAATCGCTCCGACAGTTCCACCACCGGCGCGTGCGTCAAGCCCGCCAGCATGGTGTGGTCCAACTGCGTGAGCTGGTCGGTGATGGCCTCCACGATGGGCGCGAAGCCGTGGCCAAACAGGTTGACCCACCACGAGCTGACAGCGTCCAGGATGCGGTGGCCTTGGTCGTCGATCAACCACGGGCCTTCGCCACGCACGATGGCGCGCAGCGGGTGCTCCTCGTGCCCCTTCATCTGCGTGCAGGGGTGCCAAACCGCTTGGCGGCTGCGCTCGGCCAGGCTGCTGGTGGCCATCAAAGAGGCGCTGGCCACCTCAGGCCTGGGGTCGGTAAACGCAGCGATCACCCGCCGCCCGGGACACGCTCACCATGCTCACCTCCACCTGGGCAATGCGGGCACGCACCTGGTCGAAGATGAACACGCAGAGGTTTTCCAGCGTGGGCGTGCCCAGGCCGGGCACCTCGTCCAACAGGTGGTGGTCCAGCTGGCTGCGCACTTCGGCCAAGGCGGCGCGCAGCAGGGACAAGTCCATCACCATGCCGGTATCAAGCGAACAAGGCCCGCGCACGGCGACCTCGGCGGTGTAGGTGTGCCCATGGATGCGGCGGCTGCCTGCCGCCTCTTCAGGTGACACGTGGCGCTTGAGCGTGTGGGCCGCGTCAAAGGTGAAAGTCTGGCTCAGTTCAAACATGCAATTTTTTCCCGTCAACGGATGCCCAAGGTCTTGTGGGTCTGCACGCTGAGCATCCAGCGTGGGTTGTCCAGGCACCATTGCACCGCCCATTCCATCGCCGAGCGGCGGGCCATGGGTTGTGCGCTGTCCATGGCCTGCACCCGGCGCTGCTCAAAGTCCAGGGCTTCCATGGCTTTCAGGTCCGCCGTGCTGAACCCGCTTTGGGGCACGACTACTTTAAGCTCGTGCCCACTTTTTTGCACCAAGACCGACCCGGCCTTGGGGCTCACGCAGATCCAGTCCAGCCCGGCCGGCGCGGCGATCGTGCCATTGGTCTCAACCGCGATCATGAAGCCTTGCGCGTGCAGGGCGTCGATCAATTCAGGATCGACCTGCAGCAAAGGCTCCCCCCCGGTCAGCACCACGAAGCGTCGGTCATCGGCGGCGTCAAGGCCCTGAGGCCAGAAAGACGCGATGCGCTCAGCCAACTGCCCGGCCGTTGCAAACTTGCCCCCACCCAAACCATCGGTGCCCACGAATTCGGTGTCGCAAAACTGGCAGACGGCCTGTGCCCGGTCGGCTTCGCGGCCCGTCCACAGGTTGCAACCGGCAAAGCGGCAAAACACCGCCGGGCGTCCGGCATGGGTGCCCTCGCCTTGCAGGGTGTAGAACATTTCCTTGATGCTGTAACTCATGGTCTCAACGCAATCCTGTCCACCAGACGGTGAGGCTCGACGCCAGCACCAAGGCGGCGTACGTGGCCATGGCGCCGTCGCGCCCCAACACAATCAGCCCGGCAATCAGCACCAGGGCATTGACCCCTGCCACCCATTTCACCTGGCGTGCAAAACCTGCAGGCTTGAGCGCACGCCACCACACCAGGCGAGCCAAAGCGGGTAAAAGCAAGCCCATGCCCAATGCTGGCAGGAAAAAATTCACCATGTGGATCAAAGCATCCAGCAAGCCCATTGAACACCTTTGCAACATCAAAAAAGCCTCGATTTTATAATCGCCGCATATGACCGTCCTGACCCTGGGTTTGAACCACACCACCGCCGCCGTCGATTTGCGGGGTCGGTTCGCATTTGCCGTCGACCAATTGGCCCCGGCTTTGCAGGTATTGCATGCCCGTTTGACCGGTGTGCAGCAGTCGTCCGCCCCACCAGAAGTGGCATTGCTGTCCACCTGCAACCGCACCGAACTTTATTGCGCATTGGGCAGCAACTTGGGCGGCCGGGCCAGCCATTTGCAACACACCGCCCTCGACTGGCTGGCCAACACCGGCGGCGTGGGCCACGACGAACTGCTGCGCCACACCTACGTGCTCGAAGGCGGCGCGGCAGCACGCCACGCCTTCCGTGTCGCCAGCGGACTCGACTCCATGGTGCTGGGCGAACCACAAATCCTCGGCCAGATGAAGCAGGCCGTGCGCGAGGCCGATGCCGCCGGCACCCTGGGCACCACCTTGCACCAGTTGTTCCAACGCTCCTTCGCCGTGGCCAAGGAAGTGCGCACGTCAACTGAGATCGGCGCCCACTCCATCAGCATGGCCGCCGCCGCCGTGCGCCTGGCCGGCCAGCTGTTCGAAGACCTGGGCAAGACCAAGATCCTTTTCGTCGGCGCTGGCGAGATGATCGAACTCACCGCCACGCACTTCGCCGGCAAGGCCCCGCGCGGCATGGCCGTGGCCAACCGCACCCTGGAGCGCGGCGAAAAGTTGGCCAACCACCTGGGCGCGCAGGCCCTGCGCCTGGCCGACCTGCCCGATCGCCTGCACGAGTTCGACATCGTCGTCTCCTGCACCGCCAGTTCGCTGCCCATCATCGGCCTGGGCGCGGTCGAAAGGGCATTGAAAGCCCGCAAACGCCGCCCCATCTTCATGGTGGACCTGGCCGTGCCGCGCGACATCGAACCCGAAGTCGCCGAACTGGACGACGTCTACCTGTACACCGTCGATGACCTGAGCGCCCTGGTGCAAACCGCCAGTGAAAAGCGCCTGGCCGCCGTCACCCAGGCCGAAGCCATCATCGAGACCGGTGTGCAAGGCTTTGTCCACTGGCTGGACCAGCGCACCAGCGTGCCCCTGATCCAGGCCCTCAATTCGCAAGCCGATGCCTGGCGCACCGCCGAGATCGCCCGCGCCCGCAAAATGATCGCCAAAGGCGAGGACATCGAAGCCGTGCTCGACACACTCTCAAGAGGATTGACCCAGAAAATGCTGCATGGCGCCATGGCCGAACTGCACAGTGCCGACCCCCAGCAAAGGCCGCAAGTGGCCGCCTCGCTGGCACGCCTGTTTTTGCGCGGCGACGTGAATCCGGTCAAGAAGGATCAGCCGTGAGCGGCCTGGCGCCCTCACTGGCCTCCTCCCTCGAACGCCTGGCCCTTCGCCTTCGCGAGCTGGACGCCGCCCTGTCCGACCCTGCGATCGCCGCCGACAACAAACGCTACCGCGAACTCTCGCGCGAACACGCCGAGGTCAGCCGCGTTTGCAACATGGCCCAGCGCCACGCCCAGCGCAGCGACGACCTGGCCACCGCCCGCCAGATGCTGATTGATTCAGCCAACGACGCCGACATGCGCGCCATGGCGCAAGAAGAAATCACCCAGGCCGAAGCCGACATCGCCCGCGTCGAAAGTGAGCTGCAAACCGCCCTGTTGCCCAAAGACCCCGACGACGCCCGCAACGCCTTCGTCGAAATCCGCGCTGGTACCGGCGGCGACGAATCGGCCCTGTTCGCCGGCGATTTAACCCGCATGTACACCCGCCACGCCGAGCGCCAAGGCTGGCGCTGCGAGGTCATGTCGGCCAGCGAATCCGACCTGGGCGGCTACAAGGAAATCGTCCTTCGCTTCGAAGGCCCTGGGGTTTATGGCCAACTCAAGTTCGAATCCGGCGGCCACCGCGTGCAACGCGTGCCCGCCACCGAAACGCAAGGCCGCATCCATACCAGCGCCTGCACCGTGGCCGTGCTGCCCGAGCCCGACGAAGCCGAAGAGATCACCATCAACCCGGCCGACCTGCGCATCGACACCTACCGGGCCAGCGGTGCTGGCGGCCAGCACATCAACAAGACCGATTCGGCCGTGCGCGTCACCCACCTCCCCACCGGCATCGTCGCCGAATGCCAGGACGACCGCAGCCAGCACCGCAACAAGGCCAAGGCCCTGGCCGTGCTCAGCGCCCGCATCAATGACCGCGAACGCATCGAGCGCCAGGCCAAGGAAGCCGCCACCCGCAAAGGCCTGGTCGGTACCGGCGACCGCTCCGACCGCATCCGCACCTACAACTTCCCGCAAGGCCGCTTCACCGACCACCGCATCAACCTCACCCTCTACAAGCTGCTGACCATCATGGAAGGCGACCTGGACGACGTCACCGCCGCCCTGGTCACCGCCCAGGCCGCCGAGCAACTGGCCGAGCTGGAAGCCGCCACCGGTGTCTGAGCCTCTGCCCACCACCACCGTGGCAGCGGCCTTGCAGCAAGCCCGCCAGCTTGGCCTAGACCGCCTGGATGCCCAGATCCTGCTGAGCACCGCCTTGCAGCGCCCGCGCAGCTGGCTGCTGTCCCATGACCAGGACGCCTTGCCTCCCGAGCTCGCTGATCAGTTCATGGCCTGGGCCCAGCGCCGCGCCCAAGGCGAGCCCCTGGCTTACCTGCTGGGCGACAAGGAGTTCTACGGCCTGACCTTGCGCGTCAGCCCCGACGTGCTCATCCCCCGGCCTGACACCGAAACCCTGGTCGATTGGGCTTTGGCTCTCATCCCCACTGAGCCAGGCTTCAAGGTGCTGGACCTGGGCACCGGCAGTGGCGCCATCGCCCTGGCCTTGCAGCACCAACGCCTCCAGGCCCAAGTCACCGCCGTGGACGCCTGCCCGGCCGCCCTGGCCATCGCGCAAGCCAACGCCCAGCAATTGGCCTTGCCCGTGGAAAACCTGCAGGGATCGTGGTTCGAACCCTTGGCCGGACGCCACTTCGACCTCATCGTCAGCAACCCGCCCTACATCGCTGAAAACGACGAGCACATGCCGGCTTTGCGCTTTGAGCCGGAGCAAGCGCTCACATCGGGCGTTGATGGCCTGGATGATCTGCGCCTGATCATTGCAAAGGCCCCGCTTCACCTCAACGCTGGCGGCTGGCTGCTGCTGGAGCATGGCCACGACCAGGCCGCCGCCGTGTCCAGCCTTTTGAAAATGCATGGATTCGGACAAGTCAGCACCCGGCTCGACCTGGGCGGTAACCCGCGGTGCACCGGCGGGAAGACTTAGCAAATTCACGTCACCTTGTAAATTGGTGGTACGAACGCTAACAACTCTATTCCACAAAACAAGCCGAGCGGCGTAGCATCAAATCGTTCTTCAGGAGCTTTTTGATGTTCCGTCTAGCCCCGCACCACCTTCGCCGCTGCCTCTTCACCGCTTGCGCTTTGGCAGTTTCAATTGCGCACGCGCAAATGGTGCCGCTGCCGCAGCATTTGCTCCGCTCGGCCACGGCGCTTGACCACGGCAAGGGCCTGAGCCTGAACGGACAGCAATTCTGGCCTCACTGGGAAGGCCGCATTGGCGTGGTCGTGGACCGCGCCTACGACCCCCTCAAAGACTCTTTCGTGCTTGCGCAGCCCGTGCCTTCCAGCGGCTTGAGCCTGCGCAGCGCCCATGTGTTGTCTGACTATTACTTTTCAGGTGGTTTTCGCGCCACGGTTGGCTTGGTGCGCGGCTCGGTCACCCAGTCCTCCTGGTCAAACAGCAACGACGACACCATCGGCAGCGGCCTGAACCTGAGCCTCCAACGCATCGACAACCTGAATCTCGGCGATCCCAGAGGTCAGTCTTTTGATGGCGAAAACCGCACCCTGCCCTATGTGGGCGCCGGTTATGCCGCCAGCCTGGGTGGCACCGGCAGAGAAAGCATGTGGCGCTTCAACGCCGATCTGGGCATCATTTCGGTCAACTCCAACAACATTGGCCGCATCTCGCGCGCGCTGCAAGGCGAAGCTGGCCTGGACGAAATCGTCCGCGACCTGCGCCTGCGCCCCGTCATCAAGGTCTCTGTTCGCTATGCGTTCTGAATTTCCCAAGGCCTGATATAAACAGGGCCTTGTTCCCAATTCAGCCAAGTGCAAATTCCCATGAGCGACGTTCAACAACGCATTGACTCCCTGGTCAAAGGCCACCGTGTGGTGCTGTTCATGAAAGGCACCGCCCAGTTCCCGCAATGCGGTTTTTCAGGGCGTGCCATTCAGA
Organism: Aquabacterium sp.; assembly: GCF_014378415.1. GTDB lineage: Bacteria > Pseudomonadota > Gammaproteobacteria > Burkholderiales > Burkholderiaceae_C > Aquabacterium. The sequence continues at coordinate 8,193 of NZ_JACMNS010000015.1, forward strand.
TTCTCAAATCCTGCGGCGTGACCGACCTGCAAACCGTCAACGTCCTGGAAGACGACGGCATCCGCCAAGGCATCAAAGACTACGCCAACTGGCCCACCATCCCCCAGCTGTACGTGGGCGGCGAGTTCATCGGCGGCTCGGACATCATGGTGGAGATGTACCAGGCCGGCGAGCTTCAACAGGTCGTGACCCCAGGCCAGTGAGCCCAGCCAGCACACCTCGCCGGTTGATCGTTGGCATCACCGGTGCCAGCGGTGCCGTCTACGGCGTGCGCTTGTTGGAGCGTGCCCGGACGCTGGGGGTGCAAACCCACCTGGTCGCCACCTCAGCCGGCATCCTGAACGTGCACCACGAATTGGGGCTGAACCGGGCCACGCTGGAGTCCCTGGCCGATCACGCGCACTCCCCTGGCGACATCGGCGCCTGCATTGCCAGCGGCAGTTTCAGCACCGACGCCATGGTGGTGGCACCCTGCTCCATGAAGACACTGGCCGCCGTGGCACATGGCCTGGGCGACAACCTCCTGACCCGCGCCGCCGACGTCACCTTGAAAGAGCGCCGCCGCCTGATCCTGATGGTGCGTGAAACGCCCTTTAACCTGGCCCACCTGCGCAACATGACCGCCGTCACCGAAATGGGCGGCATCATCTTTCCGCCTTTGCCGGCTTTCTACCACCGCCCGCAAAGCATTGACGAGTTGGTCAATGACACGGTTGAGCGTGTGCTGAGCACCGCAGGCATCGCCTCTGCGCAACCCCAGGAGTGGCGCGGCTTGTAGGGCATTGCCGGGCATTGACGTACCCCGGTTTTCCCGCATGATGGAGTCCATTCACACAAGGAGGACGCCCGATGACCACTGACCTTTCACGCAGGCAAATACTTGCCACTGCAGCCACCACCATCCTGGCCAGCAGCCCGCTTTGGGCCCATGCCGCCGACAAAACCGAAGCCCCTCGCTTTGAGTTGCCCGCCCTGCCCTGGGATGCCGCCGCGCTGGACCCGGTCATCTCGGCCAGCACCATTGCGCAGCACCACGGCAAGCACCACGCCGCGTATGTGAACAACCTCAACCGCTTGCTGCCCACGTCCACGCTGATCGATGCCGACAGCTTGGTAGAGATCGTTCAGCGCAGCGCTCGAAACGAGGCTCGGCGCCCCATCTTCAACAACGCCGCTCAAGTCTGGAACCACACCTTCTACTGGCAAAGCCTGCGCCCCAAAGGTGGCGGCACCCCCCCCTTGGAACTGGCCAAACGCATCGATGCCGATTTCGGTTCACTGACGGCGCTGCGTGAGGCCACCCTGACCGCCGCCACCGAGCAATTCGGCGCAGGCTGGGTCTGGCTGGTGCTGGACAAGAGCCAGAAAAAACTGGCCGTCGTCAAAACCGGCAACGCCGACACGCCCTTGACGCAAGAAAACCTGGTGCCCTTGGCGACCATCGACGTTTGGGAACACGCCTACTACCTGGACTACCAGTCACGACGCAAGGACTACGCCGCGGCGGTGTTCGACAAGCTCTTGAACTGGGATTTTGTGGCGGCCAACCTGGCGAAAGCCTGAGCCCGGCCGGTTGCTCGCTTGCGCCCCTGATCGATCAGGGGCGCAAGGCCACGATCTGTGGCCGCGCCTGCGTCTCGGGCAGCTTCCACTGGCGCACCGCCGCGAAAACCGCGTTGGGGTACTCAGGCCGGCCCCGGCTGCCGTTGTAGCGGCCCAGGGCCATGGACATATCGCCACGCTCCCGGTCCAGGTAGTGGCGCAGGATGATGCAGCCAAAGCGCAGATTGGTTTGCATGTGGAACAAGCTGGCCGGATCACCCGTGCCAATCAGGCGCGACCAGAAGGGCATGACTTGCATGTAGCCCCGCGCTCCCACCGACGAGATCGCGTATTTGCGAAAACCGCTTTCCACCTGGACCAGGCCCAGCACCAGGGAAGGGTCCAGCCCAGCGCGCTTGGCCTCGTACCAAACCGTTTGCAGGAACTCGCGGCGCACCTGCTCTTCGGGCTTGCGTTTCTTCAGACGCAAACCCGCCGCATCGGCCCAGCGGTCAAACTCGTATTTTTGCATTTGATCGGCGAACACCAACATGGGCGGCGCCGATTGGGCCGCGGCGGCCGACAGGGCCGTGCGCACGGCGTCGGCCAACGGCTCTTCGGCTTGGGCGCCGGCCCAGGCGGCCTGGCCCAGCAGCACGGATGCCATGCACACCAAACACCACCACATCAACACCGAACGACCGCCTGCCTTCATCATCCCATCACACCTTCACTCGCGCCTTGACCCAGGCGGCCACATCGGCCACGGCCACTTTGGTCGCTTCCTTGTCCTGACGCCCCTGGTACTCGGCGATGCCGTCCTTGAGGCCCTTGTCGCCCAGCACAACGCGGTGCGGCACGCCGATCAGCTCCCAATCCGCGAACATCGCGCCAGGGCGCTCGCCCCGGTCGTCCAGGATCACATCGATGCCGGCCGCGGCCAGGTCATCGTGCAACTGGTCAGCGGCCGCTTTGACGTCGGCCGAGCGGTCATAGCCGATCGGGCAGATCACCACGGTGAACGGTGCGATCGAATCGGGCCAGATGATGCCGCGATCGTCGTGCTTTTGCTCGATGGCGGCGCCCAGAATGCGGGTCACGCCAATGCCGTAGCAACCCATCTCGAAATGCTTGGGCCGCCCGTCTTCGTCCAGGAAGGTGGCGTTCATGGCCTTGGAGTACTTGGTGCCCAGGTAGAACACGTGGCCCACCTCGATGCCACGCTGGATGGCCAGCACGCCTTTGCCATCGGGGCTCGGGTCGCCTTCGACCACATTGCGCAAGTCAGTCACCAGATCGGGCTCGGGCAGGTCACGGCCCCAGTTCACGCCCTTCAGGTGGAAGCCCTCTTCGTTGGCGCCGCACACGAAATCGGCCATGTTGGCCACCGTGCGGTCGGCGACCACCTTGACGGGCTTGGCCAGCTTGACCGGGCCCAGGTAACCAGGCTTGCAGCCAAAGTGCTCGATGATTTCTTTCTCGGTGGCGAAGCGGTGACCGGCCTTCAAACCCGTCACCTGCCCATTCGCGTCGGCCAGTTCGATCTTGCCAGCCTTGACTTCGTTCAGCTCGTGGTCACCACGCACCAGCAGCAGCCAGACGGTTGACTTGACGATCTCGCCCTTGTCATTGGTGTCATCGGTGGCCAGCACCAGAGACTTCACAGTCTGACTCAGCGGCAAACCCAGCAGTTGCGCCACATCGGCACACGTGCTCTTGCCTGGCGTGGCCACCTTTTCAAGCGCTGCCGATGCCGCGCCACGCGATGCGATCAGCGCCACGCCTTCAGCCAGCTCGATGTTGGCCGCGTAGTCGCTGGTCGGGCAATAGACGATGGCATCTTCACCCGTGTCGGCGATGACCTGGAACTCGTGCGAGCGGTCGCCCCCGATGGCGCCGGTGTCGGCGGCCACGGCGCGGTATTGAAGACCGAGTCGGTCGAAGATGCGGCTGTAGGCGGCAAACATGGTGTCGTAGCTTTTACCAGCGCAGGCGGCATTCCGATCGAAGGAATAAGCGTCCTTCATCGTGAATTCGCGGCCACGCATCACCCCAAAGCGCGGGCGGCGCTCATCGCGGAACTTGGTCTGCACATGGTAAAAGTTCTTGGGCAACTGGCGGTAGCTGCGCAGCTCTTGCCGGGCGATGTCCGTGACAACTTCCTCAGATGTCGGCTGGATGATGAAGTCGCGGCCATGCCTGTCCTTCACGCGCAGCAACTCGGGGCCCATCTTGTCGAAGCGGCCGGTCTCTTGCCAAAGCTCGGCGGGTTGCACCACCGGCATCAATAACTCGACCGCACCAGCGCGGGTCATTTCTTCGCGGATGATGCCCTCGACCTTGCGGATGGTGCGCAGCCCCATGGGCATGTAGTTGTACAGGCCTGCGCCCAATTTCTTGATGAACCCGCCGCGCATCATCAGCTTGTGGCTGACGATCTCTGCATCGGCCGGGGCTTCTTTGAGTGTGGAGATGAAGAACTGGGTAGCTTGCATGGGTATGAAAAATGCACCGTTGTATGAGGACTCGCGCTTGCGTTTCAACCGAGCGATGCAATAATGAAATCAGTTGAAAAATTCGGAGTTGATTATGCTCGACCGTGAAGGCTTTCGCCCCAACGTCGGCATCATCCTGCTCAATCATCGGAACCAGGTTTTTTGGGGCAAGCGCATCCGCACCCATTCCTGGCAGTTTCCGCAAGGCGGCATCAAGCATGGCGAGTCGCCTGAGCAGGCGATGTTTCGCGAGCTCCACGAAGAAGTGGGCTTGCTGCCCGACCATGTCCGCATCGTGGCCCGCACCCGCGATTGGCTGCGCTATGAGGTGCCCAACCACTTCATCCGCAAGGATGCACGCGGCCACTACAAAGGCCAAAAGCAGATCTGGTTTTTGTTGCAGCTCATGGGCCGCGACACGGACATGAACCTGCGCGCCTCAAACCACCCTGAGTTTGACGCATGGCGTTGGCATGACTACTGGATCCCGCTCGAAACCGTGATTGAGTTCAAGCGTGATGTCTACCAATTGGCTTTGTCAGAGTTAGCGCGTTTCCTGCCCAAACCACAAGGGCTGCAACCCAACCGCTACCTGCGGGCCAACATGCGCGGTGCGCATCGGCTCGACGACATGCCTGCGGACATGCACCCTGACATGCACCCGGACACGGAAGGCTCGGAAGGCGCCGACCCATTGGGCGGGCCGGATGAGACCTTCATTGTCAACGGCACGCACCGCTGACCAAAGCACCTGGCCGAGGGTGCCTGAGCCTGGTGGCTCAAGCACCCTGGCTCAACCGATTCAGTCGACTTCGGTCTTGGTGGCGCACTCGGCGTCAGACGGGTTCACATCACAACGTGCGCGCTTGATGATGTTCAAGCCACGCTTGTTGTAGATACCTTCCTTGGCGATCTCAATGCGGGCTTCACGGAACATTTGCACGTACTTGGGGATGTTTTCCGGGGGCAAGTCCACCCACATCGCTGCGGGGATGCCCTTTTCGGCCACGTCGATGAAGTGCAAGGCGCGGTCAAACTGCGACAGCCAGTAAAGGCGCGACTTCTCGCCAAAGCCTTCAGGGAACTTGGCCTTGTTCAGAACGATCTGCACCGTCGGGATCAAGACCGGCAAGCGGCCAATGCCACCGGTGGTGCCAATGCCCTTGTAAAGCTCGAAAGGCTTGAAGGCCACGGCCGGCAAAGTCACCATGTCGACCGAACCATTGTTGAACTTGGGCCCAATGTTGGTCACGTCCGCCGACACGGGTTGTGCGCCGATGCGGCCGATCATCACGCCCTGGGCCTTGTCGTAGTCAAAGGCGGCGATCTTTTTGCCAGACAGGGCTTCGACCGAATTGATCCTGCGGTCGCGCACGATGGGGTAAGCCGCGCCCAAGGGGAACAGGCCGCCGACTTCGAAATTGCCTTCCACCATCAGCTTGGCCGCCTGAGGTGTGCTGAACACCTGGATGACCTTGCGCACCACTTCGTAGCTGGCCTTGATGTCGATCTTGCCGTTGCGCACGATGGTGGTGGCGCCAATGCTGTCAAGGGCGCCCGAGATGGCGTTGAACGGACGTGTCCGCAATGTCGTGGCGATCACAGCATCACATTGACCCGAACGGAACTCTTCAATCGCCACGCGTTCATCGACGAAGCCTTTGACTTCCAGCTCGACACCGTTCTTCTGCATCGCCACGACGTAGTCCACCGCCGATGAGGTGACGTCGCCCGATTTGCCCGCCACGTCCCACACACAGATCAGGGATCTGGCCATCACCGGAGTGGCCGCGCAACTTGCCACTGTCATCACCGCAGCAGCCTTCGACCATGATTTCATCTTCATCTGAGTCCTTTGATTTCCTGACATTGATGTCTCCACTCTTTGTGGACATCCGCTCCACCAAATGGTTCCGCCATTGTTCACCAACAGCGAGGACCTTGATTCAACGCGGAATTGGCGCCCGACACGGACAGGGGGAACCCCTAGCACCCACTTAAAGGGGAGCGATCAGACCAGGACCAGGTTGTCGCGGTGGATCATCTCGGGCTCGCCAGTGAAGCCCAGCAGGGCTTCGAATTCGCTGGAAGGCTTGCGCGCGATGCGCCGGGCCTCGCTGCTGGCGTAGTTGGCCAGGCCGCGCGCCAGGTCTTGCCCTTGGGCATTTCGGACAGCGATGACATCACCACGGTGGAACTCGCCCACCACTTCGGTCATGCCAATGGGCAGCAGGCTCTTGCCTTCATCGCGCAGCTTGACCACCGCGCCATCGTCGATGACCACCGCGCCACGAAGTTGCAGGTGGTCGGCCATCCATTGCTTGCGCGCGGCAACCTTGGCCGTGGTGGCCACGAACAAGGTGCCGATGGACTCGCCTTGAGACAGGCGCACCAGCACATCGGTCTCGCGGCCCCAGGCCACCACCGTGTTCGCGCCGCTGCCGGCCGCGCGCTTGGCGGCCAGCACCTTGGTGATCATGCCGCCACGGCCAATGCTGGAGCCCGCACCACCGGCCATCTGCTCCAGCGCCGGATCGCCCGCTGTCGCCACGTCGATGAAGCGCGCGTTGGCGTCCTTGCGTGGGTCGGCGCTGTACAGGCCCTTCTGATCGGTCAGGATGACCAGGGCATCGGCCTCGACCAGATTGGCCACCAGGGCCGCGAGGGTGTCGTTGTCGCCGAACTTGATCTCGTCGGTGACCACTGTGTCGTTTTCGTTGATGACGGGCACCACCTTGTGCGACAACAGCGTCAGCAAGGTCGAGCGGGCATTGAGGTAGCGCTCGCGGTCGGCCAGGTCGGCGTGCGTGAGCAGCACTTGCGCGCTGCCCAGACCATGCTCGCTGAGCTTGGTCTCGTACATCTGGGCCAAGCCCATCTGGCCAACGGCGGCGGCGGCTTGCAGCTCGTGCAACTCTTTTGGTCGGGTGGCCCAGCCCAGGCGCTTCATGCCCTCGGCGATGGCGCCGCTGGACACCATGATGACCTCGCGCCCGTCTTGCGCCAGAGCCGCCAACTGACGACACCAGGTGCCGATGGCTTCGGCATCGATGCCGCGGCCTTCGTTGGTGACCAGGCTGGAGCCCACTTTGACCACGATGCGGCGGGCGTTTTTCAGGACGTCATTCATGGTTCAAAGCGCGGTGTGAAATGGAGAGGCGTCAGCGGAAACGAGGATCGTCAAGGTCTGGCACGTAGGCTTCAGGGGCCTCAGCGGCTTTCTTGGCGGCGGTTTTTTTAGCCGGCGCCTTCTTGGCCACCACCTTCTTGGCAGGCACTTTTTTGGCAGGCACCTTTTTAGCAGCAACCTTCGTGGCCACGGCCTTTTTGGCCGGGGCTTTTTTGGCAGGTACCTGCGGGGCCGTCACCAGCAACTCCAGGTCGGGCAGTGCCTCGGTGGACAAGGCCATCACCGACGGCGTCAGTGCGGCATCTTCTTCCACGAAGTCAAAGCGGACATCGCGGTCTTCGTGGTGCTCTTGCATGCTTGCCACGAATTCGTAAATCTTCAAGGACAAGTGCTCACAACCCTCGTGGCTCAAAGCCGAGATCTCGAAGACGGGGCCCTTCCACTTGTAGCGCTTGATGAAATCGGCCACGCGCTGGGCACGCTCTTCGGGCGGCACCACGTCCATCTTGTTGAGCACCATCCAGCGCGGCTTGTCGGCCAGAGCCTTGTCGTACTTCTTCAATTCGTTGACGATGGCCTTGGCCTGCTTGACCGGATCCACGTTGTCATCGAAGGGGGCCATGTCCACCACATGCAGCAGCACGCGGGTGCGCTGCAGGTGGCGCAGGAACAGGTGACCCAGGCCGGCACCTTCGGACGCACCCTCGATCAAGCCTGGGATGTCGGCCATCACGAAGCTTTTCTCGGGGCCCACGCGCACGACGCCCAGGTTGGGATGCAGCGTGGTGAAGGGGTAGTCGGCAATCTTGGGACGGGCGTTCGACACCGCGGTGATCAGCGTGGATTTGCCCGCGTTGGGCATGCCCAGCAGCCCCACGTCGGCCAGCACGCGCAGCTCCAGCTTGACCTTCAAGCCCGTACCAGGCCAACCTGGTGTCTTCTTTTTGGGCGCGCGGTTGGTGGCAGTTTTGTAGCGAAGGTTGCCAAAACCGCCATCGCCGCCCTTGCACAGCTGGTAAATCTCACCGTGCTCGATCATTTCCTTGATGACTTCGCTCGTCTCGAAGTCGCGGATGATGGTCCCCACCGGCATGCGCAGGGTGATGTCCGCGCCAGCAGCGCCAAAACAGTCCGCCCCCCGGCCTTGTTCGCCATTGCGGGCAAAGTGCTTTCGGGCGTAGCGGTAGTCGATCAGCGTGTTGATGTTGCGGTCAGCCTGCACGTAGATGTGCCCGCCGCGTCCGCCATCGCCGCCATCGGGACCACCGAAGGGGATGAACTTTTCACGACGGAAACTCGCGGCACCGCTGCCGCCATCGCCTGCGGCCACTTCAATCGTGGCTTCATCGACAAATCTCATGGGGCGGGTGTCCTTGTGTGTGCCGTCGCGACCGGGTCAAAAAGCCCGGCGATTATCGACATGAATGCCGGCTGCCTTGGCCGCCGGCGAAAAAACGCAAAAGCCCCGGCGAGCCGGGGCCTTATTTTGAAAGCCAATCAGCAGCGAGACCCGAAGGTCAAGCCGCCAATCAGGCGATCAGACCGGAGTCACGATCACCGTCTTGCGGTTCATTGAACCTTTGACGGCGAAAGACACGGTGCCATCGATCAGCGCGAACAGGGTGTGATCGCGGCCCATGCCAACGTTGGTGCCTGCATGAAAGCGGGTACCGCGTTGGCGGACAATGATCGAACCTGCCGACACGACTTCGCTACCGAAAGCCTTGACGCCGAGCATTTTTGGTTGGGAATCGCGGCCGTTCCGCGTGGAACCGCCGCCTTTTTTCTGTGCCATGGTTGACGCTCCTTGGAAGCTTCAAAAAGGGGGTTGAGGATCAGATCAGGCGTTCACGGAGCTGATTTGCAGCTCTGTGTAGTTCTGACGATGACCCTGGCGCTTTTGGTAGTGCTTACGACGACGCATCTTGAAGATGCGCACTTTGTCGTGCCTACCTTGCGACAAAACGATTGCTTTGACGGTTGCGCCAGCCACCAAGGGCGTGCCGATCTTCATTTCAGCGCCGATTCCGACAGCCAAAATTTGGTCGATCACGATCTCTTGGCCAACGTCCGCAGTAATCTGTTCTACTTTGATCTTTTCGCCAGCAGCAACTTTGTATTGCTTGCCACCGGTTTTTATGACCGCGTACATAGGGAGACCTTTCAAATATCTGATGCCCGCTTCTCAAACAGCATCTCAAACAGGGTCGCGGCGATCAGACCAGGAAAAATCCCGAATCTTCTACACACGTCTGCACTGAGGCCGCGCTGAAAAGAAGGCGACGAATCTCCGCACACTCAAAGTGCGAAGCTCTCGATGCTACCACGCGGTCTGCCAAGTTTGCAAGTGCCCGGTTCGGCCGCCCTGTTTTGCAGGGACTGGCCGGTCAGGATCGGGCTGCTGCCCTCGCCGGGCGCCATGCCATCCGGGGGTGCTCCCCAGCCGAAAAAAGCCGTCACTTCGTCGCGCTTGGCCAAGGCATCGGTGAAGCCCAGGTGGATCAACTCGCGGGTGAATGAGGATTCGAACAACAAATAGCTGGCCAGTGCCGAGCCTCGGGCGGTTTTGCCACGGCCATACACCCCCACGGCGCGCAGCATGCCCCGCACGGCGGGTGGCAGCGCCCACAGGTGGCGGGCCGCGATGTCGTCAATGCGCTGGCTGGGGGCGATCACCAGCACGTCCACCGGGCGCAGGTTGGAGCGCTCGCGCACCTCGGCCGACATCAGGCCAAGCGTGCTGTTGACGCGCTGCATGCGCTCGATGTCCACCGCCAGCGCATCCAGGAAAATGCTGGACATGGCGTGACCGGCGATCTGCGCCAGGTTGGGATATTCAAGGATGGTGTCGCGCGGCGCGGGGGGTTCGTGCAACCGGCCCGCGCCAATCACCAGGATGCGGTCGGCGCCCAGGTGGATGGCCGGCGACATGGGTGCGGCCTGGCGCATGGAACCGTCGCCGAAGTAGTGCGGGCGGCCGTTGACTGACAGTTGCACCGCAGGGAACACGAAGGGGATGGCGCTGGAGGCCATCAGGTGCTCGATCGACAGGCGGTCGCGCACGCTGATGCGCTGGGAACGGTCCCAGGAGGCCACCGGCTCGGCGCAATCGTAGAAGGTGACGTGCTCGCCCGTGGTGTAGCTGGACGCGGAGATCGCCACGGCGTGGAGATGCCCCTCCTCCATGAGCTTGGGCAGTCGCTCGATCTTGAACAGGTCGGGCAACAGCTCTCGCAGGGGCTCGTTGTCGAGCAGGGAGCGCGGGCGCGCCCGGCGCCAGCGGGCCAAAGCCCAACCAAGCGAAAACAAGGTGAGCCATTGGGCGCCGCTGCGGATGATGCCCAGCGAGTCGGAGTGGTAGACCTGCTCGGATTTGAAGTCGCGCCAAACTTCGACCATGGCGCGCACCGCCAGCTCGAAGTGATCGGCCCGACAAGCCAGGCCCAGGCCATTGAGGGCGCCGGCCGAGGTGCCGGAAATGATCTGAAAAGGATTGCCTCGCTGCTTTTCGCCGCTGTCACGGCGGATCAGCATCATGGCCTGAAGCACACCGACCTGGTAGGCGGCGCGGGCGCCACCGCCAGTGAGGACCAATGCTGTTTTTCCGGGCAGGCTCATGAGCACTTATCGGCAGGGCGCCGCCAGACATGAGTGCGAAGATACCCGCATCAGGGCCTCAAGCGCATCAAGGTGGATTTGCCGAACAGGCTTTCGACCAGGTCGACCACCAGTTCGGCGGTGCGGTTCTGCAGGTCGCGGGCCGGGTTCAGCTCCATGATGTCCAGGGACGACAGGCGGCCCGTGTCGGCGATCATTTCCATGCAGAGCTGGGCCTCGCGGTAGGTGGGGCCGCCCCGCACGGCCGTCCCCACACCGGGCGCGATGTCCGGGTCCAGGAAATCGACATCGAAACTGACGTGCAGGTGGGTGCGTTCGTCCACGCCCATCAGGGCCTGCTGCATGACGGCGCGCATGCCGTGCTCGTCAAGATGGCGCATGTCGAACACTTCCAGGCCCTGGGCGTGAACGAACTGGCGCTCTTGTTCGTCCACGCTGCGAACGCCGATCAGGCGCAGTTCGTCGCGCGACAGGGCTGGCTGGGGCAGCCCGGCGGCAGCCAGGTGCACCAGGTCGTCCGGGCCCAGGCCGAACAGCACGGCCACGGGCATGCCATGCAGGTTGCCGCTGGGGGTGATGTCGCTGGTGTTGAAGTCGGCGTGGGCGTCCAGCCAGATGACGCGCAAGTTCTGGCCAATGACGCGGCAATGCGCCGCGACAGCGCCGATCGAGCCCATGGCCAGGCAATGGTCGCCGCCCAGCAGCATGGGCATCTCACCGGCCCCCAAAGCGGCGGACACAGCCTGGAAAACCTGCTGGTTCCAGGCCAGCACTTCTTTCAGGTGGCGGTGGCCATCGACGGGCGGAAGCCAGGGGTTGGTGGGCCCGGTCAGGTTGCCATCATCGTTGACCGTGAGGCCAAGCCGGGCCAGGGCCTGCGGCAAACCAGCGACGCGCAAGGCCTCGGGGCCCAGGCCGGCCCCGCGCATGCTGGCCCCCACGTCGGTGGGCGCGCCGATGAGTCTGACGGTGGTGTGGGTCATGCGGGCCCTTTCTGGTGATCTTGGCGTTACCAGCCGCAGGCTGAATCTTTGTCCGGCCGGCCCAGGCCATAGACCTGCTGCAGTGTTTCCCAGGCTTCGTCGGCGGTTTCAACGTAGCGGAACAGGTGCACATCGCCCGGGCTGATCATGCCGGTGTCCACCAGGTGGTCGATGTTGATGAGCTTGGTCCAGAAGTCGCGCCCGAACAGCAGCACCGGGCGCTTGCGGCATTTGCCAGTCTGCATCAGGGTGAGCGCCTCGAACAGCTCATCGAGCGTGCCGAAGCCACCGGGGAAGCACACCAGGGCCACCGAGCGCATCAGGAAATGCATCTTGCGCAAGGCAAAGTAGTGAAACTGGAAGCACAGCCTGGGTGTGATGTAGGGATTGGGCTCTTGCTCGTGAGGCAGCACGATGTTCAGGCCGATGCTCTTGCCACCCACCTCGAAAGCGCCCCGGTTGCCCGCTTCCATGATGCCGGGACCACCGCCGGTGACCACGTAAATGGGCGTTTGCAGTTGAGCCGAATGGGTGGTGACCAGGGCGGCAAACTTGCGGGCCTCTTCGTAATAGTGGGACATGTCCAGGTGCCGACGGGCCTGGCGCAAGGCGATCTCGCGCTCGGAGCCATCGGGCAGTGCTTCCGCTTCGGTCAGGCGGGCCTGCGCTTCGTCGGCCGGCAGGATGCGGGCGCTGCCAAACATCACGATGGTGGACTTGATGCCCTCTTCGCGCTGGACCATCTCGGGCTTGAGCAGTTCCAGCTGCATGCGCACCGGGCGCAGGTCGGGGTTGAGCAGGAATTCAGGGTCGGCAAAAGCCAGGTCGTAGCTGCTGTCGGCACCAGCGTATAGCGAGGTTTTGGCGGCGTTGCGCGCATCCTGAACCGCCGTGGGGAAGTTACGTTCAAGCAGTTCTTTGGGGTTGTTCATGTTGTTCAGTGCCTTGTGGTCCACAGACTGAGCACGCCGGCTCGCGGCGCGCCCTCAATTCAGTCCAACGCCAGCTGCGGCCATCGAGCATCAGCAGGCGTCCTGCCAGCAAGATGTGCGCCTCGTTGCCGCCCAATCCGGCCAGCAGTTTGAGCGCCTCGCCCGCTTGCATCACGCCCAGCATGCCCACCACCGGCGCGAAAATACCCAGGGTGGCACAGCGCGTTTCAGCTGGCGCCTGCTCTGGTGGGAACAGGCAGGCGTAGCAAGGCGATTCGGGCAACCGGGGGTCAAACACGCTGATCTGCCCGTCAAAGCGCACGGCGGCCGCCGACACCAGGGGCACGCCCGCCTTCACACAGGCCCGGTTGATCAGGTGGCGGATGGCGAAGTGGTCGGTGCAATCCAGAACGACATCGGCCTGAGGCACCCAATGCGCCAGCAAAGCGGCATCGGCCGCTTGGGGCACCGTGTGCACCTGCACTTCGGGGTTGATCTGCGCCAACCCTTGGGCGGCCGAAGCCACTTTAGTCTGGCCAACCCGCTCGGTCGTGTGCACGATCTGGCGCTGCAGGTTGGTCAAATCGACCGTGTCCGGGTCGATCACCGTGATGCGCCCAACACCCGCGCTGGCCAAGTACATCAGTGCCGGGGCCCCCAGACCTCCTGCCCCGATGACCAGGGCGTGGGCGTTGAAGAGATGCGTCTGCGCCTCTTCCGACCACTCATCCAGCAAGAGATGGCGGCTGTAGCGCAGGCGTTGGTGGTCGTTCACTGCGCCTTGGTGTCCTCGGGCTTGCGCTCGGTCATGGTTTTGGAGACGACGACCGGCTTGCCCTTGAGCTGAGCCACCGCCTGCTGGAGCTGGAAGTCTTCAGCGCTGCCGAATTCAGGCAATGGCTTGGGCGGCTCGTTCTTCTTGGCGGAGGCTTCTTCCAGCTTTTTCATGGCTTCTTCGCGGGCCTTTTCACGGGCGGCGTCCTTGACCTCGCTGCCTTGGCCGCTGCCAATGTGCTTTTCCAGATCGGCTTCACGGGTGCGCAGGGCACTGAACAGGTTGCCTTCGGCGGTTTCGTCCAGCATCACGTCAGGCACGATGCCCTTGGCCTGGATGGAGCGTCCGCTCGGCGTGTAGTAACGCGCCGTGGTGATCTTGAGCGCGGTGTCGGCCGTCAGCTGGCGCACGGTTTGAACCGAGCCCTTGCCGAAGGTTTGCGCGCCCATGATGGTGGCCCGCTTGTGGTCTTGCAGCGCGCCAGAGACGATTTCACTGGCCGAGGCCGAGCCTTCGTTGACCAACACCACCAGCGGCACATTTTTGATGGCAGCGGGCAACTTAGCCAGCGGATCGGCACCCAGGCGTCGGGTGTAATCCTCGGGGCGGGCTTTGAAGATTGCCTTGGATTCGGGGATCTGGCCGTTGGTGGACACCACGGTCACATCCTTGGGCAGGAAAGCCGCCGACACGGCGATGGCGCCTTCCAGCAGGCCACCCGGGTCGTTGCGCAGGTCGAGCACCAGGCCCTTCAGCTTGGGGTCGTCCTTGAAGAGCTTGTCGGCCTTGGCAACGAAGTCTTCGACCGTGCGGTCCTGGAACTGCGTGACGCGAATCCAGCCGTAGCCCGGCTCAACAATCTTGGCGCGCACGCTTTGCACGCGGATTTCTTCGCGGGTGATGGTGACCGGGAAGCTGCGGCTTTCAAGCTTGCGGAAAATGGTCAGGACCACCTTGGTGCTGGGCTCGCCGCGCATGCGCTTGACGGCCTGGTCCATGGTCAGGCCCTTGACGAAGGTGTCATCGATTTTGGTGATCAGATCACCGCTTTTCAGGCCAGCGCGGAAAGCGGGCGAGCCCTCGATGGGGGAGACGACCTTGACCAGGCCATCTTCCATGCCTATTTCAATGCCCACCCCCACGAATTTGCCCGTGGTGCCTTCGCGGAACTCCTTGAAGGTGGTCTTGTCAAAATAGGTGGAATGGGGATCGAGGCCCGACACCATGCCGCCGATGGCGTCGCTGATGAGCTTTTTCTCGTCCACCGTTTCAACATAATCGGTCTTGATCATGCCGAACACGGCGGCCAACTGCTGCATCTCTTCCAGTGGCAAGGGGGCCACTGTGTTGCGAGCGGTGGCCTGGAACTGCATGGTGGTCAAACCGCCGGCCAGCACACCCAGTGCCACCCAGCCCGCAATCTTGAATTTGGAAGTCATGGCCAATGGTGCCTTTTCGAACCCGCGATGCCACCTGAAACCCTCAGATGGCGAAATGTTTTTCGAGTATAGGACCGACCAACGCAAGACAAAGTTCAATAAGGCCAGAACTTGGCCTCTGTATGGGGCTTTGCACCGTTTAGTCGCAAGAAGCTAACGATCAACCCCGGATCTCCCCCTTCACGCCTTGGGGGCAATGGGTGCTAAGGTGCGCAAAAAAATCCACTCACCGAGACTCGGAAGGACGCCCATGCGCCAGGCATTTGCCCCCACATCGCCTTGGACTCGGGGTTTCATCACCTGGTTGGTCTACACCGCGGCGGGCGTGTTGACGCTGGGGTTGGCGTCGCCGCAAGACCATGTTGAGCCGCTCTACCTGTCGGCCGGCTTTGGATTGGCCTTTGTCCTCGGGTGGGGAAAGGCCATGGTGCTGCCGGTGGGCCTGGGCTCGGCGACCGTTCTCACCATCGCGCACTGGCATGCCCAAGATCCCATCGATTTCTGGCCGTTCGCAGTGTTGGCGGCCGTCAATGGCCTCGGCGCCGCCCTGCAGACCTGGGTGGGCGCCCAATGGTCAACCCGAGGCCAAGTCCGGGATTTGCCCCTGGAACACCCGGTCGACATCGGCCGTTTTCTGCTGATGGCAGGGCCGGTGTCATGCCTGATCAACACTGGCGTGTCGGTGCCTTCGATGGTCGCTTTGGGCGTGCTGCCCGCCCAGCACGCGGCTCAGGCCGCCATGTCCTGGTGGGCAGGGGACACGCTGGGTGTTCTGACCGGCACACCAATGATGCTGACCCTGGTCGGTCGGCCGGTCGATCTGTGGCGGGCTCGCCGTTTGATCGTCGGTGTGCCTTTGTTGGTGACCACGCTGCTGCTCGGACTGACCATTCACCAGGTGCAATTGTGGGAAGCGGAACGCGCCCAGTCAGTGTTCGACCATGACGTGGAGGCCGTGGCCAATGCCGTGCATCTGCGGCTCAATGGCTACCTGAATGCGCTGGAGGCCCTGCATGGCCTGTACATCGGGTCGTCCGAGGTCAGCCGGCCGGAGTTCAAACTGGCCAGCACCTATTGGCTGAGCACGCTGAGCGGGATCCAGGCCATGGGCTGGACCGAACGGCTGACCCTGGATCAAATCCCCAGCTTTGAGGGACGCCAGCATGCCGAGGGCCTGAGCCAATACCAGGTTCACGACACGCGCGCGCGACTGGTTCCGAAGGGGCCCGAAGTGGCTGCGGTCCGGTTTCTGGAACCCATGGCCAGCAATGAAAAGGCGCTGGGCTACAACTCGCTGTCCAACCCCGCCGCCAGGGACGCCTTTGAGCAGTCACGGCGCGAGGACCGGCCGGCCGCCTCCCGAGGGCTTGAACTGGCGCAGGAGTCAGGCGGGCAAAAAGGGGTGGTGCTTTACCGAGTGATCTACCAGGGCCAGCCCTACACCCCGCAAGCCCGCGTTCAGAGCACCCTGGGCGCGGTGTTTTTGGCGCTGCGCATGGACGACATGATCAAGGCCATGACCCACGGGCTGCCCGCCTACCTGAGCGCCTGCCTGGTGGATGCCAGCCAAGGCGCTCCAGCTTTTCTGGGTGGCGCCACCCTTTGCTCAAGCGGTGCCCCGGCTCAAAAACAAGCCTACCAAAGCGTGACCCCCATTGAGTTCGCCGGCCGTCAATGGCGCCTGGTGACCTGGGCCCATGCCCCGGTGCCGGTGGTGGCAGGCCTGGCCTGGTCCTGGCTGCTGGCCATTGGCGGCGTGGTGCTGGCCGCGGCGCTGGGTGCTTTGCTGCTGGTGATCACCGGACACACGCGGCGCTTGGAAGCCGCCATGGACGTGGCCAGACGGCAGAAGGCGGAGGCGGAAACGGCCAATCGGTCGAAAAGCGAGTTCTTGTCGCGCATGAGCCATGAGCTGCGCACCCCCTTGAACGCCGTGCTGGGCTTCGCGCAGGTGATGGACTTGGACAAGCAGTCGCCCCTGACGCCCACGCAATCTCACCGGCTAGAGCAGATCCAGCAGGCGGGCTGGCATCTGCTGGACATGATCGACGATGTGCTGGACCTGTCCCGCATCGACACCGGCACGCTCAAGCTGAACACCGAAGTCGTGCCCATCAACGAAGCTGTCATCGCGGCGATGGACATGGTCCGGGAGTTGGCTCAGAAACAAAAAGTGCATTTGCTGGACCCCGATCCCGCACCCGCCGGCTGGGGCGTGCGGGCCGATGCGATCCGGCTGAGGCAGATCCTGATCAACCTGCTCAGCAATGCCATCAAGTACAACCGCCCGGGTGGCACCGTCAAGGTGTCGATGGTGATGGCCTCGCTGCCAGGACAGGACGACTGCATTGGTCTGGCGGTGGAGGACACCGGGCTGGGCATGAACCCCGAGCAGTTGGCCCAACTGTTCCAACCCTTCAACCGCATGGGCCGCGAACGCCTGGCCCCCGATGGCGCCGGCATCGGCCTGGTGATCAGCCAGCACCTGGCCCAGTTGATGGACGGCCAACTGGACGTGCAAAGCAGGGAAAACAAGGGCTCCACCTTCACCTTGACCTTGCCCGCTGCCAAGCTACTCATGCCCAGGCCCAGCGCACCACCAGTGCCGGCCCCGACCAGCATCATCACCAAGGCCAACCAGCCCGTGCGCCATGTGCTGTACGTGGAAGACAACCATGTGAACAGCGAAGTGGTGCGTGGTGCGTTGGCCTCGCGCGGGTGGATTCGTTTGACGGTGGCGCCCACCATTGAAGAAGGCCTGGCCGTGCTGCACGACCGGCTCAACGGGCCAGCGCCCGACCTGGTCTTGCTGGACGTGCACCTGCCCGATGCCTCGGGGCTGGAGTTCCTCACGCTGATGAAGGCCAACCCTCAAACAGCGGCCACCCCGGTGATCATGATCTCGGCCGATGCCATGCCCGAACAGGTGGATGCGGCCCTGTCAGCGGGCGCGTATTGCTACCTGACCAAGCCGGTGCAACTGCCCGCCTTGCTGGTGCACGTGGACGACCTGCTGGCCACGCACACCTGAGGGCTGACTTGCCTTGATCAGCGCGGCTGGTACTCGGGCACCAGGCCGTGCAAACGCTGGCGCAAGGTGCTGGGCACGCTGGCCGATTCGTCCTGGGCCAAGGCCAGCAGGCGCTCGATCCAGTCGGCGGGCAATTCGCCCCGCAATTGGGCCAAGCGCAAGCGCGGGTGCGGCGTGGCCAGGGTGGTGTCGGCGTCGGCCAGCAGCTCTTCGAACAGCTTCTCGCCGGGGCGCAGGCCGCTGAACACGATGGGGATCTCGGCCTCGGTGTGGCCGGACAACAAAATCATCTCGCGCGCCAGATCGGCAATGCGCACAGCCGCGCCCATGTCCATCACGAAGACCTGGCCCGATTCGGCCAGCACGGCCGCCTGCAGCACCAGTTGCGCCGCTTCGGGAATGGTCATGAAGTAGCGCGTGATGTCGGGGTGCGTGACCGTGACCGGGCCGCCCTTGGCGATCTGCTCCTTGAACTTGGGGATCACCCTGCCACTGGAGCCCAGCACATTGCCAAAGCGCACAGCCATGTAGCGCGTGCCCGGCATCTGGGTCGCCCAGTGCGACACCACCATCTCGGCGGCGCGCTTGGTGGCGCCCATCACATTGGTCGGGTTGACGGCCTTGTCGGTCGAGATGAGCACGAAGCGTTTGACGCCGCATTCGCCCGCCGCCTGCGCCACTTGGTACGTGCCCAGGGTGTTGTTGCGCAGGGCGATCCAGGCGTTGTCGTCTTCCATCAAGGGCACGTGCTTGTAGGCCGCCGCATGAAAGACCAGGTCGGGCAGGCAGCGGTTCATCACGCGGCGCAATTCGGGCAGGTCTTTCACATCGCCCACCAGGCGCACCAGGGGCACGCGGGGGAAGCGCTCGCTCAGGTCCTGCTCGATGTTGTAAAGCGCGAATTCGCTGAGTTCGAACAGCACCAGTCGAGAAGGCCCGAAGCGCGCGATCTGGCGGCACAGCTCCGAGCCGATGGACCCGCCCGCGCCCGTCACCATCACCGTCTGGCCGCTGACCAGGGCCGACAGCGCCGACTCGTCCAGCTTGACGGGCTCGCGGCCCAGCAGGTCGTCGGGCTCGATGTCACGCACGCGGTCGATGCGGGAGCCGCCTTCGCGCAGCTCATCGGCGCTGGGCACGGTCAACACGGGCAGGCCAGTGGCAGCCGCCATGTCCAAAGCGCGCTTGCGCTGGGCCCCACTGGCCGAAGGCATGGCCAGGACCAGGTGGGTGACATCGTCGAGCGTGCCTTCAGCCTGGAGCTTGTCCAGCCCGCCCCAAACAGTGACACCGGCCATGCGGGCACCATGCTTGCGGGGATCGTCGTCCAGCAGGCCCATCACGGTCCAACCACGGTGTTGAATGCCCGCGATCAGCAACTTGGCCGCCGCCCCCGCGCCCAGCACAATGGCCCGGCGCCCCGTGACGTTGGCCCCCTCGCGGCGCGCCCGCGACTGCTCGCTGAGCATGCGCACCAGCATGCGCGCCAAGGACCAGGTGACCAGGACCATGAACGGGTGCAGGGCCAGCACGGCGCGCGGGATTTCGACCAACTGCGCCATCAACACCACCACGGCGCTGGCCAGGCCGCCGCCCAAGCAAACCCAGCCCAGGCGCGTGATCTCGTTGAAGCTGGTGTAGCGCCAGGCAGCGCGCGGCACGCCCAGGGCCCACGACACGGCGCTGTACACCGCGATCACGCCCAACAACACCACCGTGTCATAGCTGGGCCGTTCATGCAGCCAGCGCTCGACGCCCATGCGGAACAAATAGGTGGCGTGCCAGGCCAGCACGATCAGAGCAGCATCGATCAGCAGGATCGCAGCTTGACGTTGGGGGCGCAGAACATGCGCAATGCGGTCGAGTCGGTTCCAGATCATGGTGGGCAAGGCAAGGGGCCGCGATGGGCTAACCCTCCATTGTGCGCCGGGTTGGAGGCTGGGTTGGCGCGTCCTCCCAGTCGAACAGCGGCAAGGTGTATTCCAGGGGGCGCACCTTGACGCTGGGCGCCGTCTCCAACGCCGGCAGATCGCCCAGCTTGCACAAGGTGCCCGCCCGCACGCCCAGCAAACGCAGGCGCTGGTCCAAGGGCACTTTCTTCAGGCAGCGCCCGGCCCACAGGCGGATGTCCTGGGGATCGGCCGTGTGGGCGGGCAAGGTGATCTCGCGGGTGGCGATTTTAAAGTCGGTGTAGCGCAGCTTGACGCCAATGGTCTTGGCCACGTAACCCTTGCGGACCAGGTCACCGGCCAGCTTCTCGCACAGGCGCGTGAAGATCTCGCCCAGCGCGCCGCGGTCGTCGCGCGCATGCAGATCGCGCTCGAAGGTGGTCTCGCGGCTGATGGACTTGGGTTCGCGCCAGGTCACCACGGCGCGCTCATCGCGGCCATGCGCGGCCTCGTGCAACCAGGTGCCGTAGTTGGCGCCGAACTGCTCGATCAACCAAGCAGCTTGCGCCGCGGCCAAGTCGCCAATCGTGTGGATGCCCAAGGCTTCCAGGCGCGCGGTGGACTTGGGGCCAATGCCGTTGATCCGCCTGGCGGGCAAGGGCCAGATGCGCGCCGGGATGTCCTCCTCGGTGAGCAGGGTCAAGCCGTTGGGCTTTTCCAGATCGGAACACAGCTTGGACAAGAGCTTGTTGGGCGTGACCCCCACCGAACAGCTCAGGCCAGTGGCCTCGTGCACCCGGTTCTTGATGCGCTGGGCCAAGGCCCGCACGCCGCCATGGGGATCGTCGCCCACGGCATCGAGCACGCCAGGCAAGTCGTTCATGTCGATGTAGATTTCATCGATGCCCCGGTCTTCGATGACCAACGCGATCTCGGCCACGGCCGCCTTGAAGAGCCGCGAATACTGTTTGTACCGTTCGAAATCAACCGGCAGCAACACGGCCTGGGGCGCCAGCACCGCCGCCTTCATCATGCCCATGGCCGAATGCACACCCAAGGCGCGCGCCTCATACGTGGCGGTGGTGACCACACCGCGCCCCGCATAGTCGCGCAGCACTGAAAAGCGGCGCGTGCCGTCGTCCTGCATGACAGGTTGATGACGCTGACCGCCGCCAATCACCACGGGCTGCCCCCGCAACTCGGGGTAGCGCAGCAGCTCCACGGAGGCGTAAAACGCGTCCATGTCGAGGTGGGCCACCCAAGAGCGTGTCATCATCGTTTTCACACCAAACAGGGCTTGTCGTTATGTACCACGGGGAACGTTTCAACAGTGTCACCCACTTGCTGGGGCTGGCGCTGGCCGTGGCGGGCTCGGCCGTGTTGATCGCGCAGGCGCTGCAGGCCGGCGATGCCTTGAAGATCCTCAGCTTCAGCATTTTTGGCCTGTCGATGGTGCTGCTGTACGCGGCGTCCGCGATGTACCACAGCATCCGTGGCGCCAACAAGGAGCGCTGGGCCAAGGTTGACCATTGCGCCATCTACCTGCTCATCGCGGGCACCTACACGCCCTTCACCCTGATCACCTTGCACGGCACGCTGGGTTGGTCGCTGTTCGCCTTTGTCTGGACGCTGGCCGCAGTCGGCATCTGCAAGGAACTGTGGTGGGGCCGTGACACGGTGCCGTCGGTCCCGCTGTACGTGCTGATGGGTTGGTGCGGCGTGGCGGCCGCCGTGCCCCTGATGAATGGTCTGCAAGATGGTGGCTGGCGTTGGCTGGTGGCGGGCGGGCTGCTCTACACCGTGGGCATCATTTTCTACGTGATCGACACCCGCATGCGGCACGCCCATGGCATCTGGCATTTGTTCGTGCTGGGCGGCACCGCCAGCCACTATTTCACGGTGCTGAAATTCGTGGCGTGACATTTTGGTGCAATGCAGGTACATTAAGCCCACAGACATGCACAAGACCGTTTCCTCAAGGTCTTCGTTTTCTACCGCTAGGCACGCTGAACTTGTTCAACGCTGCTGACACGGTCCAGGTTTCAACTCCCGGTTTGACGTTTCTTGAGTGTTTCTGCCACATGGGTGCAAGCTTGTGTGGATTCTTTTTTTTTCAATCACTCTACAAGGAACAACATCCATGAGTACGACACAAACTGGCACCGTGAAATGGTTTGACGACGGCAAGGGCTTTGGCTTCATCGCTCCTGAAGATGGCAGCAAGGACCTGTTCGCTCACTTCAGCGAAATCCGCAGCGAAGGCGGCTTCCGCAGCCTGCAAGAAAACCAACGCGTGGAATTCGAAGTCAAGCAAGGCCAAAAGGGCCCACAAGCTTCGAACATTCGCCCGCTGTAATTCCAGCGCGCGTTTGAACGCACTGAAAAGCGGCTTCGGCCGCTTTTTTCATGGGCGCTCAGAAACAGGGCTAGGCCTGCCCCGAGATGGTGGCGTGCACCAGGTTGGCCACTTTGGGCGACATGTTTTCGGCCACCAGCTCCAACCCGGGGTGCTGGCCAGCGAAGACGCGGAACAATTCGTCGGCAAAACTGTGGCCAATCTCGGACACGCCACTGAAGTCGATTCGGGCGTGGCTGAACTGACCCAGCCTTGACGCAGCACGGCGGGCTTGCGAGCGCGAGTCCAACGAGGCGGTGTTGGTCGACAGCAGCAGGCGCAGTGGCACGCGGGTGCGGTCAAACACGATGCCCTGGCGATCGGTGCTCCACACGTTCAGGACCGAATCCAGCGTGCGTTCGGTGTCCAACGCGATCGAGGCGTAAACCGAGGTGCCTTGGCGGGCCAAGGGCTTGCCGCAATGCCAGCCGCCGCCATCCCAACCCCGGCGCTGAAAGTTCGAGCCATTGGCATGCACCTCGAACACATCGGCCAACTGCGCCGAGAAGAACAGGCCGCGTCCGGTGTGGCGATCAGGCAGGCTGGTGAGCTTGCCTTTGCTGAGCTCCAACATGGCGTGCTGGGCATCGTCGATGGCGAATGATTCACGGATGCGGTCGAACAAACCACGGCCATCGTCGGACACGAGCAACTGCACATGGTTGGGCGTCTGGCGCAAGGACACGGTGACGGTGGTGCCGCCGCTGTGGTCAATGGCGTTGTTCAGGATCTCGTTGAAGACGTGCTGGGCCATGCGCTGCACCGACGGCGGCAACACGAAGTTGGGCATGAAATCGCGCTCCCAGGGCACGTCTTCCACCAAGCCTTGCAAAGGGTAGCTGGCCACCACCTGTCGAAACAGACCGGGGCGGTACACAGGCCTTGAGACCGAGCCTTGCTTGACCAGCCACCCGGCCTCCACCAGGCGCGCCACGGCTTTGCGGGCCGCCGGCTTGCTGGCATGTGCACGATCGGCCACGTGCGCGATCAGGTCATCGGGGTGGCGCACCGCAGCGGTGGTGATCCAGCCCATCATGTGGTGAAGGTTGAGGCGTGACATGGTCGGCATCCTTTTCAGCTGGGCTGAGTATCTGGCGTCACCCCCAGAACTTAAACGCCGAATTGGCCGGTGCAATGCCCCGCTTATTCGTCAATGAAGGGCGCCGTCGTGGCCGGCATCGACCCACTCGAAGCGAGGCTGATCCACACCGTCGATGGTGATGCGGCCAGTGAACATGGCATAGGGGCGCACCCACAAAGCGCCTTCGCCATACAGGGGCCGGTAGACCACCAGGGCCTCAAGTGTTTCGCTGTGGCGGGCCACGCCATAGACCTGGTAACGCTCGCCCTTGTAGTGGCGGTACACGCCCAGCTTGAGGGTGGGCAATGGCAGCACGGGACGTTCTTCACTCATGACTCAGCTCCTCGAATGGCCAACATTGTCGTGCAAGCAGGCCTGCCGAGGCACGTCTTCGTTGGCCAGTTCAACCCGGTTGCGGCCACGGCGCTTGCCATCGTAGAGGGCCTTGTCGGCGCGGGCAATGGCCTGGTCGATGGGCTCGTTCAGGTGCAGGGTGCTGATGCCGAAGGTCATTGTCACGCTCAAGGGACCGTCCTTGCCCGGCACCCGAAGCTCGGCGATCGATTCGCGCAAGCGGTTGGCCAGCAGCCCCGCACCAGGCAAAGCGGTCTCGGGCAAAAGCAGCAGGAACTCTTCGCCACCCCAACGGGCAGCGTGGTCCACTTCGCGCACCCCTGAACGCAGGATCCTGGCCACCGCCTTCAGCACATCGTCACCGGCCTCGTGGCCATGGGTGTCGTTGATGACCTTGAAGTGGTCCACGTCGCACAACACAAAGGACAAGGGGCGGCCATCACGGCGTTGCTTGGCGGCCTCGCTGGTGGACGTGTCCAGCACGCTGCGGCGATTGCGCAGGCGGGTCAGGGGATCGGTGGCGACCATCTCGCGCAGCTGCTGTTCGCTTTGAGTGACGAGGCGGTAGTACATGGCCGCCAGGGCGATCAGGATCACCAGGACCGTGATCAGGTTGAAATAGTGCAGCCCGTTGAGCACTGAGGGCGCCAGCGTGGCGATCGGTGTGGCCAGGCGCA
>NZ_JACMNS010000134.1 GCF_014378415.1 Aquabacterium sp.
GAGTGTCAGCCGCAAGGACCCGCGCCCCACCGGCCAGGCCGATGCCGAGGTCTACCAGTGGCACGCCGGCGTGGCGGGCAGCCACTACGCCCAGCCCCAGGCCGGCACCGCGCCGCCCAACGACCCGCACGCCGAAGGCCGCGACTTTGCGCTGCTGCGCATGCAGGCGCTGCGCACCCATGGCAGCCGTGCCCAGGCCCGCGGCAACCTGCGCGCCATGGTGCCCGGCTGCTCCTTCACCTTGCAAAAGCACCCGCGCCAGCAGGCCAACACCGACTACCTGATCCTGGACACCCACTTCGTCATGGAAGACGTCGGCCAGGCCAGCCAGATCCGGGACGCCGCGCCCGGGCGCACGCAGCAGTGGAAAGTCGAGGTCGACCTCACCGCGCACCCGATGAGCGAGCCGCTGCGCCCGGCGCTGACCCAACCCAAGCCCCGCAGCGGCGGCCCGCACACCGCGCTGGTCGTCGGCCCCGAAGGCCAGAACCTGTGGACCGACGCGTACGGGCGCATCAAGGTCCAGTTCATGTGGGACCGCCTGGGGCACAAGAACCAGCACAGCAGCTGCTGGGTTCGGGTGCCCAGCCAGTGGGCGGGCAACCAGTTGGGGGCCATGCACATCCCACGCATCGGCGAAGAGGTGATCGTCGAGTTCTTCTCCGGCGACCCCGACCTGCCGATCTGCACCGGCAAGGTCTACAACCAGAGCAACCTGCCGCCGTGGGCGCTGCCCGACCAAGCCGCATTGAGCGGATTTCGCAGCCGCGAACTCACCAAGGAAGGCGGCAACAGCGCCGCTGGCCGCAGCAACCACCTGATCCTGGACGACACCGACCAGAAGATCCAGGCGCAACTCAAGAGCGACCACCAGCACAGTCAGTTGAGCCTGGGCCACATCACCCGCATCGACGACAACGCCGGGCGCAAGGACGCGCGCGGCGAAGGTTTCGAGCTGGCCACCGGCGGGCACGGCGCGATACGCGCCGCAGCAGGCATTCTGTTGACCACCGAGGGGCGCCCCAACGCAGCCGGCCACGTCAAGGACATGGGCGAAACCGTGGCCCGCCTGAGCGCCGCGCGCGACCAGCACGAGAGCCTGTCCGAGGCGGCTCACCTGGCTGAAGCGCAGAACCCGGGTGACCAGGACGAGGTGGCAAAAGCCCTCAAGCGCCAGAACGACGCGATCCAGGGCACCGGCAACGCAGGGCAAGGCCACTTCCCCGAACTGGCTGAGCCCCACTTGGTGCTGGCCAGCCCGGCGGGCATCCAGACCACCACCGCGCAATCCACCCATATCGCCAGCGACGAGCACACCGCCCTGACCAGCGGCGGCCACACCAGCATCTCGGCGGGCAGCAGTTTGCTGGTCAGCGTCAAAAAGGCGATTCGCTTCTTTGCATTCGACTCCTTCATCAAGTTCGTGGCCGCACGCGAAGACATCGACTTGGTGGCGTTGAAGAAGAACATCAACCTTCTCGCCAAACTCGACATTACGCACACCGCCAACCGCATCACCATCACGGCCAAGGAAGAGGTGCTGATCAACGGCGGCACCAGCTACACCCGCTGGAACGGCGCGGGTATCGAGCACGGCACCCTGGGCAAATGGGTCGAACACGCGGCTGGGCACAGCATGACGGGGCCGCAAAGCCTGCCAGTGCCTGCGATGCAATTCCCCGAGCCTGTTTGCAAGGAATGTCTGCTCAAAGCACTGGCGGCGGCGAGCCCTTTTGGAGCGCGATGATGAATCCTGGTTATTTGCAAGACGCCCTTCAACCTGATTTTGGTGACCAGCTAGCCGCTTGGCATCAAACACTCGGCGACATGCAGGTCTGGGCACTCGTGGATGGCGCAATCGCCGGCGAAGAACGCATGCAACGGCTGAAGTCTGCCTACCATGAGCCTCTTGCTGCTTTTGATGCCACACACCTGTACGCCTATGACGAGCTCGGGCTGTTCATGTGGCCTGTGGCTTCAGTGTTACAGCGCGACGCGGCAGCCGCTTTGCTGCAAACGTTGAGCGCATTGCCCGCACTGAGTTTCATCGCCAGCCCGGCACCCGCACCCGTCACCTGTCAGACACTGGCGTGGCTGGCAGGCGCCACCACCACCGATCGTTTGAAACTGTATTTGCGCATCGGGGATTCGCGCGTCATCGCACCCGCCTTGGCAAACCTGACCACGCCGCAAGTCGCACGCCTGTCGGAAGGGATTGCCGCCTGGGCGGTTCCCGACCGCACGGGCGGGTTTTCATTGCTGGCTTTTGCTTCCGATCGACCCGGGCCAGCAGTTGAAAAAGACGCGACGGGCGTGGTGCTTGGCGACGTCGCGTACGAGCGCATCCTCGCAGCAAGCTTGCCCGACATGTTGCATGCCGAAATGCTGCGTGCGGATGTCAGTATTTTCGATGGCAACAAGGGTTCATGGCTGCACGCCTGGCTGAGCCACGCGCTTGAACGCGCCAAGGCCAAAGGCGTCCACCAATTTTCTGATCAAGTCGAGTTTGCCCGCATCGCACGATGGGTCAAAAAGCCGTTTGAAGATATTGCCGAGCTGGAATCCACCTGGCGGATATTGCAGGAAAAGGGAACGCCCCTTCTCACCTTGCGACAGCAATGGGATGAATCGCAATGGCGTGCGATAGAAAAAATCGTCAACAGCCCCCGGCCCGTCTGACGCCAGATTGACCGCCCGCATCCATCGCTCACCACTTCTGTCACATGAACTCCGCTGAAAGTTTCACCGTCGTACGCAA
Source organism: Aquabacterium sp. (assembly GCF_014378415.1). Classification (GTDB taxonomy): domain Bacteria; phylum Pseudomonadota; class Gammaproteobacteria; order Burkholderiales; family Burkholderiaceae_C; genus Aquabacterium. The sequence goes on from NZ_JACMNS010000134.1 coordinate 2,759, forward strand.
GGTGCAATTCACCTTCGCCTTGGTACTGCTGATGGGCATCAGTGCCTGCAAGCCTGCCGAACCTGAGTCATATGCCGTGGGTATCACGGGCTATAACTTTACGGCTGAAGGCGTGCAAGATTTCTATGTCGACGATCAGTGGGGATCGAATCTTCCATCCTATGGAGGGGGTGGAAAAACCTCTTGCTGCGTCGTCTTGCCGAAGATATGGAGGCCCGGTCTGGTCGTCAAGATTGACTGGACTATGGGTAAATGGACGACGCCGTACGCAACCCGTAAACATCTTTCAGTTACAGAGCAAATCACGTGTTGCTCTTCCGAACGGACTCTCTCCAAAACCGTCCCCGTTGA
>NZ_JACMNS010000135.1 GCF_014378415.1 Aquabacterium sp.
CGTCAAGTCGTTGAGCTGCATGTGCGCGTGGCCTTGCTCAACCGCTTCAGCCAACTGGGCCGTCCTGTGACGGTTGCCATGGCATAACTCCGCCTGGGGCTGGGGCCATACCGTCTGTCATCCGCATTGCGCAACAAAGCCTGTTTCAAATGCCCGGCAGCGTCACCACAAACTCGCTGCCCAAGTTGCGGCCCTGGCTGGTCGCGACAACGTTGCCGCCATGCGCCTCCACCAGTTCGCGCACCACGGCCAAACCAATGCCCAAACCCGGGCTGGTCTGGGCAAACGCGGACGCCGTGGCGTCTTGCACAAACAGGTCAAAAATGCAGGGCAGGGCCATGGCACTGATGCCGACGCCGTTGTCGGCCACCTTGACCGTGGCCATGCCCTCCTGCTGCTCAAGAATCAGCTGGATCTCGCCGCCGTCGGGGGTGTACTTGGACGCGTTGTCCAGCAAGTTGCTGAAGACTTGCGTCAGGCGCACGGCATCGCCCTCAATGCGGACGGGCCCCAAAGGCAGGCTCACCGCCAGGCGCTGAAGCCTTTTGTCCATGGCCGGTTTGCACATCTGCACCGCGGCATCCAGCACCTCGGCCAATTCGATGGGCTGGCGCTTGAGCTGGAACTTGCCCGCGCTGACCCTTGATCCATCCAGCAAATCGTCGATGAGCCGCGAGATGTGGGCCACTTGCCGCTCGATGATGCCTTGCAGGCGCGCGAGCTGCGGCTTGTCCAGCCCCGCGTGGTTGAGCAGCAAAGAAACCGTGCGGATCGGCGTCAAGGGGTTGCGCAACTCATGGGCCACCATGGCCAGGAAGCGGATCTGCTGGGTGTGGGCGTGCTCGGCCTTGGCCTCCAGCTCCTGGGCCGTCAGTGCCGCGATCACCAACTGGGCATTGGCTTCGCGAAGATCGCGCAAGCGCGGATCAAGGGCATCTTCACCGTGATCTGGCTGAAGCGAGGCAAACAGCAGTTGCTCGCTGGCATCCACCCGCATGGCCTCTCTGCCCTCGATGAGCGCTGGCGGTCTGGCGCCCGCCGGGCCGGCTTGTTCGGGAAAATTAACCATGGCCCGGGCCGGTGGGTGCGTCAAGGAGAGGCGACGTCCGGCTTGGCGCCCCACTCAACAAGCCCTCCTGGCCCCCCAGCATGTCACCGACCTGGATGCCCTGGTCGTTGATCGTGTACGAGCGCAACTCATCGGAGTGCGCACTGCCGCGCACCTTGACCACCGCCATCACGCGCTGCAGGCGGCTGTCCACTTCCACATAGCGTTGCAACACGATGGCATCGGTCAGGAAGGCCGTGCCATAGGGGCTGAAACGCAAGTCGGCGTAACGGTCCTCCAGCTCCGAGGTCATCAAGACCGTGACGCCCGTGTTGGACAAGGCGGCCACCATGCGCGCCACCGATTCCCGAAAGTCGTCGCGGAAGGTGGGGGCCAAAGCCAGCTCAAACCCCGACAGCGAATCGATGACCACCCGCGTGGCTTTGAGGCGGCGGATCTCGTTGACGAGCAAGGAGGAGATCTCATCCACCGACAAGCCGGCCGCCTGGGGGTCGATCACGCCCACGCGACCGCTTTCAATCAGCTCGGCCATCAGGCCGCCACGCGACCGGTTGGGCCGCTGCTCGAACGCAGCGATGACCCCGGTCTCGCCCTGGCGGGCGCCTTCGGCCAGGAA
>NZ_JACMNS010000016.1 GCF_014378415.1 Aquabacterium sp.
TGCTGAACAAGAAATTCAACACATCGCCATCCTTGACGATGTACTCCTTGCCTTCCGCGCGCATCTTGCCCGCGTCCTTGGCACCTTGCTCACCCTTGAAGGCGATGAAGTCTTCAAAAGCGATGGTCTGGGCTCGGATGAAACCACGCTCGAAGTCAGTGTGGATCACGCCGGCCGCCTGAGGCGCCGTGTCGCCGACATGGATGGTCCAGGCGCGCACTTCCTTGACGCCCGCCGTGAAGTAGGTTTGCAGGCCCAGCAACGTGAAGGCGGCACGGATCAGGCGGTTCAGGCCGGGTTCGTCCTGGCCCATTTCGGCCAGGAACATGCTGCGGTCTTCATCGCTCATCTCCGACAGCTCGGCTTCGGTCTTGGCACAGATGGCCACCACTGGGGCGTTCTGCTTGGCCGCGTATTCCTTCAGGCGATCGAGGAAAGGGTTGTTCTCGAAGCCGCTCTCGTCCACATTGCCCACGAACATTGCGGGCTTGGCGGTGATCAGGCACAGCGGCTTGACCAGCACCAGCTCTTCCTTGGTCCAATCAATCGAGCGCACTGGCTGGGCCTGGTCCAGCGCCACTTGGCACTTCTCCAGCACCTTGACCAGCGCGGCCGCCTCTTTGTCGCCTGAGCGAGCGGTTTTGTTGTAGCGGTGCAGGCTTTTTTCAACGGTGCCCAGGTCGGCCAGGCACAGCTCGGTCTGGATGACCTCGATGTCGGAGATCGGATCGACCTTGCCGGCCACGTGGATCACGTTGTCGTCTTCGAAGCAGCGGACCACGTTGATGATGGCGTCGGTTTCGCGGATGTGCGAGAGGAACTTGTTGCCCAAGCCTTCGCCCTGCGAAGCGCCCGCCACCAAGCCGGCGATGTCGACGAACTCAACGATGGCCGGCACGATGCGCTCGGGCTTGACGATGTCTGACAGGCTGGCCAGGCGCGGATCGGGCAGCTCAACGATGCCCACATTGGGCTCGATGGTGCAGAACGGGTAGTTCTCGGCGGCGATGCCAGCCTTGGTCAGCGCGTTGAAGAGGGTGGACTTGCCGACGTTTGGCAGACCCACGATGCCGCATTTGAGGCTCATGGACGTTCCTGGACTGGAGGGTGGATAACCCCCCATTTTACGGGCGATCTCGTGCGTTCGGGCTCAGGCCGACTGAGTCGCCCAATATCCAACCTCTTCCAGGAGCAGTTGTCGGTCCACGGGCTTGGTCAGGACATGGTTCATGCCGGCGTTCAGGCAGGCACTGCGGTCTTCCGAGAAAGCATTGGCGGTCAAGCCCAGCACCGGCACGTCCAGCGACGCGACGCCTGCCTCGCCCATTCGAACGCGGCGGGTGGCCTCCAGGCCATCCATGCCAGGCATGCGCCAGTCCATCAACACGACGTTGGGTGTGTGCTGGCGCAAAAAAGCCAAAGCCGCAGGGCCCGTGTCGGCGGTGAACACGGTGGCCCCGGCTGCGCGCAGCACTTCGGCGGCCAGCATGCTGTTGACGGGGTCGTCGTCCACCACCAGCACCTCAGTGCCCTTCAGATCAGGTCTGCCCAGCACCCGGCGTGCGGGGGCGCGCGCGTCGTCGGCCAGCACCGCCAATGGCAAATCGATGTCGATGCGGGTGCCCTGGCGCTCACGGCTGTTCACGGTGATGGTGCCTTGCATCAGAGCCACGAGTTCCTGCGTGATGGTCAGACCCAGGCCCACGCCACCATTGGTGCGGGTGCTGTTGGTGTCCGCCTGGAAGAAGGCCTCGAACACACGCGATTGCTCTGACTGGGACATGCCTTGCCCCGTGTCGCTGACCGACAGCCGCACGCCGGCCACGCCGTCCAGGGCCTTGGCCAGGCTGGGGCCCATGCTGAGCGACACATGTCCCCGGTCGGTGAACTTGATGGCGTTGGCCAGCAGGTTGATCAGCACCTGGGTCAGCCGCAATTCGTCGCCCATGCGGCTCAAGGCCAGGCTGGGGCTGACGTGACGCCTCAATTCCAGGCCCTTGACCGTGGCCTGGGGCGACACGGCTGCCAGCGCCTTGTCCGCGATCGCCGACAGGTCCAGCGGCGCCAGCAAAGGCTCCACCTTGCCCGATTCGATGCGCGACAGCTCCAGCACCTGGTCGATCAGGGTCAGCAAGTGCTGGCCGCTGCTGTGGATGGTCTGGATCAGCAGCGCGTCGCGCGGGTCGCGGGCACGCTCGGGGTGGTCGGCCAACAGATCGGCCGAGACCAGCATGGCATGCAAAGGCGTGCGCAGTTCATGGCTCATGACCGCCAGGAAGCGGCTTTTGGCCAAAGAGGCGGTTTCCGCCGTGTCCCGGGCCTGGGCCAGTTCGGACGTGCGCTCCTGCACCCAGGCATTGAGCGCATCGCGGGCATCGGTGGGCCCGTGCGGATCGCCCGCCACCACCAGGCTAACGCCATGCTTGAGCCGCGTGACACTGAGCAGGCTGACCAGAAAAGTGATCTGCATCAACGCGCCATTGACCACCAAGGACCTGACCACGCCGGACCAGACCTGGTCTTGCGTCCCGACCTCAAGCACCCAGGCAGGAATGGCCACCAGCGCCAGCAGCGCGATCGACAGGCCGACCGCCCAACGCCAGGGCCAAGCGATGTGCATCAGCAGTGCCACCACGGGCATCCACTGAAAATTGGTGGCGATCCAGTAAGGCGAGGCCGGTTGCTGATTGAAGATCAGGACGCTGAGCGTGCCGACAACGAAGTACAGGCTCACGCCCGCCACCACCACCTGCTGCGTGAACATCAGGGAGTGCGGGTTACGCCGCAACATGGCCCACATCCACAACAGCAACAGGGCCAGCACGGGCTGGGCCCAGCGGTCATGGGGCGTGCTGATCCCCGCCATCAATTCACTGCCCCAGACCAGCATGCAGGCGACCGCCGCGATGAGGTAAAACCCCAGCGCGGTTTTTCGTTCAATCAGAGACAAAAACCGGTCGCGGCGCAATTCGCCGGGCGGTTCAGGCTGTTTCACTTGATCCAATGCGTATCCCTGTTCATCGGTCAAAAAATGTCGCTTACCCGACATTTGATGTTGACTTGATATTTCGCCTATGGGATTACCTAGAATCCCTAGATGACGATCAAAAAATTCGACGTGTGTGTCAGCGGTTCGGGTGCGGTGGCCCGCTGCCTTGCCTTGGCGCTGTCCAGCAACGGCTGGCGTGTGGCCTGGGCATGCGATGAACAAGGCGGTCAGGCCAAGGCCGAGGATATTCGAACCTACGCCCTGAATTCCCGTTCTGTCGCTTTATTGAAGCGGCTGCGCATTTGGCCGGGCTTGCAATCGGCGATCACGCCGGTGCATGACATGCAGATTCGAGGTGATGGGCGCGGGCACCTGGCGTTCTCGGCCTGGCAACAATGTGTTTCAGAACTGGCCTGGATCGTGGACGCGGCCGCTTTGGAGCGATTGCTGGGCGAGGCTTTGAAGTTCGCCCCGCACGTGACCGTGATACCCCCTTTGGCCGAAGGCGCGCCGCCGGTGGATGCCGACCTGCTGGCCATTTGCGAAGGCAAACAATCGGCCACCCGCGCGGCCCTTGGCGTGGATTTCACCACGGCGGAGTACGGCCATTGGGGCGTTGCCGCGCGTTTGAGCAGCAGCCAGCCCCACCAGGGCGTGGCCCGCCAATGGTTTCGCTCGCCCGATGTGCTGGCCTTGCTGCCGTTTCACGATCCTGTACCGGGCGCGTCGTATGGCCTGGTCTGGTCATTGCCCCAGGCTCGGGCCAAAGAGGTCATGGCCCTGGCGGCGGCCGAGTTCGAAGCCGCCTTGCGCCAAGCGCTTGACGAGGTCGATCCCGGCGCGTCTGCAATCGTGGGTTCCTTGTCCCTGACGTCTCACGTTGCGGCCTGGCCCTTGGCCCTGGCCCAGGCCGAACGCTGGAGCGGACCGGGCTGGGTGTTGTTGGGCGATGCCGCGCACCAAGTCCATCCCTTGGCCGGCCAGGGGCTTAATTTAGGGCTGGCCGATGTCGATACCTTGGTGTCCACACTGACTGAATCACGCCAGCTGGAACCTTGGCGCACCGCGGGCGACGAGCGTTTGCTGCGGCGCTACGCACGTCGTCGTGAATTGCCAACCCGTGCCATGGCCGGGGTCACCGATGGCTTGTTGCGCCTGTTTGCCGATGATCGTGCACCATTGAGGGAACTTCGCAACACTGGCATGGCTCTGTTAGACCAACTGTCTCCTGTCAAGCGCTGGCTGGTCAGCCGCGCGCTTGATGCCTGAATTCAAATAAGGTTGCCGTCATGAATCGCCCCTCTGTTTTTAAATCCCCGCTGATGGCCATCTTGGGTGCTGGCCTGATGTTGTTGGCTTCATCCTCCTGGGCTGGCGAGTTGCCGCCTGCCCAGTTGGCGCAGCTCAAGCAAAAGCTGTCCCAAAGCCTGCCCGACTTTCCACCCATCGACTCGGCGCAAACCACGCCCATGCCTGGCTTGATCGAGCTGCGCTCCGGCAACAACATCATCTACACCGATCCCAAGGGCGAGTTCGTCATCCAGGGCAATCTGGTGGAAACCAAAACCCAGCGCAACCTCACCGAAGAGCGCATGGACGAGATCAACCAGATTGATTTCTCGACCTTGCCGCTCAAGGACGCCGTGGTCTGGAAAAACGGCAATGGCAAGCGCCGCATGGTGGTGTTCGCCGATCCCAACTGTGGCTATTGCAAGCGCCTTGAAAA
>NZ_JACMNS010000136.1 GCF_014378415.1 Aquabacterium sp.
ACCGCGCGCGGTCAAGGTGATGTCGATCAGGCGATTGGCCTTGCGAGCATCGTCGAAAAACAGCTCGTAGAAATCACCCATGCGGTAGAACAGCAGCGTGTCAGGGTGCTCCGCTTTGAGGCGGAAATACTGCTGCATCATGGGCGTGTGGCCGATGAAATCCTTGTGATCACTCATGAACTTCACCCTGGCAGCGCCTTTCAGCGACGACCAGAACCACCTTCTTCGCGCAGGCGGTCAAATGTTCTGGGAGTGGCCTTGATGCGAGTGCGGGTCGGGGCCTCGCCCGTGGGGGTGGCAGCGGCTTGCTTCAGCGCATCAAGCGCGGGGCTGCTGTCCGCTTCTTCACCGCCCTCACCCGCCAGCGCGCCCGCTTCCTTGGCCAACTGCTCAGGAACGGTGCTGTAAGGCGCCAGAATCTTGACCAACTGGCCATAGATGCGCGGGCTACCGGCCAGCACTTCGCGGCGGTACAAAAAGTCGGACTCGCCGGTGAAGTTGCCGATCAAGCCACCGGCCTCGGTGACGATCAGGGCGCCAGCAGCGGCATCCCAAGGGCTCAGGCCAGTTTCAAAGAAACCGTCGTACCAGCCTGCGGCCACGTAGCACAGGTCGAGCGAAGCAGCGCCTGGGCGACGCACGCCAGCGCAAGCGGCCATCACCTCTTCAAACATCTTCAGGTAGCGCTGGAAGTTGTCGCCCTTGCGGAAGGGAAAGCCAGTGCCGATCAGGCAATCGAGCAGGCGGGTGCGCTTGGACACGCGCAGGCGGCGGTCGTTCAGAAAGGCGCCCCGGCCCTTGGAGGCGTAGAACATGTCATTGCGGCTGGGGTCGTAGACCACGGCTTGCTGGATCTGGCCGCGAAAGCTCAGCGCGATCGACACGGCGTACATGGGCAGGCCATGAATGAAGTTGGTGGTGCCGTCGAGCGGATCGATGATCCAGACGTAGTCGCTGTCCTTGGCGCCGAACTCGCTGCCCGATTCTTCGGCCAGGATGCCGTGGCCGGGGTACGCTTCAAGGAGCGTGGCGATGATCACGTTCTCTGCGGCCTGGTCCACCTCGGTGACGAAGTCGTTGTGCGCCTTGGAGGTGACCGTCAGGCGCTCCACATCGAGCGATGCCCGGTTGATGATCGCCCCGGCTGCACGTGCAGCTTTGATGGCGATGTTGAGCATGGGATGCAGGGCTTGGGACATGGACAGACCTTGATGACCAGTCGCCTGTGCGAGCAGGAAACGACCAGTAAAAGACGATAGCCACCTGTCCGGCAAAACCGGATAGGCCAACGGCAAGAGACGCGCAGCGATGATCAAAGAACGAGGGACAATCCTCCATTGTAACGATCCCTCCCGATATTTGCACCCCCTCTTCAAGCGAAACTCCCATTGAATGAAGGACTTGGTGCACGTTCTTGAAGCCATGAATTCAATCCCCGACCGCTCTGACCCTACCCGATTCATCCTGATCGGTACCAGCCACCCCGGCAATGTGGGGGCCACGGCGCGGGCCATGAAGGTGATGGGCTTCTCTGACCTGGTGCTGGTGCGCCCGCGTTTTGCCGATGTGCTGATTCAGGAAGAAACCGTGGCCCTGGCCAGTGGCGCGGCCGACATCCTGGTGCGGGCCCGCGTGGTCGACACCCTGGAGCAAGCGCTGGAAGGCGTCACCTATGCCATCGGTACCGCCATGACGCCACGCGATTTCGGCCCACCCACCTTGACGCCACGCGAAGGCTTTGCGGCACTGGCAGCTCAAACTTCAGCCCACCGCCTGGGCCTGGTCTTTGGCAGTGAACGGCATGGCCTGTCCAACGAAGACGCTTACCGCTGCCATGCGGTGATGAGCATCCCTACCAATCCGAGCTATGGCTCGCTGAACCTGGCGCAAGCGGTGCAACTGCTGTCCTACGAGTGGCGGCAAGCGCTGGGTGGCTTTGGCGTCAGCGCGCGCACGCCCGATCCTGAATTGGCCGACGGCGCCGCCGTGCAAGGGCTGCTTTCGCATTGGGAAAAAGCCCTGGTCCACCTGGGATTCCTGGACCCGGCCGCGCCCAAGAAGCTGATGCCACGGCTCAACCAGTTGTTCAACCGCGCACAGGTTCGGCAAGAAGAGATCCACATCCTGCGTGGTGTGGCCAAAGCCATGCTGGACAGCACGCCGCCCTCGCACAGCCCCGTCGCCTCATCCCAGCCCAGGTCTTTGCCTGAAGGCTAAACTCACAAGCTTCATCGGATCAGTAATAACAAACACACCCCATGCTCTTTTCCCGCCTGCGAGAAGACATCGCCTGCATCCTTGAACGCGATCCCGCCGCTCGCACGGCCTGGGAGGTTCTGACCTGCTACCCGGGGTTGCACGCCTTGGTCATGCACCGCTGGGCCCACTGGTGCTGGACGCATGGCCTGAAATGGCCGGGGCGCTTCTTGTCCAACTACAACCGCTTCCTCACCGGCATCGAGATCCACCCGGGCGCCACCATTGGCCGGCGCGTGTTCATCGACCACGGCATGGGCGTGGTAGTGGGCCAGACGGCCGAGATCGGTGATGACTGCACCATCTACCAGGGCGTGACCCTGGGCGGCACCTCGCTCAGCAAAGGCGCCAAACGCCACCCCACGCTGGGCAAGGGCGTGATCATCGGCGCCAACGCCCAGGTGCTGGGCGGATTCACAGTGGGCGATGGCGCCCGCGTGGGTTCCAACGCCGTGGTGACCAAACCGGTGCCCCCTGGTGCCACGGCGGTGGGCAATCCGGCCCGCATCATCGTGGCCAAAGTGGCGGTGCTGGACGCCAAGCAGGCCGAACGCGAAGCCCTGGCCGAACGCTTGGGTTTTTCGGCCTACGGCGTGACCGAAGGCGACGACCCCTTGTCCCAGGCCATGCGCGGCCTGATCGACCACGCCTCCGGACACGAGCGCCAGATCACGCTGATCTGGCGCGCCATCGAAAAACTGGCCTGTGAGGCCAACACCGAGGCCGCCCGCGACTGCCTGCCCTGCGACGCGCAGACCACCGAGCAGTTCAACGCGGAAGAGCTCAATCGCTTGATGAAGTGACGCGCCCTCCTGCAGGGACGGCTGATAAGATCCCGCCATAAAGCAATGCTCGGGAGGAGCAAGTTGGTGCTCAAAGCTTGATGTCGCTCGACACGCTCTACACCGCCGAAACGCCAGAAGGCATCGCGCTGTCCCTGCGACCTGCGGGTGTGATGGCCCGTTCGCTGGCCTACCTGGTCGATGCCGGCATCCGCCTGGTGATCTTTTTCTTCGCGGCCCTGATTGCCCGACCCATGGGTGGCGTGGGATCGGCCTTCCTGATGATCTTGTACTTCGCGCTGGAGTGGTTTTACCCGGTCGTCTTCGAGCTGACGAAATCAGGGGCCACACCCGGCAAACGCATGATGGACCTGCACGTGGTGATGGACTCGGGCCTGCCCATCACCCCGGCCGCGTCAATCACCCGCAACCTGCTGCGCGCGGCCGATTTTCTGCCCATGGGTTATGCCGCCGGCATGCTGTCCATGCTCACCCGGCGCGACTTCAAACGGCTGGGCGACCTGGCGGCCGGCACCTTGGTGGTCTACCACCAGACGGTGCAACTGCATGGCGTGCCGCCACCGGCCCCGGCCGTGCCGCCCACCCGACAACTCTCGCTCAAGGAGCAGGCCGCCATCGTTTCATGGACTGGCCGCTCGGCGCGCTTGACACCTGCCCGGCTTGACGAACTGGCGGTGATCGCCGCCTCGGTGACCCGCCCCGACCCGGGGGTGAACGTGCGCGGCGAACACGATGCCACCCGGCGACTGCAAGGCGTGGCGCAGTGGCTGCTGGGCCACCGCCAGGGAGGCGGCTCGCCATGACGCCCTTGCAGTTTGATAAAAACAACGCGGCCACCTGGGCCGAACTGGAAACCTTGCTCGACCGCCTGGAAGGCATCAAGAACGTCAAGACGCCGAAACGCGGCGAGGCGCCCCTGCCCCCCATGGACGGCGCCCGCATGACCTCGCTTTACCGGCGCAGCTGCGAACACCTGGCCCTGGCCCAGGCCCGCGCCTATCCCATCCATGTGACCCAGCGCCTTGAAACGCTAACGCAGCGCGGGCATCGCCTCATCTACCGTCAGCATGATTTTGGCGTGGCGCGCCTCAAGCAACTGGTGCTGGTCGGTTTTCCGCAAAGCGTGCGGGGCCACCGCTGGTACCTGCTGGCCGCCACCTTGTTGTTCGTGGTGCCGATGCTGGCCGTGGGCTGGGCCACCTACCGCGATCCTGGCTTTGTGCTGCACCTGATGGATGCCAACGAGGTCCAGAACTTCGACAGCATGTATGGCGACAGCAGCCGGTCCATCGGTCACCAGCGGCACGCCTCCACCGACTGGCAGATGTTCGGCTACTACATCCAGCACAACATCGGCATCGGTTTTCAGTGCTTTGCCAGTGGGCTTTTCTGGGGCCTGGGCAGCTTGTTCTACCTGGTCTTCAATGGGCAATCCATCGGCGCAGTGGCGGGCTACCTCACAGCTCGCGGCTACTCCGAAACCTTCTATTCCTTCGTGGTCACCCACTCGGCGTTCGAGCTCACGGCCATCGTGCTGTCGGGCGCGGCGGGCCTGCGGCTGGGCCATGCCCTGCTCTCGCCCGGTCGCCGCACTCGCCTTGAATCGCTCAAGCACGCCGCCAAGGATGCCATCACCGTGGTCTATGGCGTGATGGGCATGCTGCTGATCGCCGCTGCCGTCGAGGCCTTCTGGTCGTCGGCGCGCTGGGTGGCGCCTGGCGTCAAATATGGCGTGGGCGCGGCGTGCTGGGCTCTGGTGATCGCTTACCTGGGCTGGCAAGGGCGCCCCGCCAGGAGTCCACATGCGGATTGACGCGCTGACGGTCGAGCTGCGCCCCCGCAGCATGTCCGAGGCCTCGGACCTGGGCGTGCTCATGGTCCAGACGCATGCGCACTCCGTGTGGCGAACCTGCGCGCCGGTCTTTGGCCTGACCATGCTGCTTGTTTTGTCCACCGTGGAGATCGCCCCCTGGCTGCCCGGCCTGCTGATCTTCTGGCTCAAACCCTGGCTGGACCGCAGCGTGCTGTTCGTGCTGTCGCGCGCTTTGTTCGGGCAATCCACCTCCTTTGCCGACCTGTGGCGTGCGCGTTCCAGCGTCTGGTGGCAACAGTGGCCCCACACCCTGACCTTCCGGCGGCTATCGCCATGGCGAGCATTCACGCAGCCCATCTACCAGTTGGAGGGCCAGTCGGGCAAGGCCTTGCGCCAGCGAAGCTCGCAGCTGCTGTCCGGCCACCGCTGGGAGGCCAGCCTGATGCACACCATCTTTGCCACCATTGAGATGGTCCTGAACATCGGGCTGGTCGGCGTGCTGATCTGGCTGGCCCCGAACGGCGGAGGCTTGGGGTTTTTCCAATGGCTGTTCAGTTCCGATCACATGATGACCTCGTTGCTGGGCACCCTGGCCTACGCCACCGTGGTGTTCGTGCTGGAGCCGTTTTACGTGGCGGCCGGCTTCGCCATGTACCTCAACCGACGCGTCGAGCTTGAAGCCTGGGACGTCGAGCAGGAGTTCCGGCGTGCGTTCAGTGCTTGAGATGATGAGAGCTTGTCGCACCACTCTTCTGGTCCTGGCACTGTGCGCCGGCCAGGCTTCGGCTTTGGCGCAACCAGCACCAACGCCCTCCCGCGAAGAAGTCCAATCCGCCCGCGACCAGGTGCAAAAAGACCCCAACCTGGGCGGCACCCGCCAGGCGCAAACCCTGCGCTTCAAGGACCTGGCTGACTGGAAGCCTACGCCATCCAAGAGCGAGCCGCCTCCGATGTGGTTGGTCGGCATGGCGCGCTGGATCGCAGATGCGGGCCGCCTGGTGATCTGGGCCCTCGGCGCCTTGGCCGTGGCCTTGTTCCTGGTTGGGCTGCGCCACTGGATTCGGGTGCGTGCCGATGTGGCCAGCGCCAAAACACTGCAGTTGCCCAGCCACGTTCGCGAGTTGGACATCCGGCCCGAGAGCCTGCCCGACCACATTGGTGCCGCCGCCCGTGGTTGGTGGCTGCGTGGCGAGCAACATGCGGCGCTCTCACTGCTGTACCGAGGCGCCTTGTCCAAATTGGTTCACGACCATGCCGTGCCGATCCGCGCGGCCAGCACCGAAGGCGAATGCGTTCAATTGGCCGCGCGGCTATTGACTCAAGACCGCAGCGACTTCTTTGCGCGGCTGGTGAGCGCCTGGCAACTCTCGGTCTATGGCGCCCGCATGCCCGAGTCCGCCAGCGTGCTGGCACTGTGCACCGACTTCGACACCCACCTTGGGTCAAATCCCCCCATCTCGGAGGCTGCAAGGTGAAGTTAGAGCACCTGCTGAAAGCCTTGCTGGTGGCCTTGCTGCTGGCCGCAGGTGCGTGGATCGCCACGCGCACCGAGTGGGTCACCGAAGAAGTGCCCACGCCGCCCAAAGGCGAGGCATTGACCAATGAACTGTACGCCACCCAGCAGTTGGTACGCCAGCTGGGCGCCAAAGTGGTCAAACCCAAAGAGCTGTCCACCATGCCTTCGCGCCGGGCCACGCTGCTGCTCAGTTCGTGGCACTGGGACTTGTTTCCTGAGCGCGAACGCTTGCTGCGCGCCTGGGTGCAAGGCGGCGGACACCTTGTCATCCACGCCGACATGCTCTACAACAATCGCCTGCAAGCCTGGCTGCCCGTCCAACGCGTTGATGACGACGATGAAGATGCCGAGGCGCAAAAAAACGAAGCGCCGCCAGCACCTGACAGCCAGGCCAGCGCACCAGCCTCCACGCCATCAGTAGCTCAAAGGCGCAAGGCTCCCGAATGCGACCAAGTCATCGAACCGGAAGGCATGACACCGGCTTACGGCAACCGGCGCGACTACAAGCTCTGTGGTGGCCAAGGCTACCCACGCATCAAGGCGCCTAAAGCAAGCCAGTGGGCCATCGAAGGCTCGTTTGGCCACGAGATGGTGCGCGTGCCCCTTGGGCAAGGCAGCGTCACCGTCATCACCAGCCAACGCCTGTTCCTCAACGGGCAGGTCCTCCAGGGCGACAACGCCTTGCTGGCCATGGCCGCCTTGCAGGTGCGCCGTGGCACCGAGGTCTGGTTTGTGTCCGAAGAAGCCCGCCCACCTCTGCTCGAATGGCTGTGGTCCCAAGGCTGGGTGGCGGTGATGCTGGGCTTGCTGGCCCTTTCAGCAGCCTTGTGGCGCGGTGCCGTCCGCTTTGGCCCGCTGTCGGCCCGGTCAGTACCCGGCCGCCGCTCCATCGCCGAACAGGTCAAGGGCACCGCCCAATTCCTCAGGCACCACGGCGCCGATGCCCTGCACGCGGCCCAGGTTCGAGCCCTGGACGAGACCGCTCAAAACCACCTTCGCGACTACGCCCACCTGGAGCGTGGCGCACGCGCCAAAGCCATTGCCAAAGCCACCGGCCTGGACGCCGACGCGCTGGCACGGGCCCTTGACCGCAAGCTCAAACGATCCGACCGCGAACTCCCGCCCACGCTCCAATTGCTCGAGACGGCCCGCCGGCGCCTCAAGCCACCTACTCCATCCAGCCGATGAGAACCCGACATGCCAATCAAACCTGAAGACCTCACGCGCGCCGCTGAATTGCTCAACGGCCTGCGCACGGAATTGTCCAAGGCCGTGGTGGGCCAGCGCGAAGCCGTGGACCAGACCCTGGTGGCCCTGGTCGCCTCCGGCCACGTGCTGATCGAAGGCGTGCCGGGCCTGGGCAAAACCTTGCTGGCCCGCGCCCTGGCCAAGGCCATGACCTTGAAATACGCGCGGGTGCAGTTCACCCCCGACCTGATGCCCTCCGACATCACCGGCCATTCGGTGTTCGATGCGGCAGCGCGCGGCGAATCCGCCAACGGCATCGGCGCCTTGCGCGTTCACCGAGGCCCGGTGTTCACCAACCTGCTGCTGGCCGACGAGATCAACCGCGCCCCCGCCAAAACGCAAAGCGCCTTGCTGGAAGTCATGCAGGAATACCAGGTCACCCTGGAAGGCCAGACGCTCAAGCTGCCGCGCCCGTTCATGGTCCTGGCCACGCAAAACCCGATCGACACCGAAGGCACCTACCCACTGCCCGAAGCCCAGCTCGACCGCTTCCTGTTCAAGATTGACATCGGCTACCCAACGCATGAAGAAGAGACCGCCATCATCCGGCGCGCCACCGAGCGCCAGATCGGCGATCAACTGTCGCTGGATGGCATCGAGCCACGCCTGGACGAACGCCTGATGCTGGCCTTGCAAGAGATGGCGTCCCTCGTGCGCACCGACGAACGCGTGGCCGACTACGCCGTGCGCATCATGCGGGCCACGCGCCAGTGGCCGGGCTTGTCCTCCGGCGCAGGCCCTCGTGGCGCGATTGCGCTGGTGCGCGCTGCTCGGGCGTCGGCCCTGCTGCAAGCACGCGACTTTGTCACGCCCGATGACATCAAGGGCCATGTGCTGCCGGCCTTGCGCCACCGCGTCATGCTGGCCCCAGATGCCCAGCTGGAAGGCCGCCACGTCGATGAGCTGCTGAGGGATGCGCTCGACAGCGTCGAGGCCCCGCGCCTTTGACCTGGCCCTGCTGATGAGCTGGACCTTGATCCCCAGTCGCTACGCGGTCCTCGCGCTGACGGCCTTCGCCGTGGCCAGCGCCTGCGCATTGCTCGTTGGCCTGCCACTCGCCCCGGTGGGCCTGGCCGCTGGCGTGGTGCTGTCCGTGTGCGTGGCCTGGGCAGGCCTGGACCTGTGGCGCAGCGAGCGAGCCTGGCGCCAATCCCCACTGCGCATCGACCGCACCTTGCCTCATGCTTTGGCGCTGGGCGTTCAGCGCGTTCTCAGCCTCACCTTGATCAATGAAGGCCACAGGGCATGGCAAGTGGCCGTGTTCGACGAAGTCGATCCCAAGCTCGAATTTCAAGGCCTGCCGCAATTCGTGAGCGTGCCCGCGGGCAGCCGGGTGGACATCCACTACACCGTCACGCCCCGGCAACGCGGCATCGTGCATTTCGGCGCCACTCAGGTGCGGATGCAAACACTGGGCGGCAGCTTCGAAACCCTGCGCGCGCTCGGCCAGGCGCAAAGCCTGCACGTCTACCCCAACTTCGCCGCCGTGGCGGGTTATGCCTGGCTGGCCGGTGACCGGCGCCTGGCGCAAATCGGCATCAAGACTTATGCCCAGCGCGGCATGGGCACCGACTTCAAGCAACTCACCGACTACAAGGTGGGCGACCCCATCCGCCACATCGACTGGAAAGCCACCATGCGCCATGGCCGGCCCATCGTGCGCGAGTTCCAGGACGAGCGCGACCAATGCGTCATCTTTTTGCTGGACTGCGGGCGCCGCATGCGCGCCGACGAAGGCACGCTCAGCGCCGATGGCAGCCACTTCGACCAGGCCCTCAACGCGCTGATGCTGATGAGCTACGTGGCCCTGAAGGATGGCGACGAAGTGGGGGCCATGACCTTTGGCACGGCACCCGGCCAGCAACGCCATTTCGCGCCCCGCAAGGGCTCGTCCACGCTCAACGCCCTGATGGCCCGCCTGCACGACATCGAACCCGATGCCACCCACTCCGACTACCTGCTGGCCGCCCAAGACCTGCTGCGCGTGCAGCACAAGCGCGCCTTGGTCGTGCTGTTGACCAACTTCCGGGACGAGGATTCGGCCGAGCTGCAACCCGCCTTGAAACTGCTGCGCGCACGCCACCTGGTGCTGGTGGCCAGCTTGCGTGAACGGGTGCTGCGTGAAGTCGCCGAACAAGCCATCGACCAACCCGATCAGGCCATTGAGGTGGCCGGCGCCCATTGGTTTGAGCAAGCCCGGCGCGATGCGTTTCGCCGGGTCGTTGGCAACGACGCGCTGTCCGTCGATGTGGAGCCCGGCCAGTTGGCCGTGGCCTTGGTCAACCGTTACCACGCTGTCAAGCGCTCAGGTCTGCTGTGATGGCTGAAGCATTAGGCTGATATTTTTCAACCCCAAGGAGGACGATGATGAGTGTTGCCAATCCCTACCAACCACCCCGCGCCAATGTGGCCGATGTTCGAAGCTCGTCAGCGAGTTATCAACCGGTGAAATTCTGGTCCCGACAAGGCCGGGTCAGCCGCCTGCAGTACCTGGGCTACCTGATGGGCGGGTACCTGTTGATGATTGCCGCCGCCGGGATCCTGGGTGGCATTGCTGGCGCGCTGGGCTTTGCCCAGGCAGCCCCCATCGTGGGCTTCATCGCGCTGGTCCCCTATGCCGTCTTTTCAATCATCATGCTGATTCAGCGCACCCATGACTTGGGGTGGTCGGCCTGGGCAGCCTTATGGGCACTCATCCCGCTTGCCGCGCTGGTGTGGATGTTCAAGGCTGGCACGCCTGGCGAAAACAGGTTTGGCGCACCGCCCCCGCCCAACTCAGGCAAAGTCAAGGTGTTGGCAGGAGTGTGGTTGCTGCTACCCGTGATTGGCATACTGGCCGCCATTTCGCTGCCGGCCTACATGGATTACACCAAACGAGCCAAGGCTGCAGGGATGCAACAACCTCAATCCTTGCAACAGCAAACAACAAGCCCTTGAGTCAACGAGCCCACAAAACTCAGGTCGTCAGCACCGTCCGCTGTGCTGACTTCGGCCTGAAAGCCGCGCACACATTGGCATCGGTCTCAATGTAGGGCCCGCCAATCAGGTCGATGCAATAAGGCACCGCCGCGAAAATGCCGGGGACCACGGCGCGGCCCTCGGCATCGCGCAGCCCTTCCAGCGTTTCGGCGATGGATTTGGGCTGCCCCGGCAGGTTCAAGATCAAAGCCTGCTTGCGGATCACCGCCGTTTGACGCGACAAGATCGCGGTCGGCACAAAACGCAGGCTGATCTGGCGCATTTGCTCGCCAAAGCCGGGCATTTCCCTGTCGGCCACGTCCAGCGTGGCTTCTGGCGTCACGTCGCGCAGCGCCGGGCCGGTGCCGCCCGTGGTCAGCACCAGGTGGCAACCTTGCACATCCACCAGATCGCGCAAGGCGGCGGCAATGCCCTCGCGCTCATCGGGGATCAGGCGGGGCACCCAGGTGATTGGGTTGCGCACCGCGCGCCCCAACCAGTCCTGCAAAGCGGGCAAGCCCTTGTCCTCGTAGACGCCCGAACTGGCCCGGTCAGAGATCGACACCACGCCGATGCGAACCTCATCCAGGCCGTTGGAAGTCAGCTCGCTCACAGCTCAATCCTCGCCATCGCCCACATCCAGCAGGCCATCACCATCGTCGTCGGTGCGCCCCTGGCCTTCCAGGGCCTGCTTGATGAATTGGAACAACTCGCGAAAGCCACGCCCGCTGCGGTTCTCTGGGGCCGCGGCAAAGTCTTTGCGGGCATTGCGGATCAGCGCGCGCATTTTCTGCACGTCCGATTCCGGGTACTCGGCGACCCAGCGCGTCAGCGCGTTGTCATCGGCCACCAGTTCGGCACGCCAGCGCTCGGAATCGTGCAGGGCCAACGCATTGCGCGCATGCCCCAGTTGGAAAGAAGCCACGGCCTCCTTGATGGGCTCCGAGTCGCAACCGCGCATCAACTTGCCGATGTACTGCATCTGCCGGCGCTTGCCCTCGAAGGACTTGGTGCGCTTGTATTCTTCGATCGCGTCGTTCAAGGATTCGGGCAGGCCGATGTCCGCCAGGCGCTCTTTGGGCATGGCCACCAGGGCATCGCCCAGGGATTGCAGCTCATGACTGTCCTTTTTGCGCTGCGATTTGCTCGGCCGACGGTAGCCGTTTTCGTCGACTTCGTCGTCGTCTGAGGGGGGAAACTGATCAATATTCATGTGGTCGCTATGATACGAGGTCAACCCCCTCACCGACGCGAACCGCATACATGGCCGCCAACAAATCCTCCAAGTCCTCTTCCAACGCCAAGCAGCCCGACCTGTCCGGCTTCGCCTACTCGCGCGATCAGTTCCAACAATTGATCGAAGACGCCTTGAGCCTGGCCCAGAAGCTGGGGGCCTCCGACGCCGCCGCCGAGGTCTCCGAAGGCATGGGCCTGTCGGTGTCGGTGCGCAAGGGCAAGCTTGAAAACGTCGAGCGCAACCGCGACAAATCCATCGGCATCTCGGTTTACCTGGGCCAACGCCGGGGCAACGCCAGCACCTCCGATTTCTCACCCGCCGCGCTGGAGCAAACCGTGCGCGCCGCCTACGACATCGCCCGCTTCACCGCCGAAGACCCGGCCGCCGGCCTGCCCGACGCCGAAGACCTGGCCACGGGCCGCGCCGCCAAGCGCGACCTGGACCTCTTCCACCCCTGGTCCATCGACGCCGCTCAGGCCGCCGAATTGGCCCGCCGCTGCGAAGACGCCGCCTTGACAGTCGATCCACGCATCACCAACTCCGAAGGCGGTGGCGTGTCGGCCCAGCAATCGCACTTCCTGGCCGGCAACACCCGTGGCTTCCGCGGCGGCTATGCCAGCTCACGGCACTCGCTGTCGGTCTCGCCCATTGCCGGTCGCGGCAATAACATGCAGCGCGACTTCTGGTATTCGTCAGAACGCGACGCCCGCGATTTGGCCCGCCCCGAAGTCATCGGCCGCTATGCCGCTGAACGCGCCCTGGCCCGCCTCAAATCCCGCAAAATCGCCACCTGTGAAGTGCCAGTGTTGTTCGAATCGCCTCTGGCTGCGGGCCTGCTGGGCGCCTACGTGCAAGCCACCAGTGGCGGCGCGCTGTACCGCAAATCCACCTTTTTGCTGGACAGCCTGGGCACGCAAGTGCTGCCCAAGCACATCAACATCCTGGAAGACCCCCACATCCTCAAGGGCAAAGGCAGCGCCCCCTTCGATGACGAAGGCGTGCTCACGCGCAAGCACCATGTGCTCAAGAATGGTGTGGTGCAAAGCTATTTCTTGTCGAGCTACTCGGCGCGCAAGCTGGGCATGAAGACCACCGGCCACGCGGGCGGTTCGCAAAACCTGGTCCTGCAAAGCCGCCTGACCGACCCCAAGGACAACCTCAAGGCCATGATCAAAAAGCTGCACCGTGGCTTGTTCGTGACCGAGCTGATGGGCCAGGGCGTGAACTACGTGACGGGCGATTACTCGCGCGGTGCGGCGGGCTATTGGGTTGAGAACGGCAAAATCGCCTTTCCGGTCGAAGAAATCACCATCGCCGGCCACCTGGGCGAAATGTTCAAGCAAATCGTGGCGGTCGGTGCCGACGAATACACCTACGGCAGCAAAACCGTGGGCTCCATCCTCATCGAAAAGATGAAGATCGCGGGTCATTGAGTCCTGGCCAGGTGACGCAGGCGGACAACACGGGAAAGCCCCCGCCCGCCGCTTGACGCCAGCGCATGAAGCGCTCCTAGAATGTCCGAATTCAAGCCCCGCTTGAGTTTCGGACCATTCCAAGGAGCCCCCGCCATGCAACGTCGTTCCTTCATCAACCGCGCTGGCCTGGCCGGTGTTCTGGCGGCCAGTGTCGCCCCCGCTGTCGTCCGCGCTGAAGCCAATGTGCGTTGGCGCCTGGCCTCCAGCTTCCCCAAGTCGCTGGACACCATTTATGGCGCCGCCGAGGTCTTCACCAAGAAGATCAGTGAGATGTCGGGCGGCAAGTTCGTCATCTCGGTGCACGCGGCTGGAGAGTTGATGCCCGCCTTTGGCGTGGTTGATGGCGTGCAGAACGCCACGGTCGAGATGGCCCACACCGCGCCCTACTACTTCGTTGGCAAGGACGAGACCTTCGCCATTGGCAGCGCCATCCCCTTCGGCCTGAACTCGCGCCAGATGAGCGCCTGGATGTACGAAGGCAACGGCCTCAAGCTCATGCGCGAGTTCTACGCGCAGTACAACATCATCAGCTTCCCCGGCGGCAACACAGGCGCGCAAATGGGCGGCTGGTACCGCAAGCCCATCAAGTCCCTGGAAGACATGAAGGGCCTGAAGATGCGCATTGGCGGTTTTGCCGGCAAGGTCATCGAGCGACTGGGCTCAATCCCCCAAAACTTGCCCGGCGGCGAAATCTATCAGGCGCTTGAAAAAGGCACCATCGACGCGGCCGAATGGGTCGGCCCCTACGACGACCAGAAGCTGGGTTTCTACAAGGTGGCGCCCTTCTACCATTACCCTGGCTGGTGGGAAGGTGGTCCGCAGCTGGACTTCTTCATCAACACCAAGGCGTTTGGGGCGCTGAGCCCCGAGTACAAGGCCATGATCGAAGCCGCCGCCTCGCATGCCCACGTCGAGATGCAGGCCAGGTACGATGCCGCCAACCCGCTGGCGCTCAAGCAATTGGTCGCAGCCAAGGCGCAACTGGTGCAAATGCCCAAGTCGGTCATGGACGGCGCCTTCAAGGCCTCGATGGAAATCTACAGCGAGCTGAACGCCAAGAACAAGAACTGGGCCAAGGTTTACGCCGACTACGCCAAGTTCCGCGCCGACCAGAACCTGTGGTTCCGCTTCACCGAGGCCACCTTCGACCGCTACATGCAGGCCGCCAAGCTGTGAGCTGAGCCCAATTCGTCAGGGGGCCTCTGAGGCCGCATCATCCGCTGGCGCGGAGAAATCGAGCGGCATCTCGATCTGGACATTGTCCACATCGACCGCCGTTTCCTTGTCCAGCCAGTAAGTGACCGATTGGGGCCAGAAAATCACCACCGCCACCAGCATCAACTGCATCGCCACCCAGGGCATGGCGCCCAGGTAAATGTCGCGCGACAAGATCGGCTTGCTGATGGCGCCGCTCTTGTGGATCTGGTCGGCGATGCCGCGCAGATAAAACAGCGCAAAGCCAAACGGTGGGTGCATGAAGCTGGTCTGCATGTTCACGCACATCAGCACCCCAAACCACACCAGGTCGATGCCCAGCTTCTGGGCCACGGGCGCCAGCAAGGGAATGATAATGAAAGCAATCTCGAAAAAATCGAGAAAAAACGCCAGGAAGAACACGAACACGTTGACCGCGATCAGGAAGCCCAACTGTCCGCCAGGCAGGTGCGACAGCATGCGCTCAACCCAAAGGTTGCCGTCCAGGCCCTGAAACACCAGCGAGAACACGCTGGAGCCCACCAGGATGAAGATCACCATGGCCGTGACGCGCATGGTGCTGTCCATGGCCTGCCAAAGCAGGGTCACCGTCAAGCGTTTGTGGATGGCGGCCAGCACGATGGCCCCCAGGGCGCCCAAGGCACCGGCCTCGGTGGGTGTGGCCAGCCCCATGAAGATCGTGCCCAGGACCATGAAGATCAGCACGACGGAGGGCACCATGCCCCACAGCACCTTCTTCCAAAGGCCCCAGCCCCGCTGCAGCCGGGCCTCTTCGGGCAAAGGTGGCACCAGCTGTGGATAGAAGAAGGCAATCATGGCCGTGTAAGCCAGGAACATGCCGGTCTGCATCATGGAGGGGCCAATGGCGCCCTTGTACATGTCGCCCACGGAGCGGCCCAATTGGTCGGCCAGCACCACCAGCACCAGCGAAGGCGGGATCAACTGCGTGATCGTGCCCGAGGCCGCGATCACGCCGGTGGCATAGCGCATGCTGTAGCCATAGCGCACCATGATCGGCAGCGAGATCACGCCCATGGCGATCACGCTGGCGGCCACCGTGCCCGTGATGGCGCCCAAAATGGCGCCCACGATGATCACGGCAAAGCCCAAACCCCCAGGCCGGCGACCGAACAGCTGGCCAGTGCCTTCCAGCAGATCCTCGGCCAGCCCGCAGCGCTCCAGCACCGCGCCCATGAAGGTGAAAAACGGGATCGACAACAGCAACTCATTGGACACGATGCCAAACAGCCGCAGCGGCAGGTTGCCCATGAACTCGATGGGCAGGATGCCCAGGGCCACAGCACCATAGCCAAACGCCAAACCCAGCCCAGCCAGCGAAAACGCCACCGGGAAACCGAAGAGCATGACCAGCACCAGCGCGCCAAACATCAGTGGCGCCATGTGTTCCAGAGTGATCACTGCAGCGGTCTTTCGTAGTGGGTGTCCATGTTGTCCGTGCCGCGCAAGTAGCCCACGCGCTTGATGATCTCGGACACCGCCTGCAGGGCCAGTAGCACAAAACCCAAGGGAATCATGGCCTTGATCGGCCAGCGCAACAGCCCGCCCGCGCTCGGCGAGACTTCTTGCTGCGCATAAGAATCGTGGACCATGTGGATGCTCAACCAGCCAGTGATCAGGCACACCGGCAGCAGCACCAGGAGCAGGCCCAGCAGGTCGATCCAGGCACGCGTGCGTGGCGCGCGCGAGCCATAGATGACATCGACGCGCACGTGCTCATTCAGCTTGAGCAGCGCAGGTGCCCCCAGGAACACCGCCGCGCCAAACAGGTACCACTGCGCCTCCAGCCAGGCATTGGAGCCCAGGTTGAAGGTGTAGCGGATCAGCGCATTGCCCGCGCTGAGGGCGCAGGCCAGCATCAACATCCACGCGGCCAGTTGACCCAGGCGCACCGACAGCGCATCAACCCCTCGAACAAACAGTTGACTCACCTGCCCCATGGCCTGGCTCGCCCTCAGCCCAGCGCCACAGCCTGGCTGAACAGGCGCGAAGAGCGTGCCCCGCTGCGGCAGAACATCAAGGTGGGACGCGGCAAGGTCTTGAGCAGCTCAGCCGCTTGCGCGATTTCTTCGGGCGATTGGTAGCCACCTTGCACTGGCAGGTAGGCGTAAGCCAAGCCGGCGGCCTTGGCGGCGGCTTCGATGGCGCTGGTGGTGGGCTGGTCAGGGCCGCCTTCAAAGTCGGGGCGGGTGTTGACCACGCTCTTGAAACCAGCGGCCGCCACAGCGGCCATGGCTTCGGGCGTCAACTGAGGTGCCACGCAAACGTCGTCGCTCACGGGCTGGATGGGCAAGTTGTCAGACATCAATGTTCCCCTTGGTTGGAATGTTCAGCCGGCCAGAGCCGCTTTGACGGCGGCGGAGACCAGGCCCATGTCGGCCTTGCCGGCCAGGCGCTGCTTGACGGCGCCCATCACCTTCCCCATGTCGCCAGGGCCGCAGGTCCCCAGTTCGGTGACGATGGCCTGGACCTCGGCGGTTACTTCGTCGGCCGACAGGCGCTGGGGCAGGTAGGCCTCCAGCACGACGATTTCGAAGGCTTCCTTGTCGGCCAGGTCAACCCGGCCCGCGGCCGAGAATTGCTGGTGCGAATCCTTGCGCTGCTTGAGGAGCTTGTCGACGATGGCCACCGTGGCAGCGTCGTCCAGGGTGATGCGCTCGTCGACTTCCCTTTGCTTGATCGCCGCCAGCAACATGCGGATGGCACCCAGGCGTTCCGCCTCTTTGGCACGCATGGCGTTCTTCATGTCTTCGGTGATCCGGTCTTTCAAGCTCATGGCTGGCTCCTCGTCTTATTCATTCAGAAATAACAAAGCCCGCATGGGCGTCCCCGCGCGGGCTTGTTCAGTCAACGACCCTGGGAAGCGTTAGCCACCGCGAGTAGTCGGACAGAGAGGCTGTGCTTAGTACAGCTTCTTGGGCAGCTGCATGCTGCGCACGCGCTTGTAGTGGCGCTTGACGGCGGCTGCCTTCTTGCGCTTGCGTTCAGCGGTGGGCTTTTCGTAGAACTCGCGGGCGCGCAGTTCGGTCAGCAAGCCGAGCTTTTCAATGGTGCGCTTGAAGCGGCGCAGGGCCACGTCGAACGGCTCGTTTTCCTTGACACGGATGGTCGTCATTGATCAATCACTTTCAGTATGAATGCATTCACAGGGCCAACGTGCGTTCTTCAAAGGCAAACCACCCGGGCCAGGGCCCGTTCCCAGTTTCCGCGGAGGAAACGGGCATGCCCCACGGGGATTGCCATTGTCAAACCGCTTGCGCTTGTGTAATTTACAAGCGTGTATTTTGACCCACCAACAAAGCCAGAGATTCTACTGCGAATTTCTGGCTTATTCCAGAGAAATCCCTTGTTGAGCGGCCAATTGGGCCCGCGCAGAGGGAGAAAGAGGCTGCGGATCGGTCGATTTTGGACGCAATTTGCCCAACAACTCGGCCAAAGGCTCCTGAACAAATGCGCGCTCGGTCATCCGTGGATGGGGCAATGTCAGCATTTTTGAATCACGCTTGGCGCCTTCCATCCAGAGCAAATCGAGGTCCAGGGTGCGTGGCGCCAGGGGCCTGGGGCGCTCTCGGCCCAACTTCAACTCAGTGACGAGCAAGGCGCTCAGCAACTCGTGCGGTGCCAGCGACGTGCTCAGCGCGGCCACGGCATTGAGGTAATCCGGGCCGTCCGTGCCCACGGCCTTCGTCACGTAAAACGAAGACACGCTTTCCAGACTGGTCCAGGGCAAGGACTGAAGCTCAGCCAAGGCCGCTTGCAGGTTCTCGCGGGCTGGGCCCAGATTGGCACCCAGGCCCACGAAGGCCCGAAAGCAGGGCAGGCCTTCAGTCACCCGAATCGCCGCCATCACTGGACGAAGAGCCATGGGTGTCAACCCCAGTGCCCTCGCCTTCGCCAGGCTTGCGACGACGCCTGCGGCGCTTCTTCGCGGCTGCGCCGGGGCCTGCTTCTGATGATGCGTCGCCCTCGTCAAAAGCCTCACCACCGCTGCTGACACCGACGCTTGAGCGGTTACCGGCCCGGGGGCCTTGGGCTGCACGCTTGGCCGACTCCTGCTGGCGCGCCACGTCCATCAGCTCGCGGCGTTCGTCGTTGTCGGCCAAGGAGAAGTCTTCCCACCAGGTGGCCAGCTGTTGATCGGCTTCGCCCGACTGGGCCCGCAAGCGCAGAAAGTCGAACCCTGCACGGAAGCGCGGTTGCTCGACCAAGGTGAGTGGCCCATTGCCCACGCGCTTGTCAAAGCGCGGCTGCATGGTCCAGATCTCGCGCATGTCGGATGCCAGCTTGCCTCGGCCCGAGATGTCGCCAATGCGCGCGTCGAACACGGCGTCGGTGGCGGCCTGCAGGGCCGGGAAAGCGGGCTCGCCCTTGGCCAGGTTGCGCTTCCAGTGGTCGAGCACGTCGTGCCACAGCAGGCAGGCCAGCAGGAAACTGGGCGCCACGGGCTTGCCTTCGGAGACTCGGCGATCGGTGTCGTTCAGGGCCAGCTTGACGAACTGCTCACGGCCGGGGTGACGGCGGGCCTCGTCGAACACGGCGTCCAGGATGGGGAACACGCCTCCGTCCAGGCCCAGCTTGCGCAATTGGTCCAGAGACGCTTGGGCATGGCCGGTTTGCAGCAGCTTGATCATCTCGTCAAACAGGCGCGACTGCGGCACATTGGCCAGCAGTTCGGACATTGCCAGCAAGGGCTCGCGCGTTTTGGCTTCGATCTCAAAGTTCAGCTTGGCGGCAAATCGCACCACGCGGATGATGCGCACCGGGTCTTCGCGGTAACGCACATCGGGCACGCCGATCATGCGCAGCACCTTCTTTTTGATGTCCTTGATGCCGCCGTGGTAGTCCACTACCACGCCCGTGCTGGGGTCGTAGTACATGGCGTTGACAGTGAAGTCGCGCCGCGCCGAATCCTGGTCTTGTGGGCCCCAGACGTTGTCGCGCAGCACGCGCCCGCTGCCATCGACCACGTGGGATTTGCCGGCCAGCTCGGACCGAGATGTTTTCTCATTGCCGGCCACCTGCTCGGCCGCGTCGGCATCGAGGTAGGCGCGGAAGGTGGACACCTCGATCACGTCGTTGTCACGGCCCCGGCCAAACACCACGTGGACGATGCGAAAGCGGCGTCCGATGATGAAAGCGCGCCGAAACAGGCTTTTGACTTGTTCGGGCGTGGCATTGGTGGCCACGTCGAAATCCTTGGGGCGCAGGCCGACCAGCAGGTCGCGCACGGCACCACCGACGATGTAGGCCTCAAACCCGGCTTCCTGCAAGGTCGTGCAGACCTTGACGGCGCGGTCGTCCACCAGGCTGGGGTCGATGCCATGCTCTGACGCTGGCACATCCACCCGTTTGCCCGTGGGAACGCTAGGCTTGCGCCCGCCTGCCGCCGCCGCGCGAGGAGGTTTGCTGGGGTCTTTGCCCAGGATCTTGTCTATCAATCTCTTGATCATGAAAACAGTCGAAGAATGCGCCAGCCGCGCTCACGGGCCACGGCCTCAAGGGCCGGACTGGGATTGGTGGCAACAGGATCGCTGGCCAGATACAGCAAAGGCAGGTCGTTGGGCGAGTCGCTGTAGAAGCTGACCCGCTCAAAATCAGCGAGGGTCTGGCCGCGTTCCGCCAGCCATTGTTCCACACGTGTGATTTTGCCCTCCCGGAAGGACGGAACACCGTGGATTTCACCGGTCACGCGGCCTTCAGGATCCCTCGTGAGGCCAACGGCCAACAGATCAGGCACGCCAAATGCATCGGCGATGGGGCGGGTCACGAATTCGTTGGTGGCGGTCACGATGGCCAACAGGTCACCCTGGGCCTCGTGATCGCGCACCAGCTGCAAGGCCTGCGGCTGGATGGCCGGCAGGACGACCTCGGCCATGAAGCGCTGCTGCAAGGCGGCCTGTTCTTCGAGACTCAACTCGCGCCACACGCTGGTGCTGAAGCGGATGTACTCGGGCAATTGCAAGGTGCCCGCAGCGTACTGCTGGTAGAAACCGTCGTTGCGGCGGCGGTATTCAAGCGGATCAGCCAGGCCAATGCGGATCAGGAACTCGCCGAACTCGTGGTCCGAATCGAGCGGCAACAAGGTGTGGTCAAGGTCAAACAGGCAAAGGTTCATGCAGTCTCCAGCACCAGCATCTGCTTGAGCAGGGGCACGGTCACGGTTCGGTGTTCGGCCAGGGCAAACCGATCGAGTCGGTCGAGCAGCCCCATCAAAAAGCCCAGGTCGCGGCTATAGCGCACCAGCAGGTAGGACACGACGCCCTCATCCAGGCCAATGCCGCGCCGGCTTGCTTCGTCGTGCAGGGCTTTGCGCACGCCGACTTCGCTCAAGGTCGACAAGGCGAAGATCAAGCCCCAGCCCAGGCGGGTGCGCAGATCGTCGCGCACTGGCAGGTCTACCGGCGGCACAGCCCCAGCCGCCATGATGGACAAGGGACCAGATACCTGGGACACGCTGGCCGACTCGATGAAGAGGTTGAAGGCCAGGTGCTGAAGGTGGGCGTCCAGCCGCTCGCAATCGTCGATCAGGGCCAGGGTGGGCGCCTCGGGCAG
The DNA here is from genome assembly GCF_014378415.1 of Aquabacterium sp. Lineage (GTDB taxonomy): Bacteria > Pseudomonadota > Gammaproteobacteria > Burkholderiales > Burkholderiaceae_C > Aquabacterium. The sequence continues at coordinate 21,092 of NZ_JACMNS010000136.1, forward strand.
CTCGGCATCCCACATCTGGCAGCCCTGGGCGCTGACCCACATCACGTGGTGGCCAGCCTCCAGGGCACGCGGCACCATGGCGCGCAGCAGGTGGGTCTTGCCGCTTCCTGGTGGACCCCAAAAATAGGCGGCGGGCACGTTGGCCTGGCTCACCGAAGGCCAGGCCTGCAGCCAGTCGAAGGCCTGCAGCGCGCTTTCTTCGGCGATGAAATCGTCCAGACCCGGCATGGAAACCGGACCCAGTTCGAGCGGAATCTGCCGCATGGGCAGGCCAGACACAGTCAACACATCACCCCTGCTCTGGACCGGACGAAGAACCCAGGAATGCAGGGCTGCGGCGATAGCTGACCAGGGCACGGCGGGCCACCACCAGCAGCAAGGCGCTCAAGGGCAGGGCGACCAAAACGCCCACAAACCCCAGCGCCTGCCCAAACAGGAGCAGCGCAAAGATGACCGCCAAGGGGTGCAGGCCAATGCGCCCCCCTACCAGACGCGGCGTGAGGAAGAAGCTTTCCAGGACCTGGCCGCCGCCATACACCACGGCCACAGCGATGAACGAGTACACCATGCCGGACGTGGTCGGGCTGAATTGCAAAACACCGGACAGCAGTGCCAGCACCAGCCCCACGCCAAAGCCGAGGTAGGGAATGCACATGGCCAGCCCTGTGAACACGCCGATGGGCAAGGCCAGCTTGAAGCCGGCCAAGGCCAAGGCCACGCTGTAGAACACCGCCATGATCAGCATGACCAGCACTTGGCCCCTCAGAAACTGACCCAGGACGTCGTCGCAATCGGCCAGCACCTGTTTCACTGAAGGGCGCCAGCGCGGCGGCAACAAGCGCCACACCCGGTCGACAATGTCATCCCAATCCATCAGCCAGTAGAACGCCAGCATGGGCACCATGAGCAAAAAACCCAGCAGTGTCATCAAGCCGCCGCCGCCAATCAGCACGGAACTCACGATCGTGCCGGCCCACTGCGACGCGTGCGAGTTGATCCACTCGACCAGCATCGCCTTGCCTTCTTCGAGGCTGGGCAGTTCAAGCCCCAGTTGAGACAACCAGGGCTGCACGCTGATCCAAAGGTTCGAGAACAGATCAGGAACCTGGGCCTTCAGCATGGGCACCACCTGCGACACGATGGGCACCAGCAACACCAGCAAAGTGAGCACCATCAGCAGGGCCAGCAGCACGCACAAGGCCACGGCCAACCCACGGGGCACCCTGCGCCTGACCATGCCGTCGACCGCCGGCTTGAGGGCGTAGGCCAGCACCAGGCTGAGCATGAAAGGCGCCAGCGCGGCAGCAAACTTCCAAACGAACAGCACCAGGACCGCGATCAGCAGGCCCCAGGCGAGTTTGGGCTTGTAAGAGTCATTCAACGATGTCATGTGACCAGGATTCTATAGACCTCCTTGGCCACCACCACGCCACCGTCACTGTTTGGCGTTGCCGTACACCGCGCGTCGCGCCGCCTCCAGATCGCGCTCCAGGGACGCCTGGTCGCGCTTGCCCTCAGGCTGGGCCTGCCAGGAAGCCACGATGGCCGACTGGCGCCGCTTGAACTCCGTGAGGCGATCTGCCTCGCGAGCAGCTTGTTCCTCATCGGGCTGAGGCGCCAAGGCTTCAAACTTGTTGCGCATCTCGATCAGGCGCTGCTCTCTCAAGCGCTCGTCGGCTTCCAGGTCGGTGAGCAAGGCGGTGCTCAGCAACAATGCCTCGCCCAGGGTGACTTCGCCTTTGGTCAGGCGATCGGGCACCTGGGTCAGCAGGCTTTCGGCCAATTGGTGGCGCTGCTGCGCGTCGGGCGAATCCGCCAGCGCCTGCCATTGCTCAAAACTGCGCTGAAAACGCAGGTAGGTCACCACGCGCTCCAGCTCGGCTTTGCCATTGGGCTGGGTGCTCATCGCTGCTTTCAAGGCGGACCAATCCTCGGGGGTGAAATCCGATGGCCGCCCGTCGGGGAGCACCGTGGGCGTGGACGCAGCACCGGTCACCACGGCGGCGAAGACTGGCCGCTGTGGAGCAGACACTGACGCGGACGCTGCGGACTCGACCACTTCGCTGGCGTCCCGGGCCTCCTGATGCGCCTGCCACCACCACCCCCCACCTCCGACAGCGAGCCCACCGATCAGCGCAGCGAACCATGATCGCTGCCAGAACTTGGTACTTTCTTGATATGTGATCATGAACGCCAAAAGCCAATGTCAAGGAAACCGGTGGATTGTCGGCATGGAGTCACGATCGAATGCATGGGACAAACCCACGACACTCGGCTCATTGGTTCAGCACGAAAGGCGGCTGCGCTCTTCCAGGGCTTGCTGCACCTTGGCAGGGTCCGGATTGGGGCCTTCCGTGAGGAGGCCAGGAAGGACGCGCCTGTCCTCCACACACTTTTGACTTGCCTGGACTTGTGCGTCATCCGTGGGCTGGGGCACGGCCAGGGCCATTTTTTTGCCCCAATCGTCGATTTGCTGCTCGCGCTTCTTCTCATCGGGCTCCAGGTCAGACATCAGCACCGTGGTCATCATCAGCGCCTCGCTCAAGGAGAACTCGCCCTTGACCAGACGATCGGGCATCTGGTTCAGGAGGCTTTGCGCCAACTGGTGGCGTTGCTGCGCGTCGCGCGCGTCCTCCAGGGCTTGCCATTGCTCAAAACTGCGCTGAAAGCGCATGTAGCTCAACACCTTGTCGACTTCGGGCTTGAGCTGCGGTTTGTTCGTCATGGCCTTGTCCAGCGCGGACCAGACGCCAGGCGTGAAATCAGAAGGGCGGCCATCGGACAGAATCGTGGGATCGGTGGAGCCGGCCAATGCCGGCGTTGCTGGCGCGGCCATCCCGCCGGCAGCAGCCACAGGCTCGGACGCCGTGGTGCTGACCTGCGTGGTCGCATCCGCCCCCGAATGACCCGAGAACCACCACACCCCAGTGCCCACCACCGCGCTGCCAATGAGCGCGATCAACAACGGACGTTGCCAAGAATTTTTAGATTGATACGTAATCATGTATGTCCACCACTGATGTCAGAGAAACCCGAAGATTGTCGCCAATTTACCCCGTCTGCAAGCATGGCATAAACCCACAATCCGTGTAAACGCAAGCACTACACTTGCGACCTGTTTCAATGCCGCACAGAACTCATGGATTCGCTTGTTACTGATCCCAGACTGGTCACCGCGGTGGCCACCGTGTGCTCCTTCCTGGTGGGCTCCCTCTCATTTGCCGTGATCGTCAGCCGCCTGTTCGGCTTGAGCGACCCACGCACCTACGGATCGGGCAACCCAGGCGCCACCAATGTGCTGCGATCCGGCCACAAGGGCGCGGCCATCCTGACCTTGCTGCTTGACGCGCTCAAGGGCTATGTGCCAGTGGCGATTGCCCAGCACTGGGGCCTCGACCAAATCGCCGTGACCTTGGTCGGACTGGCGGCCTTCCTGGGGCACGTCTGGCCGATCTTCTTTCGATTTGAGGGCGGCAAGGGCGTGGCCACGGCAGCGGGCGTCCTGTTGGGCTTTCAACCCGCCGTGGGCGGCCTGGTCCTGGCGGCCTGGTTGTTGATGGCGGTGGTGTTCCGTTATTCGTCGCTGGCGGCACTGACAGCCTCACTGGCCGCACCGATCATTCAGTGGCAACTCATGGGGGCTGGCGCCATGACCATCGGGGTGGCCATCATGAGCGCCCTGCTGATCTGGCGGCATGCCGCCAACATCCGCAAGCTGCTGGCTGGGCAGGAAAGCAAACTGGGCCAGAAGGCCGCCGCCACACTGCAACAACCGTGAGCGACCAGGCCCAACGGCGTCATCAATGGTGGGTGTTGGCCGGCATCATGCTGGTGTTCGTGGGCGGCAGCAAAGGCTGGTCCTGGTGGACGCAGGAGCGCGCGGCGTCCACCGTCAGGCAATTCGCCCGGCCGGGCGAGATCACGATGTACGCCACCGTGAGCTGCATCTATTGCGCCAAAGCCCGGGACTGGCTGGACAGGCACCAGGTGCCCTGGCAAGAATGCGATGTCGAATTGAACGCAGTCTGCCGGCAAGCCTATGAAGCGCAAGGCGCGCCAGGCACACCGTTGATGTCGGTCAAAGGCCGATGGCACCTGGGTTTTGACGCCGAGTGGTTGACCCAGGCCATTCAGTTGGCGCCCGTCAGGTCAACGACTCCAAACCCACCCTAGCCAGGTCGCCACGGCCATGGCGCACTATCACGGCATCGCCAGAACTCAGGTCGATCACCGTCGTGGGCTCCAGCGGACAGGCGCCTGAATCGATCACGGCCTGGACCTGCTTTTGCAGCCGCTCGCGGATGTCATTGGCATCGTTGAGGGCCATTTCTTCACCGGGCATGATCAAGGTGGTGCCCAGCAGGGGCTGACCCAAAATTTCAAGCAGGGCTTGGGCGACGGTGTGCTCGGGCACGCGCAAACCGACCGTGCGGCGCGAGGGATGCGAGACGCGGCGCGGCACCTCTTTGGTGGCCTCCAGGATGTAGGTGTACGGACCCGGCGTGCCCAACTTGAGCAGGCGGAATTGCCGGTTGTCCACCCGCGCATAGTTGGCCAGCTCGGACAGGTCTCGGCACAGCAAGGTCAGGTGATGGCGCTCGTCCACCGCGCGGATGCGCCGCAGGGCCGCCACGGCGTCCTTGTCGTCCAGGTGGCACACCAGCGCATAGCTGGAATCGGTGGGCAGCGCCACGATCCCGCCTTTGTGAAGGATGTCGGCGGCTTGCTTCAGCAAACGTGTTTGCGGATGCTGGGGGTGCACTTCAAAGTATTGAGCCATGGAGCCGCCCTTTCAGGGCTGAAAGATGCGGTGCTCCAGGGCCTGCCACACCGGCGTCAAACGGCCCGGCAAATCGGGCAAGGTGCCCAGGTCGGTTCGGCTTTCAATGGGGTCGTGAAAGTCGGAGCCCCGCGAGGCCAGAAGGTCGAATTCAATCGCCATGTCGGCGTACTTGGCGTACTCGGGCACGGTGTGGCTGCCGGTGACCACCTCGACCCCGCGCCCGCCATGCGCCTTGAACTCGGTGAACAGTGCGTACTCTTCGTTGGGGGTGAAACCGTAGCGCCCAGGGTGCGCAATGACAGCCTCACCGCCAGCTTCGGTGATCCAGTGGATGGCATCAGACAGCGTCGCCCAGCGGTGCTCGACGTAACCGGGCTTGCCTTCGGTCAGGTAGCGCTTGAAGACTTCATGGGACTCGGAGCACACGCCGATTTCAACCAGGTAGCGGGCAAAGTGCGTGCGCGAAATCAGATCGGGGTTGCCCACATAGCGCAGTGCGCCTTCAAATGCGTTTGGGATACCGACCTTGGCCAGCCCGTCGGCCATGTCGCGCGCACGGCGCTCACGGCCACCACGGGTGTCCGCCAGGCCTTGCTGCAAACTGGGGTGATCGGGATCAAAGCCCAGGCCCACGATGTGCACCGTCTTGCCCGCAAAGGTGACTGATATTTCGGAGCCGGTCAGGTAGGCCAGGCCTTGCGCTTGCGCGGCTGCCCTGGCTAGGTGCTGGCCCCCCACTTCATCGTGATCGGTCAGTGCCCACAGTTCTACCCCGTTGCGCTTGGCCCGTTCAGCCAGGGCTTGCGGGGTCAATGTGCCATCGGACACATTGGAATGACAATGAAGGTCAGCGTTGAGCAGGTGCATGGATGTCCGTTGTTTCGTGGACATTTTACAAACCCGCCATGATCGTGACCATCCGGGGTTGCAATAACCACACCAGCTAGCGGCTCCAGGCTCGCAAGCAGGCTTGGGTCAGCTCTTTGACGAGTTGGTCGTTGACCGGGATCCGGTAGCGGGTCTTGATGTGGCGCATGCCCCGCCCTGCGCCTTCCAGCTCGGGAAACTCGCCCACCAGCTGCACGCCATTGAAGACCTGCAGGTGCGCGTTGGCTTTGTGCAGCACGATGGCCATGACGTTGTCACGGTCGTTGACGAAGCACAGGTTGCCCCATTTGACCTCTTGGCGCAGGTGAGGCGCGGCATCCAGGATGGCCTGCTGCATGGCTTGCGCAGTGTCGCGCTGCTCTGGGCGAAGGCTGTCAAAAAATGCGCTGATTAAAGCGGGGGACTGAAGCGGACGGCGCATGGAGGAAAAGCCCGAAAAATAGAAACAACATGGGGCAATGGCGCACATCCACCCCCTCGCGAAAGCCGACAACGACTTCGCGTGGATGTACAGCACGAACACCTCTACTCGGTGCCCTGGAGTGCTGAAGCACACTCAAAGCCGACACGGTCAATTGTAACTGCTCGTAATCACTCCTGAATCCCTCCAGATGAGGGTCATGGGCGAATGTCGGCAATAGTTCTTCAAGTTTTAGGGAGAGTTACCCCAGTTTGCCCCTGGTATTTGCCACCACGGTCACGGTAACTGGTTTCGCATACTTCGTCGCTTTCAAAAAACAGCACTTGTGCACACCCTTCGCCAGCGTAGATTTTGGCGGGCAACGGGGTGGTATTGCTGAATTCCAGCGTTACATAACCCTCCCACTCGGGCTCGAAAGGCGTGACGTTGACGATGATGCCGCAGCGGGCATAGGTGCTCTTGCCCAGGCAGATGGTCAGGACGCTGCGGGGAATCCGAAAATACTCCACGGTGCGTGCCAAGGCAAAACTGTTCGGCGGAATGATGCAGTAATCACCTGTGACATCAACAAAACTGCGCTCATCGAAATTCTTCGGGTCAACCACCGTGGAATGGACGTTGGTGAAAATTTTGAATTCGTTGGCACAACGGATGTCGTAGCCATAACTGCTGGTGCCATAACTGACGATGCGCTGCCCATCCGCCGTCGCCCGCACTTGATTGGGCTCGAAGGGCTCGATCATGCCGTGCTCTTGGGCCATCTGGCGGATCCAGCGGTCTGACTTGATGCTCATGGGGTCTGTCTCCTACTCAACAGCCGCGATTGTCACTGATTGCGCGCAGCCCTCAGGTTCTGGGCAAAAACGCCAGCCAGTAAATCAGCAGTAAATTGAACAGGACGGACATGCCCAGGGCGATCTGCCAAAGGACCACGGGGTCGCGCGCCATCAACGGCGTGGCGTGGGGCGCGGACAAGGGCCGGGAAGCGCCCCGATCCAAGGCCAGAAGCAACTCCTCGGCCGTTTCAAAACGCAGTTTCGGGTCACGCGCCACCGCTTTCAGCACGATGTGGTCCAGCCAAATGGGCACGTCAGGGCGGATGCGCGAGGGGGCCACGGGGTCGCGGCGATAGCGGGCGGTTTGATAGGGCTCGATGTCGCCATAGGGCAATCGCCCCCCGGTGAGCCATTGGTAAAGCGTGACCCCCAGGGCGAACAGATCGCTTTGGGGGTTGGCCATGGACTCGGAAGGGACCGCGCTCCATTGCTCGGGGTTCATGTAGCTGGGCGTGCCCGCGTGCAACTCGCGCAGCGCCTGCGGCTCCTTGCCGGACAGCGCCACGCCCAAGTCGAGCACCCGCCACAAACCGTCGTCACCCAGTTGCACGTTGTCCGGCTTGATGTCGCGGTGGATGACGCCGTGCTGATGCAAGCGGCCCAAGGACCGGGCCACCGTGGTCGCACCTTCAATGATGTCGTGAACGGTGAAATGATGTTTGCCAGCCAGCATGGCCCCCAGGGTGGTGCCGGCGTGCCATTCAAAGAGGGTGTAAAACGCCGTGGGCTGGTGGGGCTCGAAGACCTTGACCCAGCCCCGGGC
>NZ_JACMNS010000137.1 GCF_014378415.1 Aquabacterium sp.
GCTGTGCAGGCCGCGCGCTGCCAGGTGCACAAAAATGGGGATCATGACGAGCGTCATCAGGGCAATGGTCAGCATAGGGCCTCCTGTTTGGTGAGTAAGCCAGCATGCGCCGATCCATTTCCCCGCGAATGAGGGATTTACATTAATAAAAATGTCATATTCATTCGATGAATGGGCTGTGAGGCTGCCGCCGTTGGCGAAGGTAGTTCTCTTCGCTGGCGCTCATCAAGTCACTGGCGCCGGCGCGACAGCAACATCGAGCTCAGGCCCGCCAGGATCAAGGCGGCGGTGGCCGGCTCGGGCACCGTGACGGCCGTGTCCACGCCCGACAGGTTCAAGCGCCAGAAGGTGCCTTTCTGGTCGTTGGCGTTGAGGTTGTAGCTGGGTTGGTCCCACTGCGAGACCAGGATGGGGGTGCTGCCATCAAAGGCAAAACCCTGGGACAACAGCGTGCCGTTGGCATGGTTGGGCGCCGCGCCCACGGTGACCAGGTACTGGCCCGCCGTCAGTGTGGTCCGTGACAAACCGGCGTCGTAAAAGCCCTGGGCCGGGTCGATGGTGTCGTCATCGTCGTTGTCGCCGACCAGGCTGTAGCCGCTGCCGTCCTTGACCCACAAGCTCAGGGTCGGGTCGAAGTTCAGGCCATCGCTCCAGGAGTCGGTCCACAGGCGGACCGGGCCGCTGCTTGACTGGAGGGTGAAGGCCACTTGCACCACGTCGGTGTGGTGGGCGATGTCGCCGGCGAAGCTGAAGTTGGCGGCCTGGGCGTGCAGGCTGCTCAAAGCCAGCGCGGCGGCGGCCAAGGCGGCAGGGCGAATGAATGACAGGGCTTGCATCATCTTGTCCTTGGAATGGGGGTGGGCTGGGGGCCGACGTGGTTCAGGGCGCCAGGGCCGGGGCGTTGGGGCGTGGCGTGGTCTGGGCCGAGGGCGCCAGGCGGTTGCTGCCGTCCTGCACTTCAAAGGCGGTGCCGAAGGTCTGCACATGGCTGACGCTGGCCACGGTGTCCACGTACCACCACTCGGCCACCACGCGGTTGGGGTTGGCATCGACCAGCATGTAGCCGCGCTGGTTCAAGTCGATGTGCTTGAAGTGCGGGTTGACGCTGCGCAGGTAGTTGGCCGTGCTGCCCGACGGGTCGGGCACGCCGGGGGAGGTGACCGAGGTGCCCACAAATTCGACCGCGCGCGAGCCTTCGCCGGTCAAGGGGTTGTAGCCTCCGGTGGCCACGACGGGGTTGTTGGGGTCCTGGCTCAGGTCGGCGGCCCAGGAGCTGTGGATGTCACCGGTGAGCACGACCACGTTGGTGACCGCGGGCAGGCCGTTGCTGCCTTTGAGGATGTCGTAGACGCGGTTGCGGGCGGGTTGGTAGCCATCCCATTGGTCCGAGTTCAGGAACAAGCCGCCACCAGCGGCATTCGCGGCGGCCACGCCTTTGAGCTGGGCGAACATCACGCCCTGGCCCAGGAAGCGCCAGCGTGTGGCCGAGCCGCGCAAACGTTGGGCCAGCCAGGCTTCTTGTGTGGCGCCGAGCAGCGTGCGGGCTGGGTCGGCGAAGCTGCCGCTTTGGGTGAACAGCGTGCCCAGGCCCGGCACGGGGATCGTGGCCTGAAGCTGTTGTGAGCGGGCACTCAGGCGCTCTTCCAGCATCACCAGGTCGACCAGGTCACCGTATTGGAAGGCGCGGTGGTTGCGCGTCAGGTCAGACGTGTCCGCGGGGCGCACCGGCATCCACTCGTAATAGGCCTGCAAGGCGGCGTTGCGGCGGCCAACCCAGGTGCCTTCGGCGCCTTCGGTGTGGTTCTGCGCGCCGTCTTTGTAGGCGTCGTTGGCGGTTTCGTGGTCGTCCCAGATGATGACCCAGGGGTGCTGGCGGTGGGCCTCTTGCAGATCGGCATCGCGCTTGTACTGGGCGTGGCGCGTGCGGTAGTCGGTCAGCGTGATGATCTCGGTGGCGGGCTCGGTGGGCCGCACGTTGCCGTACTGGCCGTCGCCATACTCGTAGAGGTAGTCACCCAGGTGCATGACCAAGTCCAGGTCGGCACGCTCGGCAATGTGGCGGTAGGCGTTGAAGTAGCCGTAGGCATGGTTGGCGCAACTGGCCACGGCCATGCGCAGTTGGCGGGTCGCGCCCACGGGCAAGGTCTTGGTGCGGCCGGTGGGTGAGCTGCTGCCTTCGGCGTCGAAGCGGTAGTAGTAGGTGGTGTTGGGCTTGAGCGGGCCGGCGTCCACCTTGACCGTGAAGTCGCGGCTGGGGTTGGTTTTGGTGCTGCCGCGCAGCACGACCTGGGTCAGGGCGGGGTCAGTGGCCACGGTGTAGGTCACGGTGATCGCCGTGTTGCGTGGCGATGAAACCCGGGTCCACAAGATCACACGGTCGGCGAGTGGGTCACCGCTGGCCACACCATGTTGGAAAAGCGGGCCGGTGCTGGCGGCGGCCAGGGCACTGCCCATGGGCAGTGCGGGTACGGCGGCCAAGATCATGGCCGCCGATCCGGATCGTTTGAAGAAATCGCGTCGGGTGGTGCCCTGAGGGCGTGGCTGCTGGCGTTGTGGGCGACCCATGGCATTGTTTCCTTGCTTGCTGACCTCCAGCAAGTATGAAAACGTTGTTTGACAGGGTGGCGACAGGCACGTCAGCCAGAATGATCACTGCTGGTCAGTGGTCCGCCATGGCGAGTGCATGGTCTCTGCGTGCCGTCGCTCTCGGGCCTCCTCGATCAGCCCGGACATTTGGAGGCTGGAGGCCATGTCTTCAGGGCCTTGCTGGAACTTGCAGACGCGTGCCAGGGCGTCGAGCGGCGTGAAACCATTGACCAGCAGCAGCAGCCGTCGATGCTCATCGTTCATGGTGGGCGCCACTGAGGGCATGGCCGCAGCTTGCCCTTTTTGGGTGCGGCGGTAGACAACATTGGTGCGCGAGGAAGAGACTTGCGGGTTCATGTTCATTACTCCAGTGTGGTGGTGAATGAAGAGACATGGTGGTGCATCCCC
>NZ_JACMNS010000138.1 GCF_014378415.1 Aquabacterium sp.
TGATCGCGATGATGTTCGCGCCCATGACCGCGTTTGCCATCAAATTTTTGCTGGGCTATTCAGGCCATGGCGTGCGCAACCGCAAGGCGCGCCACCTGACGCGCCAGGTCAACGCTGTGCTGTGGGCGCAGTGCCTGTTGTTGCCGCTCAGCCTGTGGCTGGTGGGCGTGAATGGCTTGTTCCTGGTCAGCCGCCTTTGGTATGTGGTGTTCGCGCTGCAGCTGTTTGGCGCCATCGGCTACTTCTTGTGGCATTCCGGGCGCACGCGCAAGCCCGAGTTCTGGTTGATGAGCGTGGCCCTGGGCGTGGTCTCGGCCGTGATGGGCATCGAGCTGTCCTTCCAGAACGGCTTGCTGCGGGTGTGGGGCGTGCACGTGACTTACTTTGTGATGCCGGTGCTGTACGCCGTGGTGGCCGTGCGTTTGATCCAGGTTTACGCCGGCGCGCTGAAAACGGCCGAAGGCGCGCGCCATCAGTTGGAGAAGCGCGTGCAAGAGATCAGCGGCGAGATTGAGCGCAACTTCAACCAGATCGCCGAACTGCGCGTGGAGCAGATCGCCGAGAAAGAGCGCAAGCGCATCGCCGCCGACCTGCACGACGACCTGGGTGCCAAGCTGCTCACCATCGTGCACACCAGCGACAACGACCGCATCTCGACCCTGGCGCGCGAAGCGTTGGAAGAGATGCGCCTGTCGGTGCGCGGCCTGACCGGCCGGCCCATGATCTTGTCCGAGGCTTTGGCCGACTGGCGGGCCGAGGTGGTGTCGCGCCTGGGCCAGTCGGGCATCGAGATCGAGTGGCGCAACTCCATCGACGAGGTCGAAGAGCCCCTGTCGGCGCGCACCTATGTGCAGACCACGCGGATCATCCGCGAGGCGGTCAGCAACATCATCAAACACAGCCAGGCCTCGCACGTGGTGATTCACACTGACGTGCACCTGGAAAACCATGACTTCTTGCTGGTGATCCAGGACAACGGCAAGGGCATTCCGCTGGAACTGGATGGCCGCCTGGACCGCGGCCATGGCATGACCAGCATGAAGCACCGTGCCAAACAGCTCAATGGGCAATGCCTGGTCGAGTCCGGGCCGGGTTTTGGCACCGTCATTCGGCTCACTTTGCCCCTTGAAATTGCCGTCGTGCAACAGAAGGTGGCCATTGAGCACACGCAACCGGCTAGCACTGCTAGCATCCTTGTTAGTGCGCAGGGATCTCCCCTGGGCACGCCACCTTGATGTGAGGCCTCGGCCATGAAGCAGATTTTGTTGCTCGAAGATCTTCCTGAAATCCGCGCCTGGCTGAAAACGCTGGCGCTTCAGGTGTTTCCGGGCGCTCACATCAGTGAGAGCGCACGGGTTCATGATGCCCTGGAACTGGTCAATGCCGTGCGCTTTGACGTGGCCCTGTGCGACCTGGGCTTGCCCGATGGCTCCGGCGTCGAGGTGGTCCAGGCTCTGCGCGAAAAGCAGCCCGATGTGCAGTCGGTGGTGGTCACCATCCACGACGACGACGAGCATTTGTTCCCCGCCTTGCAAGCCGGCGCTTTTGGCTATTTGCTGAAAGAGCAATCGCGCGAGCAACTGGCCGAGCAATTGCACCGCATCAGCCAGGGTGAGCCGCCGCTGTCGCCGTCCATCGCCCGCCGCGTCATCAAGTACTTCACCGCGCAAGCCAGTCAGCAGCCTATCTCGCAGGCCGATTCGGTGACCCCGCACGTGCAACTGACCGACCGCGAAAACGAAGTGCTGTTGCGCGTGGCCAAGGGCTTTACCCTGCCTGAGATCGGTGTGCAGCTGAACCTGTCGCGCCACACCATCGCCGACTACGTGAAGCAGATCTACCGCAAGCTGAACGTGTCTTCGCGTGCTGAAGCTGCCCTGGAAGCACAACGATTGGGCCTGTTCCGCCGATGATTTCTCGCCTGACCGGGCTTCTCGCCGAGAAGTCTCCGCCCCACGTGCTGGTGGATTGCAACGGCGTGGGGTATGAAGTGCAAGTGCCCATGAGCACCTTCTACAACCTGCCCGAGCTGGGCGCCCGCGTCACCTTGCTGACCCAGTTTGTGGTGCGCGAAGATGCGCAGCTGTTGTATGGCTTTTTGACCGCGGGCGAGCGTGCCTCCTTCCGCGAGTTGACCAAGATCAGTGGTGTGGGCCCCCGCATTGCCCTGGCTTTGCTGTCGGGCTTGAGCACCGACGAGCTGGCGCAAGCCGTGGCCGCGCAAGACGTGGCGCGCTTGATCAAGGTGCCCGGCATTGGCAAGAAAACCGCTGAGCGCTTGTTGTTGGAGCTGAAGGGCAAGTTGTCGCCCGTGCTGTCGGCCCCGGGCTTTTCCGTGGTCAGCCCAGCGCAATCGGACATCCTGCAGGCCCTGCTGGCCCTGGGTTACACCGACCGCGAGGCCCAGGCCGTGCTCAAACAATTGCCAGCCGATGTGTCCGTGAGTGATGGCATCAAGCTGGCCTTGAAGAACCTGGCCCGATGAGTTTTCGCACCTCACTGGCGTCAATGGGGGTGATGTTGGCGCTGGCGCTTTCCGTGCAGGCCAAGCCCGCGCAGCCTGTGGCCCTGATCCAGACCCCGCAAGCCTTTTGCCAGCAAGCTGCCAGCCGCTTGCCCAATGTGCCGATGGCCTTGTGTGCCCAGGCTCAGTTGCAGGCCAATGGGGCCAAGTCGGTCCAGGGCCACGCCCTGATGCAGCGCGACATCATCTCGCCCAACGCCCACCTGCGTGTGTTGGTGATCGGGGGGGTGCATGGCGACGAGCTGTCGTCCACCTCGCTGGTGTTGCACTGGATCCGCGCTGCCGGGGAGACGCCGTCGAACATCCACTGGCGCTTCGTGCCCTTGATGAACCCGGACGGCATGTTGCGGGCCTCGCCCACTCGGACCAACGCGCATGGCGTGGACCTGAACCGCAACTTTCCCACGCCCAACTGGGACAAGGAGGCGCGGCAGTACTGGGGCAAGCGGACCAAAAATGATCCGCGCCGGTATCCTGGGCCCAAGGCTTTGTCCGAACCCGAATCGCGCTGGTTGTATGAAGAGATGGAGCGCTGGAAGCCCAATCTGATCGTGTCGGTGCATGCGCCTTATGGGGTGTTGGATTTTGACGGGCCGACCTCGCCGCCGCAAAAGCTGGGGCGCTTGTACCTGGACCAGGTGGGCATCTTTCCGGGCAGCTTGGGCAACTATGGTGGTGTGCACAAGAAGATGCCGGTGGTGACCATTGAGTTGCCGAGCGCCATTCGCACGCCCCAAGAGGCGGAGATTCGCCAGATGTGGCTGGATTTGCTGCGCTGGACGGCGGAGCGGCTGGGCGCCAACTAGATTCTTGGCGTTGGCGTTGATCAGCGTCCCGATTCAGGAGTTCAGCGGTGGCGCCGCCTGGGTGCTCGGCAACGACGCCAAAATCGTCAGCAAGCGGTTGATCTGCAAAGGCTTGACCAGGTACTGGTTAAAACCAGCCTGCAGCGCCCGAGCAATGTGATCTGGCAAAGCATCACCACTCAAGGCAATCAAAGGCAGCTTCTTGAATGCCGCCTTGGCCCGCAGCTGGCGGCACAAATCCAGGCCGCTGCCATCCGGCAGATTGATGTCGACCAGGGCCACATCCGGCTGCATGGATTCAATGCAGGCCATGCCATCGGCCGCGGTGTCGGCCGACAACAAACGCACTTGCGGATACGTGGCGAACAGGGCCTCGACCAGGCTGCGGTTCAAGGCGTTGTCTTCGATGTGCACCACGCGCAAAGGCGGCAGCAACACCAAAGGCTCGGAGGGGCGGGCGCTGGTGGGCGTGGTGGTGTGGCTGCGCTCGGCCAGCGGCAGCTTCAGGCCGAACACGCTGCCTTCGCCCAGGGTGCTGTGCACCTCGATGCGGCCATGCATCAGCGCGGCCATGCGTTGCGCGACCGCCAGGCCCAGGCCGTGGCCCTCGTTGCTGTCGGCCTCGGTGGCCCGGTCCAGTCGGGTGAAGGGGTGGAAGAGCTTGGGCAGGTCGCTTTGGTCGATGCCTGCGCCTTGGTCGCGCACCTCGACGATGCCCATGCGTTCTTCGGCGACCTCACGGGCGCGCAGCCACACGGTCGAGCCCGCAGGGCTGACGCGGATGGCGTTGTTCAGCAACTGAATCAGGATGTCACGCGTGGGGTGCGGGTCGGCCCAGACGGTGTGGGGTGCGCAATCGACCACCACGGTCACGTTGTGGTTGCGGGCCAGGGTTTCCTGAGCGGCGCAGACCTCGCGCAGCAGGCCCGTCATGGCCAAGCGCTGTGGCCGCCGGGCGACCGAAGGCTCGTCCAGCCGTGCAAAATCCAGGGCCTGGTCCAGCAAGGTCAAAAGCTGTTGACCAGCCGTGCGAATGTGGCCCAACTGGCGTTGCAGGGGCTCGGGCATGCCGGCGGTGTCCTGCATGTCCAGCAACTGCGAAAAGCCCATGATGGCGTTCAGGGGCGAGCGCATGCTGTGCCCCATGCGCGCCAAAAAGTCGGCCTTGGCCACCAGGCTCAGTTCGGCCTGCAGGCGGCGCGTGTGTTCGGCCTCACCACGGCGCTGGGCGCTGATGTCGCGCATCAGTTCGATGTAACGCGTGACCTGGCCATCGGCATCCGGCAATGGGTGCACCGTGCGCGCCACCCAGAAGGGCTCGCCGTCTTTGCGGTGGTGGCAGATCTCGAGGTTTTCAACCGCGTGGCCTTGCGCCAGCGTCTGGTTGATTCGGGTGATCAGCGCGGCCTCGGTGTGCGGGCCACTGAGCAACTCTTCGGGTTGCTGGTCCAGGCTCTCCGACAGGGAGAAACCGGTCAGGCGCGAAAAGCTGGGATTGACCCAACGGATGCAACGCTGCGCATCACAGATCATCACCGCGTCACTGACCCGATCGGCCAGCAAGGCCAGTTCCTGGTTGGTAGCTTGGGCGCGTTGCAAAGCGGCCTGGATTTGTCTCATTGGCAGACCTTGCTCAGTCGTGACTGGCAGGTCGGCCTCAATGGTGTTTTGGGGCATGGCGTTTTCCTCTCGGCACCGTGGGTGCGGATACTCGCTTGTCTCTGGCGAGCAAAGGGATACAGCTAGGATCGCATGATGTCAGAATGGACGCTTCATGTGTAGGTACTTTGAGAAAGTTGTTGGCCATCATGACTCAATCAATTCACGATTTTGATGCGCTTTCCACGGGCGGAGTTCCCGTAAAGCTGGACCAATACCGGGGCCGTGTGCTGCTGATCGTCAACACCGCCAGCAAGTGTGGTTTTACGCCACAGTTCGAAGGCCTGGAGCAGTTGTGGAAAGACTACGCAGACCGAGGTTTGACGGTGCTGGGCTTTCCGTGCAACCAGTTCGGCGGACAAGACCCTGGTGCCAACACAGAGATCGCCTCGTTCTGCCAGTTGAACTATGGCGTGAGCTTCCCGATGATGGCCAGGATCGACGTCAACGGCTCGGATGCGCACCCGCTGTACCGATGGCTGGAAAGCGAGGCCCCTGGCATCTTGGGCACCAAGTCCATCAAATGGAACTTCACCAAATTTTTGGTGAACCGCGATGGTGTGGTGCTGGGCCGCTATGCCCCCACCGACACCCCCAAAAGCCTGCGCGCCGACATTGAAAAAGCACTCGCTTGATCGATTGACGAAAGATTCTCAACATCATGTTTCAACACGTTGACGCCTACCCTGGCGACCCCATCCTCACGCTGAACGAGGATTTTCAGAAAGACCCGCGCGCCGACAAGATCAATCTCAGCATCGGCATCTACTTTGACGATGCCGGCAAGCTGCCCGTGATGGCCGCCGTGCGCGAAGCCGAAAGCGCCATGCTGGCCGCCGTGGGCCCCAAGCCCTACCTGCCGATGGTGGGTGCCAGCAACTACCGCGAGGCCGTGCAACACCTGTTGTTTGGCGCCGACCACGAGGCCGTTCAAAGTGGCCGCATCGCGACCTTGCAAACGATTGGCGGCTCGGGCGGTTTGAAGGTGGGCGGCGACTTCTTGAAGCGTTACTTTCCGGATTCGCAGGTGTGGGTCAGCGACCCAACGTGGGACAACCACCGTGCCATGTTTGAAGGCGCGGGCTTCAAAGTCAACACCTACCCGTATTACGACGCGGCCACGGGCGGGCTGAACTTTGATGGCCTGTTGGCCACGCTGCAGGATCTGCCCGCCCACAGCATCGTGCTGATGCACGCTTGTTGCCACAACCCTACCGGCGTCGACCTGAGCGCCACGCAATGGGCGCAACTGATCCCGGTGCTGAAAAGCCGCCAGTTGCTGGCTTACCTGGACATCGCGTACCAAGGCTTTGGCGACGGCATTGACGAAGACGCGCACGCCATCCGCGCCCTGGCCGATGCGGGTGTGAGCTTCTTCGTGGCCAACTCGTTTTCCAAAAGCTTCTCGCTGTATGGCGAGCGTGTGGGTGGCCTGAGCGTGGTCTGCCCCGACAAGGCGCAGGCCGACCGTGTGCTGGGCCAGTTGATGTCGGCGGTGCGGCGCAACTATTCCAGCCCACCCGCCCACGGTAGCCAGATCGTGGCGCGTGTGTTGCAAACGCCGGCCTTGCGCCGAGTGTGGTCAGACGAGTTGGGCGCCATGCGCACCCGCATCCAGGCCATGCGCCAGCGTTTGCACGCGGGTTTGGTGGCGCGCTTGCCGGGCCGGGATTTTCAGTATTTTCTGGACCAGCGCGGCATGTTCACTTACACCGGTCTGAGCGCCCAGCAGGCCGACACCCTGCGCGAGGTGCATGGGGTGTACGTGCTGCGGTCTGGTCGCATGTGCGTGGCCGGTTTGAACGCTGGCAATGTGGACCGCGTGGCCGAGGCCATGGCCGCCGTGTTGGTTTGATCTGTCCTATAAACAATAGTTAACATGAGCCCTTGATTGGGGGCATCCCCTGAGTCGGGGGGTGGCAGTTCCGTAGAAGAATGTGACTACAACAAAAAGTCACGAGGAACCCTTCCCCGCCATGGATAAAATCTGGCTCAGGCACTACCCGACCGGGGTGCCGCACGAGATCGACCCCTCCGTTTACCGATCCCTGGTGGAGCTGATGGACGAGGGCTTCGCAGCCCACATCGACAAGCCCGCCTACAAGTTCATGGGCCAGACCTGGACCTTCGCCCAGATCGACCAAGCTTCGCAGGCCTTCGCCGCTTATCTGCAAGGCTTGGGCTTGCCAGCGGGCGCCCGCGTGGCGGTGATGATGCCCAATGTGCCGCAGTACCCGGTGGTGGTCACGGCCATCTTGCGGGCCGGGTTCGTGGTGGTCAACGTGAACCCGCTGTACACGCCCAGAGAGCTTGAACACCAGCTCAAGGATTCGGGCAGCCAGGCCATCGTCATCGTCGAGAACTTTGCGGGCACCTTGCAGGCGGTGATCGCGCAGACGCCGGTCAAGCACGTGGTGCTGGCCAGCATGGGCGACCTGCTGGGCCTGATCAAAGGCAAGCTGGTGAACCACGTGGTGCGCCGCGTGCGCAAGCTGGTGCCCAAGTTCTCATTGCCCGGGGCGGTGCGTTTCAACGCGGCCTTGGCGAAGGGGCGTGGCCGCGCTTACCAGCCGGCCCGGCCTGGCCCTGACGACATCGCGGTGCTGCAATACACCGGCGGCACCACGGGCGTCAGCAAGGGCGCGATGCTGCTGCACCGCAACATCATTGCCAACCTGCTGCAATCAGAAGCCTGGAACGCGCCCATGTGGAAGCAGGTGCCAGGCGGCGAGCAACCCACCACGGTGTGCGTCTTGCCGCTGTACCACATCTTCGGTTTCACGGTGAGCATGATGTTGGGCTTGCGCCTGGGCGTCTGCAACATCCTGATCCCCAATCCGCGCGACCTGGCCGCCACTTTGAAGGAGCTGGCCAAGCACCGCTTTCACAGCTTTCCGGCGGTCAACACGCTGTTTGGCGCGCTGGCCCGGCACCCTGATTTCCACAAGGTTGACTGGGGCCATTTGCGCTTGTCGGTGGGCGGCGGCATGGCGGTGCAACAGGCCACGGCCAAGCTTTGGAAGGACAAAACCGGTTGCGCGGTGTTCGAGGGCTATGGCTTGTCGGAGACCTCGCCGTCGGTGACGTGCAACCCGGTGACCAACACCGCCTACACCGGCACCATCGGCCTGCCCTTGCCATCGACCGAAGTGTGCGTGCTGGACGATGCGGGCCGCGAGGTGCCGCTGGGCCAGCCGGGCGAGTTGGCGGTGCGTGGTCCGCAGGTGATGGCCGGCTACTGGCAACAGCCTGACGAGACCGCCAAGGTGATGACCGCCGACGGTTTTTTCCGCACGGGCGACATCGCCACCATTGACGATCGCGGCTACGTGAAGATCGTAGACCGCAAGAAGGACATGATCCTGGTGTCGGGCTTCAACGTGTACCCCAACGAGGTGGAAGACGTGGTCACGCAGATGCCGGGCATCCTGGAGTGCGCGGCGGTGGGCGTGCCCGATGAGCATTCAGGCGAGGCGGTGAAACTGGTCATCGTGCGCCAGAACCCGGCCGTGACCGAGCAGCAGGTGCGCGATTACTGCGCCCAGCACCTGACGGGCTACAAGCGGCCCAAGGTGGTGGATTTTCGCGCCGAGCTGCCCAAGACGCCGGTGGGCAAGATCCTGCGGCGCGAGTTGCGGGACGCGGCCAGCGCGTGAGCGCCGCGCTGGTCCGTGACTAACTTACTGTGCGGTCATGGTGAGTGACACGCCGCTGTAGGCGGTATAGCCGTACACGCCGATGTACCAAACGCCTGCCGGGATTCCGGTGATCTGGACCGCTTCGGTATTGCCTACCTTTGTGGAACTCACGTCGACGCCGGTGCTGCTTGGGATGTTGCCTAGCCGCACGTAGAAGTCGGCGTCACCCGACGTGCCTCCTGCCATGGAGACGGTCAGTTGCGTGGCGCCGTTGGGCACGTTCAGCTTGAAGTAACGCATGCTGCCGGTGGCGCCGCTCAGGCCGCTGACGGGCACGCCCGAGTACACGGCCTGGGCATAGGGCAAGGTGTCCATGGCATAGCGACGCCCCAGCATGGTGAAGGCGGTGCTGCCTGGCGTGGCGACACGCCAGGTCACCAGGAAGGTGCCGTCGGGCGACATGCTCAGAGAGGTGTAGCCGGCCGGGGAGCCCGAACTGGGCGTGGCCACCAAGTCGGCGCTCCGCAGCGGCGTGCCGTCGGCACCATACTGCCGCACCATGACCGAGGGCTGGGATGAGGGGGCGTTGCGGCGGTTGTCGTCGATCCAGGCGATGGCGAAGCTACCGTCATCGGCGATGCCAACGGAGGAATCCTTCTGATCGCCGATCGTGGCTTCGCTCACGTGGATTTCAGCACCCACCTTTTGTCCTGCGGCATTAAAGCGTTGCGCGTAGGTGCCCATGCCATCGCCGTCCTGACCTCGGCTTTCCCAGGCGATCACCGATTGCCCGCTCGCATTCATGGCGATGTGCATGCCGGCTTGGCTGTCGGGCAAATAGGTGTTGGCGGCCGCGGCACTGGTGAGGGGCGTGCCGTTGCGGTAGAAGCGGCGGGTCATCACATCACCGTTGGCGCCTTCGCTCATCCAGATGCAGGTGAAGTTTCCGTTTTTGTCAACCACCACGCCTTGTGGTGCTCCATTGGCCGAAGCGGCGGCGGACACTTCGATCTCGCCTGTCACCGGGGCGCCCGTTGACGAGAAGACCCTTGCCAGCAGCCGGGCGTTTGCACCGACCGTGCCGGGGGAGGTTGACCAGAAGACGACGGTGTCGCCCACGTCGTTCATGCCTGCGAAGCTGCCGTAGACGATTGGTTGGGTGCTGGTGTTGACCTTGAAGGTCGTCACCTTGGTGGCACCAGTGCGTGTGAAGGTGCGGGCGTAGACGCTGACGTTGTTGCCATCGGCAGCTCGCCAGGCGATGCCGTAGTCGCCGCGCTTGCTGGCCCCGATCGACATCAGGGATCCATCGGCCGAGACATACCAGTCGCTGGATTGAAGCCGGTTGCCGAAGCCATCGAAACGCTGGATGAAGCTGCCAGTGCCGGACGGGCTGCCAGAGAAGATGGTGATTAGGTCGCCATTGCCCGCACCGATGGCGCCCCAGTTGGCGCCCGAGGTGACGGTGAACACGGGTGTGAGTTCTGCCGCGAGGGCGAAATTGGATGTGAAAAAGCCCAAAGCAATGGCAATGGGCTTGATGTGTCGAGTGATGCGCATGGAGTCTCCCTGTGATGACATGTTTGTTGATTGCAGCCGGCCACTTTGATGGCAAGTTCGGCCGCCCCACATTATTGCGCAGGCACCATCACGGGAAGATGTCAGTCCGGCCCCATCAACTTCACCGGCGTGACCTCAACCGTCTCTTCGCCATCGTTGACCCAGATGGTGCCGTCTTGCACCGTGATCTGCAGTTGCATGGTGCGCTGCGCCAGTTTGGCCAGGGCCTGACTTTGCTCTGAGGGCACCTGCCACACCGTGAGGTTGCGCGCGCGGGTCAGCTTGGTGGCAATGGCGTCCCACCACACCTTGGTGCTGCTCTGAAACACCCACAGGCTGACTTGATGCGCGCGGCCGCTGGCCTTCATCAGGCGCTTGTCGTCGGGTTGGCCAACGTCCACCCAGTGCAGGATCTCGCCCGTATAGTTTTTCTGCCACAGCGCGGGCTCGTCGGTGTCCCACATGTCCTTGGCCAGCTCGATGGTGCCTTCCAGCGTGTTCGAGGGCCAGCCCATGGCCAGCGCCAGCACGCGGATCATCATGCGTTCGTCGGCTTCGGAGGGGTGGCGCGCGATCGTCAGGGCCGGGTCGGCGTAGACGTTGCGGTCCATGTTGGCCAGTTGCAGCTGGGCCTTGTAGATGGTGGCTTTGATCGCCATGGGGACGGGTCCTTGTTCTCAGGGTTCAGACGGTGTCGAGCCAGCGGGCCAGGTCGGCGAAGACCTGTGCCTGGTCGGGCTCGTGGAAGATTTCGTGGGCCATGCGCGGGTAAGCGTGCGTGGTGACCACCGCATGCGGCGCGGCGGCGGCAAAGCGCGCGCTGCCCGCAGGCCGCACGCAGCGGTCGGCGCCCGCGTAGATCAGCAGGGTGGGCGTGGTCCAGTGCGCAGCGCGCTGCAGGGTGTGCTCGGCGGCGTCAACGATGAAGCGGCTCAAGCGGCCGGTGGCCAGGTTGTGCACCAGTGGGTCGGCCATGTAGGCCTTGACGATGGCCGGGTCGCTGCACACCCACTCGGGCTGGAGGCCGTTGGGCACGGCCAGGTCGGGCGTGAGCCTGCCAAAGGTGGCCAGCAGGGCTTTCTGGAACCAGCTCAGGCCGGGGTCGAGGGCGGGGGATGACATGACCAGCAGGTCCACCGGGCGCACCCACGGGGCGGCCTCTGGCGGTTGGGCTTGCGCGGCCACGAAGCGCCCGGCGACCAGGCCGCCCAGGCTGTGGCCGATCAGCAGCAGGCGCTGGCCGGGGTAGGTGGCGCGCACGGTGTCCAGCACCGAGGCCAGGTCGTGCAGCAGGTCGTCGCCGTGGGCGAGGCGGCCCTTGGCGCCGGGTGATCGGCCGTGGCCCCGGTGGTCATAGCTCACCACGGCCCAGCCCCAGTTGTTCAGGTGGTGGGCCACGTGTTCGTAGCGGCCGGCGTGTTCACCCAGGCCGTGCACCAGCAGGGCGACGCCGCGCGGCTCGACCTTGTCGGGCAGGGGCCAGTGGCGGGTGGCCAGGGCCAGGCCGTCGCGGGTGGTGATGGTGGCGGGGATCTTGGGGATCATCGTGGGCCTTCTTTTCTTATGTCAGGCGGTGGCTGCGCGCAGCCAGTTCAGTCCGGCGGAGGTGCCGCCTGGGCCGCTTTGGCGCGGGCGGTATTCGCAGCCGATCCAGCCATCCCAGTGCAGGGCGCGCAGTTCGGCGAAGACGTGAGGGTAGTGCAGTTCGCCGGCATCGGGTTCGCCCCGGTCGGGCACAGCGGCGATCTGCAGGTGGCCGACCCGGCCGGTGGGCAGGGCCTGGCGCAACTGCGTGCTGATGTCGCCTTCCACGATCTGGCAGTGGTACAGGTCGAGTTGCACCTGCAGGTGAGGTGAGTTGATGCGTTGGACCAGGGCGTGGGCATCAAGCTGGCGGTTGATCAGGTAGCCGGGCATGTCGCGCGGGTTGATGGGCTCGATCAGGAGGGTGCGCTGGGCCCGGCGGGCTTGCTCGGCGGCCCAGGCCAGTCGTTGTTCATAAGTGGCCAGGGCGCGCGTCCGATCTTGGTCGGTGGGGGCGCCCAAACACAGGCCAGCCATCACGTGCACGCGGGGGCAGTCCAGGGTCTGGGCCAGGTCCAGCGCGGCCAGCACGCTGGATTGGAAGTCGGCTTCGCGCCCGTCCAGGCAGGCCAGGCCGCGTTCGCCCGCAGCCCAATCGCCCGGGGCGGCGTTGAACAGCACCAGTGCCAGGCCCAGGTCGCGCAGGCGGGCCCGGATCTCGCTTTCAGGGTGCCCTTGGGGGAAAAGGCACTCCACCCCCCGAAAGCCGTCCTGGGCAGCGGCCTGGAATCGCTCCAGAAAGGGGCGGTCGGGGTAAAGCCATGACAGGTTCGCCGCGAATTTCAAGGGGGGTGTGGGGTTCACGTTAGGTGCTGTACCCCAGGGCTCAGGGTGTGTGATTTTTGAGTGAATTGAAAGGCTCCAGGGTCATCAACGCCTTGTCCCGCCTGCATGCGGAAAGCGCATTCGTGCGAGCCTCGATGATATGGGTGATGGTGAGGCTTTGCGCATCCTGCCGAACCTTCAGGCAGGCACAGCCGTATCCAGCGGTGCCTGAGCCCGTCCTCACCCATTGAGGACGCTTGAACGTGGGCCATTGGCCTTTGGTCGATGAAGTGCCCTGCTGGGCCACCGTCCATTCGGCATCACGGTCGGTGAGCGTGGCATTGCCGGGAGACGGGTTGTCAAACCAGCCACAGCGTGTGCGAAGGTGGTCGCTGCTGGGGGTGCCATCCGCGAAGGCGGGGCTAGCCGCCGTGACCAAAAGCGTTGTTGTCACGGCCAGCCATAGCGGAAAATTTGCTTTGAAACGAGCGCTGCACATCATGGAATCCTCGTGGGCATCGGGCGCGACATTTCTCTGTCGCTTCTCGACTTTTGCAGCACAGCCTCGATCTTCCTGGCGATTTCTGCAATGGCTGCCGCATGGTCGGTCCCGTTGACCATCGCGCGCGCGCCTTCGTAGTCGGCATCGGTGCCAGAGATGAAGTCATCCAGCATGTTGCCATTGGCGAAGATCTTTCCGGTGCGCATGCCGTATGACATGAGTTCAAAAGCCATTTCTGGCGTCTTGACCAGTTCGGGGTTCAGCATCAAATCAAGACCATGCCCAAGGGCAATGCCCGCCTGCGCGTAGTTGGACCACCAAGTCAATTGCACATAGCCCCGACCATAGAACGCCTGCTCAATGCCGTCGTCCTTGGCATAAACGTCGGAGGCAGCCAGGCCATCTTTTGCGCCCATCTTCGCCGCTTTGGTGAGTGGCTTGATGTTTCCCGAGGGCTTGACGATGAATTGGTCTCCATCATGTTCCGTGATCCTGGCCGAACCATCATCGAGCACTTTGATCTTGACGGGCTAGTGGTACTTGCGTCCCTTGCCATGCCCGACTTCGGTGACAGGGGCCATGGTCATCTGCCAATGTGTGGTCTTGACCATCACGGGCTTGCCGTGTTTGTCCTTGAGCGCAATGCCCTTGCGGTTCTTGGCTTGCCGAAGGATTCTGTGCGGGCTCGTGGTCTCCCACATCGTCGTGGCCAGCATGTAGGCGGCCCAGCGAAGGTCCGTGATTTGCCGGTCTTTCTCGATCATGCGCAATAGCGCGAAGGTGCTTGGCAAGGATCCGGCGTTGTACCTCGGGCTGTTGCCGAAAGACTTGGCGAATTCATTGGCGAACACGGTACGGTCATAGGCGACCGGGCTTTTCCAGGTCGAGGTACTGGCTTCGGACATTTTCTCCTCCGTTGATGGTGGATTTTTCGGAGTTTAGGTTCTGACTTGCCATTTGCAAGCGCAAAGGGGGAGCGCCCAAAAACCAGGACCGAACCTTGCTTGACGGTCATGGGTCAGGGTAAAGCCATGACAGGTTCGCCGCGAATTTCAAGGGGGGTGTGGGGTTCACGTTAGGTGCTGTACCCCCCAGGGCTTAGGGAGTGTGTAAACGGGTGGCGACGGTTATAACCTGCCGTTGGGTTGGATTCGCGGCGCCAGTTGAGGGTGGTCAGCAGTACCCGCACTCATTTTGAAGGAGTTCAACTGTGCGTTTGCCGAGCGTTTTATCCCGGGGCCTGTCCCTGGTTTTGTGTGTTTCACCCATGGCGGCCTGGGCCCAGGCCGCGCCTGGGGTGATCCCCTCGGCCCAACAGCTTCAGCAGGGCCGTGAAACCACCTTGTCACCGCTCGAAAGCACCGCCGAGGTACCGGCGCCGGCGCCCGTGCCCAAAGAGTTGGGCAAGCCCAGCGACGACATCACCCTGGACGTGAGCGCCTACGAGATCGACGGCCTGAACGAGGTGCCGCGCGACGTGCTGGCCAAGTTGACCGCGCCCTATGCGGGCAAAGCGCGCAGCTACGAAGACATGGTGGATGCTGCCGCGGCGGTGTCGCGCTACATGCAGCGCGAGCTGGGCTACTACCTGGGCCATGCCTACCTGCCGGAGCAATCGCCCAAGGATGGCGTGGTGCGCATCGCGGTCATGGAGGGCCGCCTGGACCAAGTGTTGCTGCAATGGCCCGACAAGATGATCGTGCAGCGCGAGGTGGTCGAGCGCTACCTGGCGCGCCTGCGCCCCGGCGAGATCCTGCGCGTGCGCGATGTCGAGCGGGTGGTGTTCATGGTCAATGACCTGCAGGGCATCCGCGCGCGGTTTGAAGTCAAGGCTGGGCGTTATGCGGGCACGGCCTCGTTGCTGGTGTCGCCGCAAAGCGAGCCGCGCTTTGGCGGCCGCGCCGAGTTGGACACCAATGGCTCGCGCTACTCGGGCACCAACCGGGTGGGCCTGCTGGCCACCGCGGCCAGCCCCACCGGGCGCGGCGACGGCCTGGTCGCCAATGCCCTGGTGTCGACCAATGGCGGCCTGGCCTTCGTGCTGGCCAGCTACGTGACGCCGGTGGGCTCCGATGGCTTGAAGCTGGGCGCGTCGGCGTCCAAGGTCAATTACCAGCTGGACAAGGCCGAGTTCCCGATGGACTTGAACGGCGAGGCCACGGCGGTCAACGCCTTCGGCCTGTACCCTTTTGTGCGGTCGCGCAACCTGAACGTGTTCGGCTTGCTGACGTTTGAGCACAAGGCTTTTGACGACAAGCGCTTTGGCGTGTCAGACAAAAAATCCAGCGACGACGTGCTGGTGGGGGTGGTGGGCGATTTCCGCGATAACTTCTTCAATGGCGGCGTCAGCACGTACGAGCTGAACTGGTTGCAAGGCCGCATGAGCTTTGACTCCAGCGTGGGGCTGCCGCCGACTGACCCCAACTTCGGCAAGCTGTCGGTGGGCTACTCGCGGCTTCAAAGCGTGGTGAGCAACCGCCTGCTGATGTACCTGCGCTTCAAGGGCCAGTACGCCAACACCAACCTGGACACCACCGAGCGCTTCAGCCTGGGTGGGCCCACGGGGGTGCGCGGCTTTGCGCCGGGCGAGGCCACCGCCGACGAAGGTCAGTTGGCCACGGCCGAACTGCGCTTTTTGCCCTATGACAGCTGGTTTGGAAGGGTGTCGCGCGAAATGGTGTTCAGCCTGTTTTACGACTGGGGCCACGCCAAATTGCGTCACGACGCCTCGGGCGAAGGCACGCAGTTCGTCAACACAAGCACCTTGTCCAGCGCTGGCCTGGGGGCGATTTGGGACCGGCCGCAGTCCTTTGGGATGCGTGTGAACGTGGCTTGGCCGGTGTCCGGTGAAGCCAAGAACGACCAGGTGCGGCGCGTGCCACGTGCGTTCGCCACCTTGACCAAGTATTTCTAAAGGCCTGTCATGAACCGTCGTTCTTCGTCTTCACGCTTGCAGCGTTTCGCCTTGCGGCCTTTGTCCCTGGCCGTGTGGCTGACCCTTGATGCCAGCCTGGCCTGGGCCTTGCCCACCGACCCCACGGTGGTGGCCGGCCAGGTCAGCATCCAGCAACCTGTTGCAGGCACCATGGTGGTGAACCAGGGCAGCGACAAGGCCATCGTCAACTGGCATGGGTTTTCAATCGACGTGAACGAGGCGGTGCGCTTTGTTCAGCCCAACAGCCAATCGGCCATCCTGAACCGCGTGACGGGCTTTGACCCCAGCCGGATCCTGGGCCAGATGCAGAGCAATGGCCGCGTCTTTCTGATCAACCCCAATGGCATCGTGTTCGGCTCGACGGCGCAGGTCGATGTGGGCAGCCTGGTGGCCTCTACCCTGTCCTTGTCGGACCAGGATTTCATGGCCGGGCGCTACCTGCTGGGCGCCGATGTCAGCCTGGGCGATGACCGCAATGGGCGTGGGCCGCTGGCGGGCAAGGTGATCAACCAAGGCCGCATCCGCGCCAAGAATGGTGATGTGGTGTTGGTGGGGCGGCAGGTCAGCAACAGCGGGCAGATCATCGCCGAGCAGGGCCGCATCGGCCTGGCGGCGGCATCAAAGGTGCTGGTTGACGTGGAAGGCGATGGCCTGTTGTTCTTCGAGATGACGGGGCAAGATGCCAACGCGCGCCTGGACCAGTTGGGTGACATCAAGGCGGTCGGGGGCTCGGTTGAGCTGATGGCGTCGGCGCGCGCGAATTTCGCCGACACGGTGCTGAACATGTCTGGCGTGGTGCAGTCACGCGGGCTGGGCAACCAAGGCGGGCGCATCGTGATCGATGGCGGCAGCCGTGGCATCACCAAGGTGTCGGGCACTTTGGATGTGGCCGGGCTGGACGTGGGCCAAAAGGGCGGCAGCGTCGACGTGCTGGGCGAGCGCGTGGCTTTGATGAACGGCGCGCGCGTCGACGCGCGGGGCGATTCGGGTGGCGGCGTGGTGCGCGTGGGCGGCGACTTTCAAGGCCAGGGCACGGCGCGCCGGTCCAGCGTGACCTATGTGGCACCGCAGGCCAGCATCGACGCCAGCGCCACGCGCCAGGGCGATGGCGGCAAGGTCATCGTGTGGTCCGATGGCACCACGGCTTACCACGGCAGCATCCTGGCCCGGGGTGGTGTGTTGGGTGGCGATGGCGGCTTTGCCGAGGTCTCTGGCAAGGGCCACCTGGACTTCCTGGGGCAGGTCGATTTGTCGGCGGCGCGGGGCCATCGCGGCAGCCTGTTGCTCGACCCCCTGGACCTGGAGATCGGCACGGTCGATGATCTCAATGGCGATGCCACGGTCGGTGACGACATCACGGCCAACATCCTGAGCACGGACGCGCCCGCTGCGGGCACCAGCAAGATCACCGCGACCAAGCTCGTGCTGCTGATGAACACGCAGGACGTGTCTCTGGCGGCCACGAACGACATCACGGTCAAGACGGCGGTGAACGCCAGCGCCAATGTCAACAGCCATGGCTTGACCTTGACGGCGGGCAATGCCATCGACGTCCAGCAATCGATCACCACCAAGGACGGCGCCGTGGTGCTGACCTCGGGCACCGGCGGCATCACGCAGTCGGCGGCCACCACGATCAACGCGGGCACCGCCACGGTGACCCTTGATGCCAATGGCCATGACGTGACCCTGTTGGGCGCGGTCACGACCACGAACGGCACGGCGTCGGCCATCGCGATCAACCGCGCCAACAACCTGAGCGTGAAAACCTTGACCAGCGGCGCCGCCGGCACGATCACGCTGGACGTGGCGGGCGCGGGCGTGCAAACCGGTGCCATTGGCGGGGGCCGGCTTGACAAAAAAGGGGCGGGCACCCTGACCTTGTCCCAGGCCAATGGCCAGGTGGGCACGACGGTCAGTGAAGGCACCTTGTTGATCAGCAATGACAACCAGCTGGGCACCGTGCCTG
The DNA here is from genome assembly GCF_014378415.1 of Aquabacterium sp. GTDB lineage: Bacteria > Pseudomonadota > Gammaproteobacteria > Burkholderiales > Burkholderiaceae_C > Aquabacterium. Next base: position 17,943 of record NZ_JACMNS010000138.1, read on the forward strand.
GCGCGGCCACGCCAGGCAATCTGGTGCTCAATGGCGGCACCTTGAGCACGGGCGTCGACCTGACCATCAACGCCAAACGCGGCATCAGCTTGAGTGGCGCCAGCACCGTTGATGTGGGCGCGACCAAGACGCTGACCTACAACGGCGTCATCGCGGGCAGTGGCAGCTTGAGCAAGGTCGGCAACGGTGAGCTGGCACTGGGCGGGGGCAACACCCACGCAGGCGCCACCACCATCACGGCGGGCCAGATCACGGCCGCAGCGGGCGCCTTGTCGGGGGCCAGCGCGGTGGTGGTGGGGGCCGCTGGCACCTTGGCCCTGACGGGCGACAACACCGCGGCCAGCGTCACCTTGAATGGCGGGTCGGTCAGCGGCACGGGCCGCACCTTGACGGCCGCCACCTATGCTTTGAATGGCGGCACCGTGAGCACCGGGCTGGGCGCGGGCACGCTGACGCAGGCCAGTGGCACCACGACACTGGACAACCACGGCACCTCGGCGGCGGCCACGGTCAATGTCACCGGGGGCACTTTGGCCCTGGGCGACGACGGGCGCTTGAGCAACACCGCCACCGTCACGGTGTCCGCCGGCGCGACCTTGAACCTGGGCGCGGGGCACAACGAGACCGTGGGCAGCCTGGTGAGCGATGGCACCATCGCGGGCACGGGCTCTTCCACCTTGACGGCCGCCACCTACCTGGTCAACCAGGGCGCGGTGGATGCCAAGCTGGGCGCGGGCACCTTCACCAAGGCCACGCTGGGCACGGCCACGCTCAACGGCACCCTGGCCGCCGGCACGGTCAACGTTGACGCCGGGGCCTTGACCCTGGGCTCGGCGGGCCGACTGGGCGCGGGCGCCACCGTCAATGTCACCGGCACCCTGAATTTGGCGGGCGCCGAGTCCGTCAACACCTTGAACCTGACAGGCGGCACGCTGGCAGGCGCGGGCAAAACCATGACCGTCAGCAATGCCGTCGGTCTGCAAGCCGGCACGCTGGATGCCAATCTGGCCGGCGCGGCGCCTGTGACCAAGACCACGGCGGGCACGGTCACCGTCAACGGCACCATCGCGAACGCGGTGGTCAACGTCAATGCCGGCCTGCTGGCTTTGGGGGCGGCCGACCGCATCGTCAACACGGCGGCGTTGAGCGTCAATGGCGGCACTTTTGACCTGGGTGGTTTCAGCGAAACGGTGGGCGCCGTCACGCTGCAATCGGGCCAGATCAACAACGGCAGCCTGACGGGTTCCAGCTACGCGGTGCAATCGGGCACGGTGGGGGCCACCCTGGGTGGCGTGGCGTCCACCTTGACCAAAACCACGACGGGCACCGTGGTGCTGGCGGGCAACAACACCTACGGCGCCACCGTGATCAGCGCGGGGGCTTTGCAGGTGGGCAATGGCGGGACCAGCGGCACGCTGGGCACCGGCCTGGTCAGCAACAGCGGCACCTTGGTCATCAACCGCAGTGACGCGGTTTCGGTGGCGGCCATGAGCGGCACGGGGGCCCTGACTCAGGAGGGCACGGGCACGACCACCCTGTTGGGCATCAACATTTACAGCGGGGCCACCACGGTCAACCACGGCGTGCTGGCCACCAGCGGCGCTGCCAACCTGTCGGCCAACAGTGCCCTGACCGTCAACAGCGGCGCGGCCTTGAATTTGGCGGGCGACAACAGCGCGGCCAGTGTCACGCTCAATGGCGGCACGATCAATGGCGTGGGCCACAAGCTGACCGGGGCCACGTACGGCCTCAATGGCGGCACGGTGAACACCAAGTTGGGCGCGGGCACGCTCACCCAGACCGGCAGCACCACCACCCTCAATGACACGGTGGACGCCGCCACGGTCAATGTGAACGCGGGCACCTTGGCGCTGGGCGCGGCGGGCGGCTTGCTCAACGCGGCGGCGGCCGTGACCGTGGCCAACGCGGCCACCTTGACCTTGGGCAGCAATGAGTCGGTGGGCAGCTTCGCGCTGAACAACGGCACCCTGGGCGGCACAGGCCACACCTTGACCGCATCGACCTACGCTCTCAGCGGCGGCACGGTCAACGCGAACCTGGGCACCGGCACGCTGACCCAACTGGCCAACACAAGCACCTTGAACGGCACGGCCTCAGCCGCCACGGTCAACGTCAACGGCGGCACCTTGGCGCTGGGCGGCAACAACCGCCTGAGTGGCGCAGCGGCCATCAACGTCAACGGCGGCACCTTGAGCCTGGGTGGTTTTTCGCAAACCACGGTGGGTGATGTGGTGCTGGCCTCGGGCAACATCATCAACGGGTTCTTGTCGGCCAATCGCTTCGATGTGCGATCGGGCGCCATCAGTGCCGACCTCAGTGGCGGCGCGGGCGGTGAGCTGGTCAAATCGACCACCGACACGGTCGTGCTGACGGGCGCCAACAGCTACGGCAACACCACCATCACTGGCGGCACCGTGCAGGTGGGCGACGGTGGGGCCAGTGGCAGCTTGGGCGGCGGTGCGGTGGTCAACAACGGGACGCTGAGCTTCAACCGCAGCGACAGCCTCGCGGTGTCGGACGTGATCGGCAGCGGCAACATCGTGCAAGACGGCGCTGGCACGACCACGCTGTCGGGCACGGTGGCCTATTCGGGCAACACCACGGTCAATGCCGGCACGCTGGCGGGCGCCATCGGGCAGGGCGCCTTGACCGTCAACAGTGGCGCAACCTTGAACCTGGCCACCAGCGCCACGGCCACCAGCGTCACCTTGAACAACGGCACCATCAATGGCTCGGGCCTGAGCCTGAGCGCGCCCACTTACAGCCTCAACGGCGGCAGCGTGGGCGTCAACCTGGGGGCGGGCACGCTCACCCAGGCCAATGGCACCACCACCCTCAACGGCCAGGCGGGTGCCACCACGGTGAACATCACTGGCGGCACGCTGGCCTTGGGCGCCAGCAATCGCCTGAGTGCCGGTGCGGCGGTGACCGTGTCCGGCGGGGCCACCTTGGCCCTGGGCGCCAACAGCGACAACGTCAGCAGCCTGGTCAGCGATGGCAACGTCACGGGCAGTGGCACCTTGACCGCTGGCAACTACACCTTGAACGCCGGCACGGTCAGCGCCAACTTGGGCACCGGCACCTTGACCAAGGCCACCGCTGGCGTCGTCAACCTCACGGGCACGGCCGCAGCGTCCAGCGTCAACGTCAACGCGGGGACCTTGAATTTGGGGTCGGCTGGGCGATTGACGGGCTCGGCTGCGGTGCAGGTGAACAACGCCACCCTGAACCTGGGCGACAGTGAAACTGCGTCCAGCGTGACGCTGAACAACAGCACCTTGGGCGGCACAGGCACCTTGACCGCGGGCACGTATGGCTTGCAGTCGGCCACGGTCAATGCCAACCTGGGCACCGGCACCTTGACCCAGTCCAGCGGCACGTCCACGCTCAACGGCAGCTCGGGCGCGGGCACCGTCAACATCAACGGTGGAACATTGGCCCTGGGGGCCAATGACCGCCTGAGCAACACCGCCGCGGTCAATGTGGCGGGCGGCGCCACCCTGGGCATGGGCACCCGCAGCGACACGGTGGGCACCCTCAACATGGGCACCCTCACCAGCAGCGGCAATGTGAGTGGCAGCGGCACCCTGACCGCCGCCAGCTACACCTTGAACGCGGGCACCATCGACGCCAACCTGGGCACCGGGATCCTGACCAAGGCCACGCCCGGCACGGTGACGCTGAACGGCCTGTCGGGCGCCACGACCGTCAACCTCGACGAGGGCACCTTGATCCTGGGCGCGGCGGGCCGGTTGGCCGCCAACGCGGCCGTCACCGTGTTGGGCACCTTGGCCTTGGCGGGCAATGAAAACGTCGGCAGCCTGACCTTGAGCAACGGCATCCTGGGCGGACTGGGCCACACCTTGGTTGCGTCCAGCTACAGCCTCAATGGGGGCTCGGTCAATGCCAACCTGGGGGCCGGTGTGCTGAGCCAGGTGTCGGGCACCACCACCCTGAACGGCAGCGCGCAAGCTGGCACGGTGAACATCACGGGCGGCCAACTGGTGCTGGGCGGCGCTGAGCGCTTGTCCAACGCGGCCGCGGTGCAGGTTGACAGCGGCGCTCAGCTCACCCTGGGGGGCGCACAAGCCATCGGCTCGCTGGCGGGCGGCGGCAATGTGGCCATGGCGGCCAACACGCTCACCATTGGCGCGAACAACAATTCGACCACCTTCAGTGGCAACCTGGCGGGCACGGGCGGACTGGTCAAACAGGGCACGGGCACCTTGGCCTTCTCGGGCCCGGGCATCGCCTATGGCGGCACCACGACCGTCAACGGCGGCACCTTGTCGGGCCCCGTCGGCCCGGGTGCTTTGGTGGTCAACAGCGGGGCCACCATGGCCCTGACCGCCGACACCACGGTGGCCAGCCTCAGCCTGAACCAAGGCACGCTGGATGGCGCGGGACGCACCTTGACCGCCTCGGGCGGCACGTACACGCTCAATGGCGGCACGGTCCAGGCCAACTTGGGCGCGGGGGTGCTGACCCAGTCTGGCAACACGAGCACCCTGAACGGCAGCTCGGCGGCTGGCACGGTCAACGTCACGGGCGGCGCGCTGACCCTGGGCGCGGCCCAGCGCCTGTCCAGCGCGGCGGCGGTGAACTTGTCTTCCGGCACGCAACTCAACCTGGGCGGCGCGCAAACCATCGGCGCGCTGTCAGGCAGCGGCGATGTGGCCTTGGGCGCCTCCACCTTGACCACGGGCGGCGACAACACCTCGACCCAGTTCGGCGGCGTCATGAGCGGGGCGGGCGGCTTGACCAAGCAGGGCACGGGCACCTTCACGCTGGTGGGCAACAACACCTACGCTGGCCCCACCACCATTTCGGCGGGCACGCTGCAGGTGGGCAATGCGGGCACCAGCGGCACCTTGGGCAGTGGCGATGTGCTCAACAACGCAGCCCTGGTGTTCAACCGCAGTGACAACCACACGGTGGCCAACAACATCAGCGGGAGCGGCTCGCTCACCCAGGCGGGCACCCAGACCCTCACCTTGAGTGGCACCACCATCATCGGCGGCGCTTTCGTCGGCTCGGGCCACTGGCACATCCTCAATGCCTTGTCCGCTGGCAGCGTGACGTCCACGGGCAACGCCACCTTGGGCGGCAATGTCACCACCACCGCAGGCGGGCAAACCTACACCGGCACGGTCACCACCACCGGCGACACCTTGCTCACGGCCACGGGCGACATCAGCGCCAGCAACACCGGCAACAACTTCACCGCCGGTCGTTTGTCCATGGATGCCCACGCGGCCACGGTTGAGGCGGGCACCTCGCACAGCCTGAACCTGGGCGCCGTCACCCTGGCCGGTGGCAGCAGCGACTTCCATGCGGATGGGCAGATTTTGCTGAACGGTGCCGTGGCACTGAATGGCGGCAACCTGACCCTGACGGCCGATGGCGGCGCGGGCTCCGGCATCGGGGCCATCACCGACGGCGATTTCAACACCCGCACCTACAACCTGGACGGGTCCGTCATCGGGCAGAGCAGCGCCGCCATCGAACAACTGGGCGGCACGGTCACCACGGTGGCCGGCACCACCTTGACCTTGAAGGCCCCAGGACGCGGCTCCATCCTGCTTGAAAAACCGGGCAACCGGATAGAAGGCCAGATTGTGGCGGTCAGCGGCACGGCTGGTGAGGCCAACCCGTCGCGGTTCACGCCGGGCGGCGCTTTGGGCCGACTGGGCTTCGTGCGCATCGACTCGACCCAGATCAACTCGGCGGGCATCGAAGGCGACGTGGTCAAGCTCAGCGCCAACAGCATGACCACGCCGATCGGTGTGGTGCGCGCCCGCCTGCCTTACAACAACTCGCAGGGCACTTCAACCTCGCTGCCCGCCTTGACCTTGGTGCTCAAACAGCCGGGTACGCCGAACCAGTTTGGCACCCCGGCGGGCCTGGCCAACTGGTTGCAGGTCAGCGTGGGCAACGGCAGCGGTGGCTACCTGACCCTGCGGCCGCAGAACTACGGTTTGAGTGCCACGGCGGTGTGGTTGGCGGGCGCCGAGCCGCCCACACCTTTCTATGACGGGGCGGGCAAGCTCAACCAGATCCCGGTTTATTACAACGGCAAAGCGCCCTCCACCCCGCAGGCCGAAGGCGCTTTAAGCGCGGTGACCACCGTGATCGAAGATGCCCGCCGGGCCCGTTTCGACGAAGCCGTGCGCACCGAGAACGTATCGTCCCGACTGCGCACCGGCGTGATCGCCGAAGTGGGCGCGGGCCGCCCCGCCACCGAAGGCGCCGAGTCCATCCGCATGCCCGCCACGTGCACCCCCAACGCCGCGTTGGGTTGCCAATGATTGTTGAACACGCAGGCGTGCGAATGGCATACAGTTTGAAGTTCGATCACCTCCGAGCCCGACCGTGAAATCAACCGTGAACCGCCGCCAAATCATCACCTTACCGCTGGCCCTGGGCTTGCCCTCGGTGACTTTGGCGCAGGGTTACGGCACCAGCCCTGCCGCCGCGGGCACAGCGCCAAAGCGTTTTGCCCTGCTGGTGGGCAACCGCGCCTACCCCTCGCCGTTTGACTTGCCGCCGGTCCACAAGAACCTGCGCGACATGCAGGCCGTGCTTGAAAAACGCGGCTTCGAAGTCACCGTGGTGACCGACCAGGACGTGAAGGTGCTGCGCGACGCCATGCAGTCCTTCGCCCGCCGCGTGCAGGCCGCACCAGCTGATGCGACGGTGCTGTTTTACTTCACCGGCCACGGCATGCAGGTCGATGCCGAGAACCTGCTGCTGGGCGCGGGCACCAACCCCAGCGGCAAAGAAGACGCCTTGCTGGGCAATGGCCTGATGCTCAAGCGCGATTTGGTCGATGCCCTGCCGCACCGCCCCAAGGGCTTGAGCATGGTGGTGATCGATGCTTGCCGCACCTCGCTGCGCGCTGAAGGCGGCCTCAACCAGGTTGAGGCCCCGCTGGGCTGCCTGATCGCCTTTGCCACCGGCGCAGGCAAGCCCGCCATCGCGCCCGCCGTTGAAACGCAAAACACTTTCTACACCGCCTCGCTGGTCAAGGTGATGCAAGCCGCGTCAGACGACACCACGTTTTCCGACCTGTTCCGCCTGGTCAAACTGGACGTGCAGCAGACCATGCTGAACCACCCGATCCAGGCCATCCGCAACGTGGCGCAGTTCCCCTTCATCGCCGAGAACACGCAGATCCGCACGCGCCTGGCCCTCAAGCCCGCCGCGCCCGGTGGCGAAGTCGCGTTCGAGAACGTCGATGAAAAAACCCTGTGGAAGCAGGTGGAAGACAGCTATTGGCCCGGCGACGTGGTCAAGCGCGCGGATGAATACCTCAAGCGCTTTCCCGGTGGCAAGCTGGCGGGCTCGGCACAAGTGGCCCGCGAAGGCGCGACCGACGCGGCCAAGGCCATGCAGCGCAACGATGTGCGCTTGTTCAAAAGCGCCTTCAGCCCCAAACCCGAAACTCCTGACACCCTGCTGCGCGAGTTGCGCAAGGCCGCCTGGGGTGACAAGGATGCCGCCGCGCGGATCGCGCGCATGTACCGCCAGGGCCAGGATGGCGTGAACACCGATCCCAACCGTTTTGAAGGCTGGATGCAGTTCGCGTCGGCCCTGGGCAACGGGATCGCCAGCTATGAGTTGGCCCTGTACTACCGGGGCCAGGATCAGCCCTTGCTGGCCGCGCAGTTCGAGTCACGGGCGAGGGAGTTGGGCTACACGCCGCCGCCCACGCTGGACCACTACCGCAAGTAGTCGTCAGCCAGCGCGCCAGCAGGTGCGCTCACGGCACCTCGTCGGACGAGAACTTGGCCGCGCCATACTCGTCCACACAGCCCGGGCCGCCTTCGCACTGAACCGCACCAGCGAAGGCCGAGCCTGGGCCGGTGTGCCGCTTGGCGATCTCCAAAGCCGCATCGGGCTTGGGGTACATGCCGAAGCCACCATCGTTCTTCAAACCCGCCGCCTCAAAGTTGCGCGGCTGGCTTGAGACAATCACCAGGAAATGATCGGTGCCCGCCGGGCCGGCCACGTCCATGGGCCAGGTCGCTTGCGGCAAGCTCAAGGTCTGGCCCGCCTTGATGCGGTTGTTGCGCGCCATCTTGTTGGGGAAGAGTTGCATGAACTCGCCCTCGGTGCTTTGCAGCAGCACGTAGACATGGCCCTCGCGCGCCGACTTGACGGTGAAGGCCAGGCGGTCTTTGCCGATGCGGAATTGGGGTTTGGCCGAGGCCGCTTCGACGCCGAAGCCGGGCGTTTGCGCGGCGATGATGCGGTCGAACTCGCGCAGAGCATCGAAGGGGCCTTCGACCACGGGGGGCGTGGCGGCGATGGGCGCGGGCGCGGGGGGTGTTGCTGGGGCCACGGCTGGTGGTGGCGTGACCACGGGCGCGACGGCCACCGTGGCAGGGGCGGGGGTGGCGGCCAGGCTGGCATCCGCGGCCACCGGGGCCGGTGGCGCCGATGATTTGGTCAGCAACCAGAACGCCGTGCCGCCCAAGCCCGCCAAGGCCAGGGCGCCCACGCCAATCATCAGCCCGGTGCGCGAGGCCGCCGGGGCGGTGGCGGTGCTGTTGGCAGAAGCCGTTTGGCGCTTGGCCTGCGCGGGCGCCGGGGCCCGGTGAGACTTGGACGCCCCACCTTGCGAAGCGAGGTTCACCGGCTGCGTCACCATGGGGTTGAAATCCACGCCGCCCAGGCCCAAGGCCGCGCGCAACTCGGCGATGCTTTGGGTGCGGTCTTCTGGCTTGACGACCAGGGCCCGGTCAATGGCATTGAGGAAGCGTTCGCTGTACTTGCCGGCCACTTGCTGCGCCAGCGGCACATAGTGGTCGCTCATCAAGCGGCCCACGGCCGGCGGCGGCGTCTTGCCCAAAATCGCGTAGTGGATGGACGCGGCCAGCGCATAGATGTCGGTCCAGCCGCCTTGTTTCATGCCCGGTACTTCGGCGTACTGCTCCACCGGCGCATAGCCCGGTTTGAGGATCACCGTCAGCGCCTGCGTCATGTCGCCGATCACGCGGCGGGCGGCGCCGAAGTCCAGCAGTAACGGGCGGCCGCTGCCTTTCAGCAGGATGACGTTGTCGGGCGCGATGTCGCGGTGGAAGCACTGCTCGGCGTGGATCACCTCCAGGGCTTCGGTCAGCGGCGCCAGCATGCCCATCAGCCAGGCCTCGTCGGGCGGGCCGTTCATGTCTTTCAGCGCCTGCTTGAGCGTCTGGCCCTCGTAGAAGGGCATGATCATGTAGGCCGTGCCATTGGCCTCCCAGAAGCGGTACACCTTCACCAGCGAAGCGTGGTCGAACTGGGCCAGCAACTTGGCCTCGTTCACGAAGCTCTTCAGGCCGGCTTCAAAGGTGTCGCGGTGGCGCTCGGATTTGACCGACACCTGCGTGCCGCCACTGCGCGCGGCCAGGGCCGAGGGCATGTACTCCTTGAGCGCCACGCGGCGTTCCAATGAGTGGTCCCAGACCAGGTAGACGATGCCAAAGCCGCCCTCGCCCAGCATGCTGGTCACCTCGAACTCGCCCAGGTAGGTGCCGACCGGCAGCGCATTGCCGTGGTCGTCCTGCGCCGGGGTGGGCGCGGCGGCGGGCGGCGGCGGCGTGCGGTTGACCGGCTTGATGATCGTGCGGTCGTCGTCGGATGAATCGCTCATGCGCTGCTCAAGACCTCTGGCTGGTGGTGCGTGCGGTGATTCTAGGCGGCGGCGCTGCCCAACAGGGCGGCAAATCCGTCGCCCCGTGGCAAACCACGCGAAACCAGGCTGCGGGGGGCGCCCTCCGCCGATTCGGCCCACCAGAAGGCCAGGCCTTGCGTGGCGGCCTGCCATTGCAAGGCGCTGCTGTGGGCGATCAGGGCGCTTAAATCTTGGCGGCTGGACAAGGGCAGGGTGGCGTGCAGCACTTGGCCTTGGATGACGCTGCTCAACGCGTCGGCACCGGGCGGCACGGCGGTGGTGGCGTTCAGGCCGAGCGGCAGGCGCTCTAGTGCGGCCTCCAGTTGGTCGACGCTCCAGTCGTCGTGCAGGGCATCGGCGGCGGTGTCGTCCAACTGGTGCAGCCAGGCTTGCAGGTCATCGACCTCGGCGGCCGACTGCGGCGTGGCGTTGAGTGGCGAGGCCAGTGTGAGCGGGAAGTAGCGCCCCACGCGGTCGACCGAAGGCATCAGCACGCCGGCCATCGCCGTGTCCAGCCCGATCACGCCGGGCATCAGCACGAAGCGCCAGACGGGGCTGGCCAGGTAGGCGTCCAGCCACGGCTCGCCAGCTTGTGTGCGCAACGCGGCGATGCCTTCGGACAGCCAGGCATCCCATGGGTCGATGAAGCTGGATTCCAGGCGGCGCGAGGCGAAGTCGCCCAAGGTGGGCAGCTTGCCGTACCAGCCGGGGGTGGGGGGTGTTGCGGTCATGGGTTTTGCGGGGAGAGTGGATTGGAATGCCTTGACATGATGGTCGAAAAAAGGCGCGCCTCTTTGGCCATCGGTGTGTGCGTTACCCCCCCCCATTTGGAGCGACGCGCGCACGCAGTCATTTTCATATGATGCATCGGCTCAACTCCACCAGGCGCCATGTCAACCGTATGAATAAATCGCCGCAAGATCACGCATGCCTGCGCAGCGGAGCTTGGCTGCTCGCCAGTTTGATCATCTTGATGGGCGTGTCCGGGTGCCAGAAGCGCTGCCAGTCCATGGACTTGGGCGTGGTCAAGATGGGCATGCAATACAGCTACACACCTGGCCCTGTTGAGTTGCTTGAAGAGAGCGTCTATCACTTTCAAGGGCCGGACTATCCGCAACAGTCCATTTCAGATCGGATCCGCCAAGGCGTGCTGCGCAGGTTTGCCCTGCAAAGCAAGTCCGCTCCATTGATCGAGTGGCTGAAGGCCCAGCACTTTGAATGTGCCAAGGTTTCGTCAGGCGCCACCTGTCATCTGAGCGCCAAGGTATCGCTGCAAGAGCGATGCGAGCTGTTTGGGCCAACCAAGCACTACCGGTACGAGGATACCGTCGACATCGCCATTGATGAATACGACACACGCATTGAGGCCATCAAGGCTGACTATGACTTCAAAGAAATGCGAGCGGCAATCAAGTGACCCCCATTGGAGCGACGCGCAGGACCGGCCATTTTCATATGATGCACCGGATCAACTCCACCAGGCGCCATGTCAACCGTATGAATAAATCGCCGCAAGATCACGCATGCCTCCGAAGCTCAGCCTGGCTGCTCGCCAGTTTGATGATCCTGATGGGCGTATCCGGGTGCCAGAAGCGTTGCCAGTCCATGGACCTGGGCGTGGTCAAGCTGGGCATGCAATACAGCTACACACCTGGCCCTGTTGAGTTGCTTGAGGAAAGCAGGTATCACCGCAAAGGGCCGGACTTCCCGCAGCAGTCCATTCCAGAGCGGATCCGCAAAGGCGTGCTGCGCAGATTTGCACTGCAAAGCAACGCCGCGCCATTGGTTGAGTGGCTAGAAAACCAGCACTTCACCTGCGTCAAGGGCTTGACAAGCACAGCCTGTCATCTGAGCGTCACAACATCGCTCGAAGAGCGATGCGAGCTGTTTGGGCCAACCCAGCACTATCTGTTCGAGGAAACCATCGACATCGCGATTCAAGAACACGACACACGCATTGAGGCCATCAAGGTCGACTATGGCTTGAAAGAAATATACAAAGGGAAATGAAAATGGGGAACTACAAAATTGAACGCAGGGAGCTGCCTGTTATCGGCGCGGGTGGCCACTACTACCTGACGTTGGTGGACGACAAAGGCAAACTGGTTTCAGAGATGCATGGCCTTGCCACCTCTGACGATGGCAAAACCAAACCCATAGGCTCAACGCTGCTGGGTGATACGGTCGAGTTCTATGAGTTCAACGGGACTACAGACAGCCTGGATCCCAACGGCAGGCCTTACTCAGGAGGCGATGCAGGCTGGTCTGGCTACTACGACAAGGGACACCCCAGCGAGGTGATTGCTTCTGGCGATGAACAGGCCATCACGGACTTGTGGAACAAGGCGCGCACTGCGGGCGAAGCCATCAACGAGCAGGACATAGGCTACTCGTTTTACGGGGGTGGCGATAATGAAGGCAACAGCAACAGCGTCAATAAGACACTGCTGGATGCCATGGGCAAGGCAGGGCACGACCTGAGTTGACGCCTCACACCTGGCGGTGAAAAAAACCTGTTGAATCCCACGCCCAACCCCTTCGACAAGCACCAGGATGAAGGCGGCCTGGGTCTGCCATTCATCGATCCGAGAGTGGGCGTGAAATTCACTGGTTCGCAGAAGAGCAGTTCGCCTTTGGTGCTCGACCTTGACGGCGATGGCATCGAAATCCGCCAACTTGACAGCAGTGATCGAATGGCGTTTGACCTGAATGCCGACGGCATTCGCACCCGAACAGCGTGGGCCTCGCCAGACGACGGCTTGCTGGCTTTGGACCGAGACGGCAATGGGCGCGTAGACACAGGCCGAGAGCTGTTTGGCGACAGCACCCTGTTGCGCAATGGCAAGTTGGCCGCCAACGGGTATGCCGCCCTGGCCGACCTTGACAACGTCAAGGATGGCGTGATCAATGGGCAAGATGCGGTATTTGATCGCTTGCGCATTTGGCGAGATTTGAACCAGAACGGCATCAGCGCGGCCAATGAACTCTTCACGCTAGGGCAGCTTGGCATCAGTGAGATACAACTGGCCAAGACCGCCAGCAGCGAAACACTCGCGGACGGTACCCGGCTTGACGGCCGCGCGACCTTCACCATGAATGGCGAAAACCATGCCTACACCGACGCCTGGTTTGCAGAAGATCGGTTTCATGGACAGATCGTCACCTCAAGTACGCTGCCCGACGACATCAAGAACCTGCCAGATATGCTGGGCTCTGGCGCCGTGGCCAACCTGTCGCAAGCAGCAGCCCAGTCAACTGCGCTGCGAGACATTCTGACTCGCTTCAGCCAAGCCAACACTCACGATGCCCAGATGGTGCTGATCGCCCCCTTGCTCAAGGCCTGGTCCGACACCAGCCCGTTGACAACGGTATCGGAATGGGAGGCCGCAGGCCACGCCGTGAGCTACTCCTTCTACGGGCAGGACGCAGCCGGCAATGCACTCTGGAAGCAGCGGCTGTCCGTGCTGGAGGCATTCAATGGTGAGAACTACCGGACCCTGGCGAAAACCGGCAAAACCAGCATCTCGACCGCCAGTGATCGTCAGGCGCTCTTGCAACAAAGCTACGATGCTTTGTCACAAAGCGTCTATGGAGCCTTGGTCATTCAAACCCGCCTGCTGCCGTACCTGGAGGCCATCGTCCCCGCGCCAAGCGGCAACGAATCCGGTGAGCTCCGACTCGACGCCAGCGGCCTGAATGCCATGCTTGAAGTCCGCAAGCAACAAGACAGCGGCAATGCCTTGCTCGATCTGGTGGATCTGACTCGCTTCGGCTCGCACACCCTGTCGGCCACCTCATTCGATGCGACCGGCAAGCTCCGTTCATGGATATCTGAACTGGCCCCTGATGCCCCTGTTGTGCGTACGCTCAATGAGCTCGGTGTGCTGTGGCCAGGCGCCGATACCACTGGAACGAAGAGCGCCGACATGTACTTGGGCAACCACGCGGCCAACCGTTTCAGCGGTGGCGATGGTGATGACATCTTGGATGGTGGTGATGGCAACGATCGTTTGAGCGGCGGGGACGGTAACGACACCGTTATCGGCGGCAATGGCAACGACGTGCTCAATGGTGGCGCGGGCAACGACACGCTGATCGACACGTCGGCCACATCCAATGACGTGTTCGTCTGGGGACGAGGCAAGGGCGACGATGTCGTCCTGGATGCAGGCGGAATCGACAGGCTTGATGTGGCCGACGGTGTCACGGCAGATCAGATCTGGCTGGGTCGCACGAGCAATGATTTGACCCTGGCGTTGATTGACTCGCGAGAGACCTTCACCATCAAGGGCTGGTTCTCGGCGGCAGACCATCAGGTCGAACTCATTCGCCTGGCGGATGGCAAAACGTTGACACCGGACAAGGTTAGCCCGTTGGTCGATGCCATGGCTGCGATGTCAGCCGTGCCGGTTGGCCAAAGCACATTGCTGAGTCCAACCCAACCAGCGCTGGCTGAATTGATCACGGCCAGTTGGCAATAGAAAAAATCTTAAACCACCCCTTCGACGCTCATGCCGTGTTCCGCCAGCCACGTTTTGCGGCGCGCGAAATCCGGCATGGCACGTTCGACCCGCTGCCAGAACTCTGGCGTGTGGTGTGGCTCATGCAGGTGAGCCAGCTCATGCACCACCACGTACTCAGCGATCCGGGCAGGCAACAAGATCGTCTTCCAGTGGAAGTACAGCCGACTGCCTTTGCCGCACGAACCCCAGCGGTAGCCCAGGTCTTGCACCGTGATGCCCGCCGGGCTGACCTCCATCCGGTCAGCGTAGGCCTTGACCTTGTGGTCAAGCCAGCACCGAGCCCGCTCGCTGTACCAGCGGATCATGTGGACATCGCCCTGGGGCGCCAAAGACTGGGGCATCACGAACCGCCCCCCCGTCAGTTTGACCGGGCCTTCTGGCGCGTCAACCAGGCGCAGTCGATGGCTCCTGCCCAGGTAGGTGAAGCCTTCGCCGTCGGTGAAGACCTTGCGGGGCACCACGTGCTGCAAGGCTTCCTTCTTGGCCAACTGCTTGTAAACCCACAGTCGCTTGCGCATCACAAAGTCGCGCAACTGCGCCTCGGGGGCTTCAGGCGGGGCCGACACCACCAGCTCGCCCAGGCGGCCCACGGTGATGCCCAGCGTGTGCCTGCTGGCGCTGCGGCGCACCTCAAAGGCCAGGTCTTCAACGATCAGGCTGTTCATGAGGCTTGCAATCGCTCATGGTTGGCGCGGGCCAACTCCATCAGCTTGTCCACCAGGGCGTCAAGCTGTGGCGGGGGCAACAGGCGTGAGGCCATCAGGCGCTCGAACACCAGCGTGGCCAAGGCATCCTGGGCCGGTTGCCGGTTGGGCCGCCAGAAATTGGGCACCAGCTCGGCCACGATGGTGTCCACCACCTCGACCGTCAAGGTCGCCAGCTTCTGGCGCTCGGCCTCGGTGATGCTGCCATCGCCCACGGCCGTGTCCACGATCAGGCGCAGGAAGGGGCCGCAGTGCTCCGGCACTTCAGGCAAGCGGGCATCCGGTGCCACATGCCCTTGGCGGATGTCGTTCGCCATCACGTTGAGGGCGCTCACCAGTTCATCCCATTGCTCGCCCAACTTGTCCAGCAGGTCCTTGAGGCGCTCGCTGAGCTTGCGGTAGGCGACAGGGTCTTGATCGATGTGCTCGCGGATGTGGGCACGGATGGCGTGCTCCATCTCGGAGGCCTTGGCCCGGTCATTGGGCTCGCGCGATACCTGGGCACCAAAGTCGGCATCGGTGAGCGACACCGGCGGTATCTTGGGGTTCACGCCCATCGAGATCACGTGGTCGTCGATCAGCTTGCGCACCTTGGCGCCCACATCTTTGCCCAGCACCTGGGTGTCTCGGTAGCGGTTGCGGGCGCGTGCATAGATGAACGCCAGCAGCTTGGCATCGGCCACGAATGGCAGGCCTTCAGGGCGAGGCAGCACCACGTCCAACAGATTCAAGAAGGCTTTGAGCTTGACGCCGAATTCGGCGCGCAGGCGCTCCTTGCCCAGCAGTCCAACGCAGGCCTCGATGTCAGACAGGGACTCGACCCCACGGCTGCGGAACAGATCCACCACCCGCAAGTGCCGATCACGCAAGATGGGGATCTCATCTTTCAGGCTTTGCAGTGCACCGTCGATGTCTTCGTCGGCATACACGCTCAAGGCTTGCTTGAGGTGGTGCGCCAGGCCGTAGTAATCGACCACGATGCCGAACTTCTTGCCGTGCCCGGTACGGTTCACACGCGCAATGGTCTGCAGCAGCTCGGCCTCGCGGATCGGGCGATCCAGGTACATCACGCCTTCAATGGGCGCGTCAAAGCCCGTCAGCAGCATGGACTTGACGATCAGGAAGGCCAGCGGATCAGCCTTGTTCTTGAAGCGCTTGATGCTTTGCTCGTGCGCGGCGCCATCCGTCCAGGGTTTCCAGGCCGGGTCATCGTTGTTGCCGCCGGAGATCACCGGGGCGAACTCGGTGGCGCGCAGGGTGTCGCGGTAGCGCCAGGCCTGCACGGTGGCTTGCACCGCGGCAGGGCGCACGCACAGGGCCTCGTCGCTCATGGCCTTGTCTTCGGCGTTCAGGCTTTCCGCATCGGCCAGAAGCTCGTCTCGGGCATCGCCCAAGGCACCCAGGTAGCGCACCACGGCCAGGCGGCTGTACGCCACCACCTGCGCCTTGAAGCCATTGGGCAGAATGTGCGTGACGTAGTGGCGCAGCATGTCGCGTGCCTTGTCACGGATCAGGTCGGGCGCTTCAAAGATCTGGCCCTTGGTGGCGTATTTTTTGCGGATGGCCTCCAGCGCTTCGGGCGTGTGCTCGCGGAAGAGGTCTTCAAACAACTCATCGAGGTTGGCGTCGTCTTTGATGGCACCTTGGGCCGTGCGGCCTTCGTACAGGATGGGCACGATGGCGCCATCCAGCTCGGCCTCTCGGATGGTGTAGCGGTCAATGAACTCGCCAAAGACCTCGTGCGTGCGCTTCTTGTCGCCCATCAGGATGGGTGTGCCCGTGAAGCCGATGCGGGCGCAGTTGGGCAGGCCCACTTGCAAGGTGGCGTGCAGGTCACCTGATTGGCCGCGGTGGGCTTCGTCCACCAACACCAGGATGCTGTCGTCGTCGTTGAGCACCTCGGCGGGCTCGGGCTCGCGGGCCTTCACGACACTGCTCAGCGCAGGCAAGTCTTCGGCCGTGAGGCCAGCCTCGCCCACCGCATCACCCGTGCGCTGCTTCTGGATCATGCCAAACAGCAGGCCGGGGCCTTTGATGCGCAGCATGGCCTTGAGCTTGTCGGCGGTGGTGGCGCGCGCCACGATCTCGCCGGTCAGGGCGGCGGTCTCTGACAATTGCCGTTCCAGGTCGGTCCGGTCGGTGACGACCACCACCTTGAAGCGGCGCAACTGCGCATCGGTGCGCAGCTTGCGGATCAAAAAAACCATGGTCAGGCTTTTGCCTGAGCCTTGGGTGTGCCACACGATGCCGCCACGGCGATCGTGCTCGCCGTCTTGCAGGCGGGTTTTGCCGTGGCGCAGGCGCTCGATGGCGCGGCTCACAGCGCGGTATTGCTGGTAACGGCACACCGCTTTGACGGTGGCGCCATCGGTGTTCATGAACAGGGTGAAGTGGCGCACCACGTCCAGTAAGTGGCTGGGGGTCAACAGGCCCGCCACCAGGCGCTCTTGCTCGGACAGTTGGGCTTTGCCCAGGCGCTGGCTCACGGCCTCTTCGGTCAAGGGCACCACCGTTTTCCAGGCGGTGTAATGCTTGAAGGTGGCGCCCACGGTGCCCACGCGCGCCTCGTCAAAACTGCTGGCCACCAGCAACTGGGTGGTGTGGAACAAGGGCTCGTTGCCCTCGTGGTCGTTCACCTCACCGCTGGCCTGGCGCTGGTTGCTGTAGCGGCGCAGTTGGTCCACGGCCTCGGCCAGGGGCTCGGGCACCGAGGGGCTTTTGCACTCGATCACCACCAAGGGGATGCCGTTCACCAGCAGCACCAGGTCGGGCACGATGAAGGCCTTGCCCCGGTTGAAGCCGGGCGGGCAATCGACGCGGTACTGGTTGATGACGGTGAAGGCGTTGCGCTCGGGGTGCGCCCAGTCGATGAAGTGGATGGTCTGGTGGCGGCCACCGTCCCAGCCGGGCAGGCCTTCCACGGTGATGCCATGGAGCAGCAAGTCGGTAGCGGCGCGGTTGGCCTCCATCAGTTTGTGGGCCGGGAGGCGGGTGAGCGCGGCCACGGCCTGGGTCAGGCGATCGGAATCCAGCCAGGGTTGGCCGTTGTGCAGGTTCAGGGCGTGCAGTTGGCGGCGCAGCACGGCGGCTTGCACCACGTCGGAGAACGCGGTGCGCTCGGTGCGGGCGGGGTCGTCCAGCGTGCCGGCCACGTGGCGCCAGCCTTGGCTGACCAGTTGCTCGACCAGGGGGCGCTCGACTTCATCCAATTCCCAGCCCATAGACCGCCCGCCCCGTTTGTTAAGTCATTGATTTCATTGAGATCATATGGGCCAAAGCCTCCAAAGCAGGCTCATAGCGGCTCATAGACGTCCATAAAAGCTCATAGAGATTCGTCGCTACTCAGTGTGTAAGTAGCCCAGCGGCGTTCGCCATGCTGTTGCAGCGCGCCTTGTTCCTTGAGCTTTTTCAGTAGCTTGGCAGATTGGTCCGGCGACAGTCGGCACAGGTCGGCCACCTCGGCCCTGGCAATCCGCCCGTGTTGGCGCACATAACTCAGCACCAGCTGCTCATGCTGCAAGGCACTGAAGCCGACCTGGCGGGTGTAGGCGGCCTTGTCGCCATCAGCCTGGTACACCCCGGCGGCCAGGGTGTAGCTGCGGCCCCGGGCGTTGCCGTGGGCCTGCACCAGGCCCATCTCGACCAAGGCTTCCAGCGTGCGCTTGGCCTGGGCGGCTTCGCGCTGGATGTGCGTGGCCAGCTCTTCGGTGCTCAGGCGCTTGAGCTCGCGCAGGGCGGCCAGGGCGATCAGGCTGTCGATGGGCAGCTCTTGCCCGCGCTTGCTTTCCTGGTCGATCACCAGCTTCAAGAAGGCCTCGTCGGCATCGACCGTGGCCAGCTTGAGCACCACGTTGTTCACATCGGTGCGGCGGTAGTCGGGCTCGGGGCGGCCAAAGCGCAGCATGCCCCGGTAGATCTTGTCCACGCCCCGGCCTGAGCGCTCCACCACGCCCACGCGCTTCATGGCGTCGGCGAGGGTGCGGTTGCGCGGACGGGGCTCGGTGGTGAGCAGGTTGGCCAGGGTCACACCATCAACCAGACCGCCGGGGTTGCTGATGGTCAGGCCCTCGTCGTCCAGCCGCACATGCACGGCGGCCAGGCGGTGGTAATCGCGGTGCACCAGGGCGTTGGCCACGGCTTCGCGGAAGGCGCCCAGGTCCACCTTGGGCACGGGCACGCGGAACAGGCCCACCTGGATCTCGCGCTCGGGGTTGTAGGGGCGGAAGTTGGTCTCCAGCCAATCCAGCGCCTTGAGCAGCGGGAAGCGGCGGAACTCGTTGAAGCCCACGGCCTCGCGGGCCAGCACTTGGAAGGCGAACTCGTGCGTGGGCAGCAGCCCGCGCAATGCGGCCTCTTTGCCCACCAGCAGCAGGCCGGTGAGGGTGGGCGCGCGGGCGCTGCCATCGGGCAGGCGGGCGGTGAGGCCCAGGGCTCCATCGAGCGCTTCGTCGTCCAGCTCCAG
Source organism: Aquabacterium sp. (assembly GCF_014378415.1). Classification (GTDB taxonomy): domain Bacteria; phylum Pseudomonadota; class Gammaproteobacteria; order Burkholderiales; family Burkholderiaceae_C; genus Aquabacterium. The sequence continues at coordinate 37,311 of NZ_JACMNS010000138.1, forward strand.
CAGCACGCGGTCGCCGCCGTATTGCTGCACGCATTGGCGCAGGCGCTCGCGCTCCAACGGGTCCAGGTCGGCCAGGGTGGCACCGGCCACGATCTGGGCGGAGGCATCGACCAGGCCAAAGCTGCTGACGCGGCTGGCGCGGTCGTGCGGCAGCATGGCCACGCACTCGGGCTGACCATCGGGCTTGATGCGGCGGCGCAGGTACACGCCGCTGGTGGTGGCGACTTCGCCCTGTGCTTTGGGCACGGCGATGTGGGCCACGGGGACGCCATCCAAGGTGACGGGCGTGACGACCACGGGCAGCGAAGGCGAGGTGCGGGCGGCGACCATGCCTGCCAGGCCGGTCAGTTGCAGGTGCTCAGGATGCAGGCCGGTGGGCGTGCCATCGTCTTCCACGCCCAGCCACAACTCGCCGCCTTCGGCATTGGCCAGGCAGACCACGGCCTCGACCAGGTCACGGTCGGGCAGGCGGGTGCGGTCGCTTTTGAATTCGACGGTGAGCGATTCGCGTGGGGGCAGGGTGGGGGTGCTCATGGCTGGGTGGTGGGGGCCTGGGCGAGCAATGGGGTGACGCGGACGCGGCCGGTGAGGAGGTCTTCCATGAGGCCGGATTTTTGCTGTCGCATTTTCACGGCGAACGCGCCCTCAGTCTCCAGTCGAGACTGTGTGGCTTCGTATCGCTGTGCGATCCAATCTTGCTCCAGTCTCGGTGGCACAGCGAGAGGCAGCGGGCGGAGATCTTGTAGGTTGATGTTTTTCTGCGCGCTTTGCGGTGCCCTGGCATCCAGTAAGCGCTTGGCTTTACGTATCGACAGTTCTACAAATCGGACGTTGAACTGCGGATGCACGACCGCGCCGACCACGCTATCGGGGAAGTACATCGGCACTGCCAGAATTGCTGTGTCGGCAATGTTCGCTGCAATCGTGATTGCGATGGTGTTTGCTGGGAATTCCTGGCTTACAGCAGTTCCTTGCACGCTCAGCGTCTGTGAATATGTTGATACATGCCCGCCTTCAGCACTAGCCACATCGCCGGTCTGAATAAACGGATGAGAGCCGCCGAAGAACGCGGGATCGTTGCGCGGACGATGGGTAAATTTGCCACGGCTGACCTCCGCTATCTCACCCAGGGGCTGCACGGACCACTCAACCGGAATCCACCCCAACGGCGACGCCTTGTAGAGATGCGGCGCTTCGCTCTGAGGCGGGCGCAGTTCGCCATTGGCGTCGATGCCTCGGGTTAGCAGGTCGTGCAGCAGGCCGTGCTTGACCTGCTTGAGCTTGGCGATGATGGCCTCGGTTTGGCGGATGGTGGTGTCGAGGGTGTCGAGGACTTGGGCCAGAGCGGATTGCTCATCCAAGTTTGTTGGCAACGTCACCTCGTACTCGGCCAGCTCACCACGCTTAATGTGCTTCATCGTGCTGCCGTGCGAGCGCTTGTCCATCTCGGCGACAGAGCGCTGCAGCAGATGAAAAAGCAAATTGCCGTCAACATCGCCTCGCGGTTCGACCTTGAACAAATGCTGGTTCAACCAGGCCGGGCCACCATTCCAACGGACCACTGCAAGCGTCCCGCTCCACGAAAAAATCAGGTCGCCATCGTTGAGGCGGTAGTGACTGGGAAGTTGACCGTCGAATCTATCCACCACGGGTTGAGAGCCCGTGATCTGCGCGATCCTAACAATGGGCAACCCCTTCTCGGACCAGTACTGCTCATTGAAGGCGAAGCCGTTCACATAGCTAGCGAGCGTGGCTAAGCTTGATTTCTTCCATCCAATCGGCAAGCTAATGTCAGGCATAACCTAGGCCTCGCAGGAATTCTTGAACGCCTCGTGACGCATCGTCTCGTTGCGCTTCAATCTTGGTCAACGGCACCTGATACTTGTCCCACCAGCCCTCAAACGCCATCACCACCTGCTGCCGCTGCGCGGCCACATAACGCTCCAGGATCACAGCCACATCCCGCTGCATCACCGTCAACAGCAACTCCGCTGACCCGGCCTCGTCCAGCGCATCCACAGCCTCGTTCAATCGCTGGGCAAAGCCTTGCTGCTCGGCCTTGATCTGCTTCTTCAGCGCGGCCAGCTGCTGCTTCCACACTTTGAGCTGGGCCTCATCCATCACGGGTTCTTCGTCACCCGCTTCGGCTGAATCGCCCTCATCCCCCTCGGCCTCATCACCCCGCTTCTCAGGCGTGCCCGCCTTGATCTGGCTGTCCAACTCCACCTTGCGCGCATCCAACTCCGCCATGGTTTGAATGAAGTCACCCATCAGGCACTTCACCAGCTTGTGGTCCAGCGGGTTGCCCTTGTGCTGGTCGTCATCCAGCGCCGTGAGGATGCTGGTGCGCCACGCATCCACCACGCCTTTTGCGCCGCGTGCCATCAGCGTCATGAACTCGTACTTGGCATCGAACCAGAAGCCCGCCACGATGCCGCGCACCTGAAAGCGGCTGAGCAGGCCCACGGGCTCCAGGGCTTCGCTGAAGCTGTGCAGCAGATCGTGGCGCAGGCCCACCAGGCTCTTGGCGCCTGCCAGCGCCGTGATGCGCGGGCTGTGCGCTTGCCACCAGGCGGCAAAGGCATCGCGCACGGCTTGCTCGCGGGCCAGCAGTCCGGGGTTGGTTTCAATCGCGGGCTTGAGGGCCTGGCGGGTGGTTAGCTTGGGGTGGAAGTCAAAGTAAGCGGCATCACGTTCGGCAAACAAGGCCATGGGGTCAAGCCCATGGGCCTTGAACAGCGCGGCCTTGGCCTGCACCTCGGCCTTGGGCACGCCACCTTGCAGGTGGGCGCGCACATCGTGCGGCTCGGGCGGTGGGGCGTTGTCGGCGTAGCGGCGGATGTTGAGGTTGTAGCCGTTCTCGCGCAGGGTGGCGTTGCTGACCACGGCTGAGAAGCCCGGCACTTCGGCAAAGGCATCGAAGGTGTCGGCGATTTTTTCAATGTGTTCGGGCAGCAGGTGGTTCTGGGCGCGGCCTTCGAAGTATTCGCGGTCGGCGTTGATGAAGAGCACCTTGCCCTGGCGCTCGGGCGGCTTGCCGCTGCGTTGGCCTTTGCCCTTGCGCATCACCAGCACGCAGGCCGGGATGCCGGTGCCGTAGAACAGGTTGGCGGGCAGGCCGATCACGGCCTCTAACAGATCAGCGTCGATCATGCCGCCACGGATGCTGCGCTCTTCACCGCCCCGGAACAGCACGCCGTGCGGCATCACCGTGGCCAGTTGGCCGCCATCGCGCAACACGGCCACCATGTGCTGCAAGAACATCAAATCGGCCTTCTTGCTGCCCAGTGGTACTTCACCAAAGGCGAAGCGCTCGGCGCGGAACTTGGGCGCCCAGACGGATTGACCGCTGCGGTCGGTGTCGGCCGTGCCCCAGTTGATGGAGAACGGCGGGTTGGCCAGGATGCGGTCAAAGCGCATCAGCTCGCCGTTCTCAACGTGGGCGGGTTCGGCCAGGGTGTCGTCGTTGCGCAGATCGGCACTGCTGATGCCGTGCAGCAGCATGTTCATGCGGGCAATCGACCACACGGTGCCGTTGGCCTCTTGGCCGCACAGCTCGGCTTTGGTGCCGTCGCCACCGTGCTCGTCGATGTATTCCTTGGCCATGATCAGCATGCCGCCCGAGCCTACGCAGGGGTCGTACACGCTGTGCTTTTCTTCGGGCTTGATGAGGCGCACCATCATGCGCACCACCGAGCGGGGTGTATAAAATTCTCCGCCTTTCTTGCCCGCCGAATCAGCGAACTCGCCAATCAGGTATTCATACGCCGCGCCCAGCAGGTCAGGAAACTCGAAGTCTTCATTGCGCAGGCGGTACTGGCTGAAGTGGTTGATGAGCTGGCGCAGCTTGATGTCGGGGATCTTGCTCTGGCCCACCTTGCGGCTGAAGTCGATGTGTTCCAGCACTTCCGACAAGCTGGAGTTGTTGCTCTCCAGGCCGCCCAGGGCGCGGTTGAGGAAGCCGCCCACGTCCTGGTGGGCCTCGTTGACCAGGTAGTCCCAGCTGGAAGTGTTGGGCACGTAAAAGGATTGGCCGTACCAGCGGCGCAGTTCGGCGCTGAACTCGGCGTCGGCCCTGGATTTTTTGCCGGCCATTTCCTGGGCAATGATCTGTTCTTTGCGCTGGTCGAACACATCGGAGCAGCGCTTGAGGAAGAGCATCCCGAAGATGTACTCCTTGAACTCGGAGGCGTCCATCTTGCCGCGCAGAATGTCGGCGGCCTTGAAGAGGTGCCGTTCAAGCTGTTGCAAGGTCAAGGGCATGGTGGAAATCCTGTCGGAAACGGGCTGCTGCGGGGCCGGGGCTGGCCTGGTCAAGAGCTGCGATTCTCGCTGATCGACAAATTCATCAGGGGCGCCACCATCATCAGAACCGCCACGGCCTCAGACGAAGCCGGCGCCCGGCAACGTTCGCCGATCTCAGGCGTGCGATGTCGACATGCGTGACTCGGCGCCAGCACTCGGGAACAGCACCGCCGCGCGCAACTGCTGCAAGCTGCCCGGCTCGCTCAAAAACCGCATCACCTCGGCCGGTGTGGGCTTGGCGCCCTCGCTCGCCAGTTGCTCGATCCGCTGGCGCCGCGCTTGCCCGCGCAGACCTTGCGAGGTGCGGCGCGACCCCATGGCGCCGCTCACCACTGCGCACAGCCGTGGGTTGTCCAGCACCTCGCCCCAAGGCAGGGGATCACTGCTTTGCTGGGCATAGGCCCAGGCGCGGCGCAGCACCGAGGGCGACCACGATTCTTCGGGCACCAGCAGCAACTCGGCCTGGCGCACCTTCTCGCCCAAACCCGTGCGGCTGGTGATCACCGTGAAGGGAATGGCCAGCAGCAAAGGCAGGCCCACCGGCAGCAGCCAGATCAAAGCGGGCGGGTGGACCAGGGCCAGGATTGCCGCGATCACCAGCACGGCGGCACCGGCCGGGGCAAAGCGCTGCGTGGCTTCCTGCCAGCTCACATCGGTGGCTGCACGCGGGGGCGACTTCCAATCCAGCTTCAAGCCGGTCAGCGCGCCGATCACGAAGGTGGAGTGCGCCACCATGCGCAATGGCGCTTGCATGGCCGACAAACCCGCTTCAATGAACGCGCTCTTGACCAGCTTGGCGGTGCCGCCATAGAAGCGCTGCTCGCCCTTCATCACCACGGCCAGCACGCCCAAAAATCGCGGCAAGGCCAGCATGGTGATGGTGCCGATCCACAGGCTCGGCACGCCCACGGTCAGGTCGCCTTCGGGCGTGAAGAACACATTGCCGCCGACCAACCACAGCATCGCGCCCAAGGCCACGTAGACCAGCCACAGCGGGGCCGACAGGTAGGCCATGGCGCCGGTGATCAGCATGCCCCGGTGCACGGCGTGCAGGCCGGGCTCGGCGATCAGTCGGGCGTTTTGCAGATTGCCCTGGCACCAGCGGCGGTCGCGTTGCAGCTCGGCCAGGATGTGGGGCGGCTGTTGTTCGTAGCTGCCCACCAGGTCGGGCACCAGCCACACGTGGTAACCGGCACGGCGCATCAGCGCGGCTTCCACAAAGTCGTGCGACATGATCTCGCCGCTCAAGCCGCCGGTGCCTTCCAAAGGCGCCAGGGCGCAATGCTTCATGAAGGGCTCGACGCGGATGATGGCGTTGTGGCCCCAGTAGTGGGCCTCGCCCAGTTGCCAGTACTGCATGCCAGCGGTGAACAGGCGGCCCGTCACGCGGGACGAGAACTGCTGGCCACGGGCGTGCACGGTGTTCAGGCCGACGCCTTGGGGCGCGGTTTGCAGGATGCCGGCGGTGGGGTGCGTTTCCATCAGGCGCACCAAGGTGACCAGGCAATCGCCGCTCATCACGCTGTCGGCATCCAACACCACCATGTAGCGGTAGTTGCGGCCCCAGCGGCGGCAGAAATCGGCCACGTTGCCGGCCTTGCGCTTGATGCGGCGCTGGCGCCAGCGGTAGAAGATGCGGTCGCTGTTCAAGGTGCCGCGCAGTTCGGACCAGGCGGCCAGCTCGGCGGCGCGCACGGCGGGGTCGCTGCTGTCCGACAGGATGAAGACGTCGAACAAGCGATCCGCGCCCGTGGTGGCCAACGATTCACAGGTGGCGCGCAGGCCGGCGAACACGGTGCTCACGTCTTCATTGCAGATGGGCATGATGACGGCGGTGCGGGCGTTGGCGCTCAAGGAGCGGTTGCTGGCCGTGGTCTTGGACAGCGCGTGCTTGTCGCCCTTGACCAGCACCCAAAAGCCCATCACCGCGGTGATGCAGCCGGCCGAGACCCAGGCAAACAGCAGCGCGAACAGGCCGATCTGTATCCACTGCAGCAA
>NZ_JACMNS010000139.1 GCF_014378415.1 Aquabacterium sp.
CATAAAGGCACACCCGCATAGAAGCGTGCGTGAGGGGGGCCTGTGACCCAGGCGTTGTGCTTGAATCGTGGGTCGTCCTGGGCATCAGGGATGACCACCACATCACCTTGGCAGATGGTGGCGGCGCAAAAGGCGTCCAGCAGTGAAAACTGGCGTTGTTCAATCCCGATGCGGGCCATGGCCCACAAACGGTGGCTGTCGATCAGGTTGATCATGGCCACAGGGCAGTTCATCTGGGCGCCCAGCAGGCGCACCAAAGCGTCGAACGCGGGGTCGACCTCGGAGTCCAGCAGCTTGCTGGCGCTTAACAGCGCTAGGCGCGCGGACTCATCGGGTGGAACTGCATTGAGCGTCATGCGGTCGTCAGGGGTGGGACTGCAATGAATCACTCTACCCCATGCGTGCTCAGATGTGTCTAAGCGTCAGCACTGAGGCAAAGTGTCAGAAAAGCTCAACACTTCGAAATGAATTTGGGTGGCGGTGGCATCGGTGGGGGGCGACCCCATGCAGATCACGCCGCTGCCGTGCAAGGTACAGGTGCCACGGCGCAGCGTCAGAATCTGGTCGTCGTGGTCGAACTTGACGTGCGTACCGTTGTAGCTCATGTCGCTCAGGTAGATGTGCCCGCTGTGCGATTCAATGCGCACATGCGAGCGCGACACGCGTGCATCGCTGACGCAAAACGAGGCCTGCGGGCTACGGCCCAGGGTCAGGGGCATGCTGGCGGTCGAGAAAATGCGTTCGGTCCCCAGCCAGGTCAGGCGCACGCCATCGGGCATGTCGGTGCTCTCGGCGCCCATCATCATGGTCGATTCGGTGTCGCCGAACTTGCGGCTTTCCATGCGCAGCACGGCCACGGGCTCTTTGCGGCCGCGCAGGTGAAGGCGGTCGATGCTGCGAAAGCGCTCCTGCTGGTCTGAAGGCAATTCGCGGATCAGGGGGCCGGTGGCCAGTGTTTCGTTGTCGCCGGCCAGGTCGATCAAGCGGGCGGCCACGTTGACGGCATCGCCAAAGCAGTCGCTGTCCACTTCCACGATTTCGCCCCAGGCCAGGGCCACTTTCATCTTCAAGGCGGTGGCTTTACTGGGCAGACCGTCTCTGGGCAAAGGGGCCAGGCGTTCGAGGGAGTCTTGGGCGTTGGCGGCGGCTTCAACGGAGCGCTCGGCGTCGTCGAACACGGCCATCAGGCCATCGCCCAGGGTCTTGACTACCCGGCCGCCACCCTTGGCCACAATTTGCCCCAGCATCGCCAGGCTGTGTGTGACCACCGTGGCCGCTTCCTTGTTGCCAAGGCGCAGATACAGGGCTGTGCTGCCGCGCAGATCGGCGAACATGACGGCACATTCCTTGGTGGTTCCCATAGCTCGGTATGTTGGCTCAGGTGGTCAGGCATTGGCGTGAAGAATCACACGGTTTTTGAGGCCTATTCGACAGCATGCCTTGCACTCCGCATCCGATCAATGTAGTTGACTGGCGCGTGATCCGCCAGCAAAGCCGGCGGTGTGGTGCACCAGGCCAACGGATTGACGAGGGTGCTGGGGCTGCCAGGGGCGCTCAGCCGCACCTCTTGGCCCACGTGGCTGAACCCCATGAAGGCGGGCGGCACCATGGACACGAGGTCGATGTCGTCCACCACGCGGTAGATGGGCACGTGCCGCATTGACTGGGCAAAAGCCAGGTTGCCAACACGGGGGGCTCCGAAGTTGTAGACCGCCAAGGGCGCGCGCCGGGCGGCGGCCAGGGTGGCCAGTGCTGCGCCCAGGCTGTGGCCGGTGTAAAAAATCGGGCAATTCAAGGTCGCCAGTTCGGGCTCGATCTCGGACCAGATGGAGTCGAGCGCGCGCCTAAAGCCTCGGTGCAGGCCCGGTCGGCGGCGCCTTAAAAACTGCAAGCCCAAGGTGGCATCGGTGATGCTGTCGCGCACAGTGTCTGTGCCGCGAAACACCAGCACGGCAAACCTCGGTGGCGAGCCCGAGGTCACCAGCATGGCCTGGGTGTCGGTTTCTGAGCACAAGAAGAAGCGCCGCTGTTGCAGGCCCACCTTGTCCAGGAAACTGCGCCGGGTGGGCAAGGGCGGGGCACTGCTTTCCTCGATGTCATGGCGGTAGACCAGGCGGCTCAGTTCCACCAGCCAAAGGGCGTTGCCTTCCAGATAGGCGCGGGTCGTGGGGTCGAAGGCGGGCAGCGCCACACGTGTGAAAAAATCAGTCGCGTCGCCGGGGCACAGCACGTCTTGCCAGGTCGTCATCAGTGGAAGTCTTTTTTGAATTGGCCAGAGCGCCATGAAAAATGCCCGGGCGGTGCCGGGCATTCTGTCACTGGGTTTGCTTGATGCTCAAGCTGATCAGAGGTTGTCGAGGTACGTGCGCAGTTTGTCGGACCGGCTAGGGTGCTTCAGCTTGCGGATGGCCTTGGCTTCGATCTGGCGGATGCGCTCGCGGGTGACGTCGAACTGCTTGCCGACTTCTTCCAGCGTGTGGTCCGTGGACATTTCGATGCCGAAACGCATGCGCAGCACCTTGGCTTCACGTGGCGTCAGGCTGTCGAGGATGTCCTTGACGACATCGCGCAAACCGGCCTGCATGGCAGCCTCGATCGGAGCGGTGTTATTGGTGTCCTCGATGAAGTCGCCCAAGTGGCTGTCGTCGTCGTCGCCGATCGGCGTTTCCATGGAGATCGGCTCTTTGGCGATCTTCATGATCTTGCGGACCTTGTCCTCCGGCATTTCCATCTTGGCGGCCAGCGTGGGCGCAGCGGGCTCGAACCCGATCTCTTGCAAATGCTGGCGCGAGATGCGGTTCATCTTGTTGATCGTTTCGATCATGTGAACCGGGATGCGGATGGTGCGGGCCTGGTCGGCGATCGAGCGGGTGATGGCCTGACGGATCCACCACGTCGCATAGGTCGAGAACTTGTAGCCGCGGCGGTATTCGAACTTGTCCACCGCCTTCATCAAACCGATGTTGCCTTCCTGGATCAGGTCCAGGAACTGCAAGCCACGGTTGGTGTATTTCTTGGCGATCGAAATCACCAGGCGCAAGTTGGCCTCGATCATTTCCTTCTTGGCATCGCGCGAGGCCTTTTCGCCCTCGTTCATGCGCTTGTTGATCGTTTTCAGATCATCAATCGGCACGACGGCCTTCGACTGCAGGTCGATCAGCTTTTGCTGCAACTCTTGAATGGCGGGCAGGTTGCGCTGCATCACGGCGGCGTAATGCTTGCCGGTCGCGATTTCCTTTTCAGCCCACTTCAGGTTCAGGATGTTGGGCGGGAAGGACTTGATGAAGTGCTCTTGCGGCAGGCCGCATTTGTCCACCACGATCTTGCGCAGTTCGCGCTCGTAGCGGCGCACGTCATCAACCTGCGAGCGAAGCAAGTCGCACAGGCGCTCAATGGTCTTGACCGTGAAGCGCACGGTCATCAAACCCTGGCTGATGCCTTCTTGCGCCTTGTTGTAA
>NZ_JACMNS010000140.1 GCF_014378415.1 Aquabacterium sp.
AGCCTTGCACGCCGCCAAAGCAGGCGTGTTCGCTGAGCATTTCGATGGTCATGTGATCGGCCCGCCGCTGTCGTTCAGTACATCACCACCGAGCGGATCGATTCGCCGCTCTTCATCAGGTCGAAGCCTTCGTTGATCTGGTCCAGCGACAGCTTGTGCGTGATCAGATCGTCGATGTTGATCTTGCCCTCCATGTACCAGTCGACGATTTTGGGCACGTCGGTGCGGCCGCGCGCGCCGCCGAAGGCCGAGCCTTCCCACTTGCGGCCGGTCACCAGCTGGAAGGGGCGGGTGCTGATCTCGGCGCCGGCCTCGGCCACGCCGATGATCAGGCTGCGGCCCCAGCCCTTGTGCGTGCATTCCAGCGCCTGGCGCATGGTGGTGGTGTTGCCGATGCACTCGAAGCTGTAGTCGGCGCCGCCATCGGTCAATTGAACGATGGCGTCGACCACATTGCCGCCCGCGGCTTGAACATCCTTCGGGTTGATGAAATGCGTCATGCCGAACTGGCGGGCCATGGCCTCGCGCTTGGGGTTCAGGTCCACGCCGATGATCTTGTCGGCGCCCACCATTTTGGCCGCCTGGATCACGTTCAGGCCAATGCCGCCCAGGCCGAACACGACCACGTTGGCGCCGGCCTCGACCTTCGCGCTGAACAGCACCGCGCCCACGCCCGTGGTCACGCCGCAGCCGATGTAGCAGACCTTGTCGAAGGGCGCATCAGGGCGGATCTTGGCCAGCGCGATCTCCGGCACCACGATGAAGTTGCTGAAGGTGGAGGTGCCCATGTAGTGCAACAGCGGGTCGCCATTCAGCGAGAAGCGCGATGTGCCATCGGGCATCAGGCCCTTGCCCTGCGTGGCGCGGATCTTCTGGCACAGGTTGGTCTTGCGCGACAGGCAGAACTTGCACTGGCGGCATTCGGGCGTGTACAGCGGGATGACGTGATCGTCCTTGCGCAGCGAGCTGACGCCAGGGCCCACATCGACCACGATGCCCGCGCCTTCGTGGCCCAAAATCGCAGGGAACAAGCCCTCGGGGTCAGCGCCCGACAGGGTGTAGTAGTCGGTGTGGCAGATGCCGGTGGCCTTGACCTCGACCAGCACCTCGCCCTCACGTGGGCCTTCCAGGTCGACGGTTTCGATGGTCAGGGGCTGTCCGGCTTTCCAGGCGACGGCGGCGCGTGTCTTCATGGGCGTTCTTTCAAGGCATTCGGTGAGGTGGGGACATGATAAGTGCGGCATGATGCCGCCATGAAAAAACCCCCCAGCCAGGACCCGTTGCACGGGCTGACGCTCGAAACGATCCTCAACGAACTGGTGGCCGGCTATGGCTGGCCGGAGTTGGGTCGGCTCATCAACATCCGCTGCTTCCAGGCCGACCCCAGCGTGTCGTCCAGTTTGCGCTTTCTGCGCAAGACGCCGTGGGCGCGCGAAAAGGTCGAAGGCTTGTATTTGTTCATGCTGCGGGAGCGGCGTCGGTCGGGGCAAAGCTGACCCATGTCCCTGTCCGCGCTCGTCTTCCGGTTCATTTTCCGCCACTGGCGCGCTTACGGCCCCTCTGCGGTGATGCTGGTCGCCATCGCCTTGCTCACCGTGTGGCTACCGCGCCAGGTGGGGCACCTGGTCGATGGCCTGGTGGCACGCCGGCTGGACACCGATGGCCTGATCCGCGAAGTGGGCCTGATGGTGCTGGCCGGCCTGGCCATCTACTTCATGCGCGTGACCTGGCGGCAGTTGCTTTATGCAGCGGCTTACCGGCTGGGCGTGGACCTGCGCACCCGCCTGTACGAACGCCTCAGCCTGCAAGGCCCGCGCTTTTACCAGGACCGCCGCACCGGCGACCTGATGGCCCTGGCCACCAACGACATTGACGCGGTCGAGCAAGCCGCTGGCGAAGCCGTGCTGGCGGGCTTTGACGGCACCATGACCTTGCTGCTGGTGATTGGCGCGATGGCCTTGGGCATCGACTGGCGCCTGACCCTGGTGGCCTTGCTGCCGTTTCCCATCATGGGCTGGGCCTTCTGGTGGATCTCCAACCACGTGCACACGGCGTCGCGCCAATCGCTGGACAACTTCGGGCACCTCAACGACCAGGTGCATGAGAGCCTGTCGGGCGTGCGCACCGTGCGGGCATTGGGGCTTGAAGCGCGCAGCATCGCCGACTTCACGGCCCTGGCCGACAAAGCCGCGCAATCCAGCCTGAAGGCGCAGCGCTGGGAAGCCGCGTACGAGCCCGCCGTCAGCCTCACGCTGGGCGCCGCCACGATGCTCAGCCTGGGCATGGGCGGCTACCTGGTTTGGCACAGCGAGTTGACCATTGGCCAGTTGACCAGTTTCAGCCTCTACCTGGGGCAGATGATCTGGCCCATGTTCGCGGCCGGTTGGGTGCTGTCCCTGATCGAGCGCGGCAGGGCCGCCTGGGACCGCCTGCGGCCGGTGCTGGAAGCGCCCCTCACCGTGCAGGACCACGGCCCGGTGCTGGCGATCCAGCCTGGCGCTCTGCAGGCCCATGACGTGGTTTTCTCCTACCCAGGACACGCCCAGCGGGCCTTGTCGGGCGTGTCGCTGTCGGTTCAACCGGGCCAGACGCTCGGCCTGGTCGGCCCCACCGGCGCGGGCAAATCCACGGTAGTGCGCTTGCTGCTGCGCCAGTTCGTGCCCGATGCTGGCAGCTTGCAATGGGGCGGCGTGACCTTGGCCGACTACAAGCTGGACACCTTGCGCCGGGCCGTGAGCTGGGTGCCGCAAGAGCCCTTTTTATTCTCTGCCTCGGTGGCCGAGAACATCGCGCTGGCCAAGCCCCAGGCCACGCGCGCCGAGGTCGAACACGTGGCCCGCATGGCCGCCGTGCACGACGACATCCTGCGCCTGCCGCAAGGCTATGACACGCCGGTGGGCGAGCGCGGCGTGACCTTGTCGGGCGGCCAGCGCCAGCGCGTGGCCATTGCCCGCGCCTTGCTGGCCGATGCCCCTTTGCTGCTGCTGGACGACGCCTTGTCCGCCGTGGACACCGACACCGAGGCCCGCATCCTGCGGCACCTGCGCGAGCTGAAAGTACAGCGGCCCGAGCGCATCGTCATCGTGGTCAGCCACCGGCTCAGTTCCGTGGCCGATGCCGACCACATCCAGGTGCTGAAAGAAGGCTTGGTGGCCGAGCAAGGCAGCCACGCCCAACTGCTGGAGCAGGAGGGCTGGTATGCCCGCCAATGGCGCTACCAGCAGCTAGAGCAACAACTGGAGGCCGACGATGCAGCCGCTTGACCGAGGCCAGGCCTTTGCCCTGCTGCGCCGCGCAGCCCAACCCGAACTGCACCACCTGCGGCGCGGTCTGCTGTGGCTGATGCTGGCCGCTGGCCTGGAAGCGCTGGGCCCCATCCTGGGCAAGGCCTTCATCGACCAGCACCTGATGCCGCACCAGGGCACCTGGCCCGAGATGGCTGGCCTGCTGCTGGGCGCCCTGTTCGCCACCTGGATCGCCAGCTGGATCCGCTATGGCCAGCTGATCCGCCTGGCCGGCCTGGCCATGCGCTCGGTGCTGCGCTTGCGCGAAGAGGTCTATGGCCACGTGCTGCGCCTGCCCATGGCCTACTTCGACCGCGCCATCACCGGGCAACTGGTCAGCCGCGTCACCAACGACACCGAAGCGGTCAAGGCGCTCTACGTGCAGGTGCTGTTCGTGATGCTCGACAGCGTGGTGGCCCTGGTCGCGGCCCTGTTCGCAATGGCTTACCTCGATTGGCAGTTGATGCTGGTGGTGGCGCTGCTGGTGCCCGCCGTGACCGCCATCGTTTGGCTGTACCAGCGCCTGAGCGCCCCGGCGGTGACGCGTTCGCGCCAGTTGCGCAGCGATTTGAATGCGCAGATGGGCGAGTCCATCGCCGGCATGGCGGTCTTGCAGGCCAGCCATGCCACGCCCCGTTTTGCTGAGCGCTTTGCACAGACGGCACGCGCGCAACTGGAAGCCCGCAAAGCCGAACTGCGCGCCAACGCCTGGCTGCTGCGCCCAGCGCTCGACCTGTTGAACATTTCCCTGCTGGCCCTGGTGATGACGGTGTTTGGTCTGCGCAGCCAGGGCGGCACCTTGACCACGGTTGAGATCGGCGTGCTCTATGCCTTCATCAGCACCATGGCGCGCGTGGTGGAGCCGCTCATCCAGATCACCACGCAGTTCTCGCAACTGCAGCAGTCGATGGTGGCGGCGGCGCGCGTCAACACCTTGCTGCAAGAGGCCGAGTCCCTGCGCACCAGCGGGCAAGGCCGCGTCACGCAAGGCGCCATTGACATCCGCCGCCTGACCTTTGCCTACGCCGCCAACCCGCCCGTGCTGCACGATGTGAGCCTGAGCATCGCGCCGGGCCAGTTCATCGGCATCGTGGGGCACACTGGCAGCGGCAAATCCACGCTGCTGTCGCTGATGCTGCGCTTCTACCAGGCGCCGGCGGGCACCGTCACCATCGATGGCCAGCCGGTCGATGAGATTGACGACGACGCTTTCCGCCATGCCGTGGGCCTGGTGCCGCAAGAGCCCTTCCTGCTGGCCGCCAGCGCGCACGAGAACATCGACATGGGCAGAGGCTTGAGCCTGGCGCAGATCGAGGCCGCCGCGCGGGCTGCCCAGGTGCACGATGTCATCCTGGCGCTGGAAAAAGGCTATGACACGCCGCTGGGCGAAGGTGGCGCGCGCCTGTCCGTGGGGCAGAAGCAGTTGCTGGCCATGGCGCGGGCCCTGGCCGGGCAGCCGCGCATCCTCTTCCTGGACGAGGCCACCTCGCACATCGACAGCGACACCGAGCGCCTGGTGCAAAAAGCCCTGGACGCGCTGCACGGCCAGGTGACCGTGGTGGCCATCGCGCACCGCCTGTCCACCATCCGCGATGCCGATGCCATCGTGGTGCTGCACCATGGCCGCATCGCCGAGCAGGGCTCGCACGAAGCTTTGATGGCCTTGCCCGAAGGGCGTTATCAACGCTTGTACCTCCTGCAGCAGTGGCAGGCGCAGGACGCGGCCTGAAGAACGCGCAGCCTGGTTGCCAGGCGCCATAATTGCGGCCTGTCGTTATCCACGACCTGCACAACCAGGCCGCGTTCAATCAGCCATGTTTCAAAGACCTGTCCAATTCGTCAAGGCCACGGTGGCCAGCATTGTTCTTGCCCTGAACACGGTGATTGTGTTTTCCACCATGATCCCCTTTGCGCTGCTCAAGCTGCTGCTGCCCTTTCGCGCGGTGCGCCAGGTGGCCGACTACGTGCTGAACAAGCAGGCCGAACTCTGGGTGGCCATCAATGGCCTGTGGATCGCTGCCGTGGGACACACGCGCTGGCAAATCACCGGGGTTGACCACTTCAAGCGCTCAGGCTGGTACCTGGTCAGCAGCAACCACCAAAGCTGGGTCGACATCCTGGTGCTGCAAAAAGTGTTCAGCGGGCGCATCCCGCTGCTCAAGTTCTTCATCAAGAAAGAGCTGATCTACGTGCCGGTCATCGGCCTGGCCTGGTGGGCGCTCGACTTTCCCTTCATGTCGCGCAAGGGCGGCAAGGCCAGTGCGGCCAAGGACTTGGAAACCGCCCGCAAGGCCTGCGAGAAGTTCCGCGTCGTGCCCACTTCGGTGATCAGCTTTCTGGAAGGCACCCGCTTCACGCCCAGCAAGCACGACGTGCAGCAATCACCGTATCAGCACCTGCTCAAGCCCAAAACGGGCGGCGTTGGCATGGCGCTGGCGGTGATGGGCGAGCAATTCGACGCCATGCTGGACGTGACCATCGTCTACCCCAAGGGTGTGCCCACCTTCACCGACCTGATCTGCGGCCGCTTGAGCGATGTGGTGGTGGATGTGCGTCAGATCCCCATCCCGCCGGACTTGAAAACCGACACGGGCAAAGACCCCGCTTACCGTGCGCGCCTGCAAACCTGGATAAACGGCTTGTGGGCCGAGAAGGATCGCCGCATCGATGAGCTGGCGGCCGGCTTCAAACCTCACTGATCACTGCGTTTTGGCGGTCTGCCGCAACGGCTCGCGCAGTTGCGTGAACTGAGCCGGGGCCACGTACTGCAGCAACTCCTTGCCCTCGCTGTCCAGCGTGATGCCCAGGCCTTTGTCCGGGTAAAGCCAGTGCTCAGTGTGTGCATTGCTGCGCACGCGTTCAGCGGGCACGCCAAAGCGGGCCTTCACGATGTCGTCGTCGAGATTGGCCTGCGGGATGAAGGCCAGCGCCAGGATGGGTGAACGCAAGGCCAGCGCCTGGTCCGTGGGGTTCAAGCTGTATTTGCGCGTGCTGCTGTTCATGTAGCCCACCTTGGCGGCACGTTCGCGAAAGCCCAGGATCACCTGAGGGCTGACCTGGGCGGTCACCACCAGTTTGCCGATGATGAAACCCATGGTGGCGGACTCTACATAGGCTTCCAACGTGCCGTTCTCACCGGGGGCGGCCACCACGGCCATCTGAAAGTCCGAGGCCCAGCGGCGTTGCACATCGCCCAGCGTGCTGGCGGCCTCGGGCTGCGCGGCCAGCCGCAAGCCAAAGACCTGGGTGTCGCCCGAAGGCAATTGGTCGATGTGCCACGGCAACTCGTTCATCGGCGCCTGGTTCGGCTTGGACACCTTCGGGTCACCGTGGTCAAGCGCGATGAAGGTGGCCGCCGCCAAAGACGCCACCAGCAAGCCTGTGATCAATCCCCACTTCTTCATGCCATGCAGGTGCTTCACGTCTTGTAGCCTGGATCCAGGCGTTCCAGCTTGCGGATCAAGGCGGGCCACACAAAAGCCCCGCCCAAGCTGCCAGTCTGCACCTTCATGGCATGCGCCACGCCATCAACGATCTGAGGATTGACCTGCGTCAAGGCCCCGCCCCCTGATTGCGCCGCGATCTGGATCTGGCAGGTGCTCTCAAAAATGTACATCGACAAGAAAGCATCGGCGATGGTGGGCCCCACCGTCAGCAGGCCATGGTTGCGCAGCATCAAAAAATTCTTGCTGCCCAGATCGGCCTGCAGCCGGGGCTTCTCTTCGTCGCGGAAGGCCACGCCTTCGTAGTCGTGATAAGCCAGTGACGCCAGCACAAAAGTGCTTTGCTGCGAGATGGGCAGCACGCCGTCTTTCTGCGCGGACACCGCCACGCCCGAGCGCGTGTGGGTGTGCAGCACGCAACCGGCGTCCTCGCGTGCCGCGTGCACCGAGCTGTGGATGGTGAAGCCGGCCGGGTTGACCGGGAAGGGCGAGTCAGTGAGCTTGTGGCAGTTCTGGTCGACCTTGACCAGGCTGGACGCGGTGATCTCGTCGAACATCAGGCCGTAGGGGTTGATCAAGAAATGATGCTCCGGCCCGGGGATGCGCGCCGACACGTGCGTGAACACGAGGTCGCTCCAGCCATAGGCTGCGATCAGGCGGTAGCAGGCGGCCAAGTCCACGCGCAGTTGCCATTCTTCGGGGCTGACGCTGTCTTTCAGGGCGGGGATGTTCAGGCTCATGCGAAGGTGTCCTCGTGTTGTTGGCGCAGCAGGTTTTTCTGCACCTTGCCCATGGCGTTGCGGGGAAGCTCGGTGGCAAAGAACACGCGCTTGGGCACTTTGAAGCCGGCAATGGTGTCCTTCATGGTCTGGATCAGGGCCTGCTCGTCCACGGCCTGGCCCGCCTCGGCCACCACGATGGCGATCACGCCTTCGCCAAAGTCGGGATGCGGCACGCCCACCACGGCCGATTCGACCACGCCGGGCAGTTTGTCCAGGTGGCTTTCAACCTCGGCCGGGTAGACGTTGAAGCCGCCAGTGATGATCAGGTCCTTGGCGCGGCCGCTCAGGTGCACATAGCCTTGCGCGTCAAAATGGCCGACATCACCGGTCTTGAGCCAGCCATCGGCGGTGAACGCCTCGCGGGTTTTCTCAAGCATGCCTAAGTAGCCCTTGAAGACATTGGGGCCGCGCACCTGCACGTGGCCCACGGTGCCCAGCGAGCAGGCTTGATCGTGGTCGTCGGTGATGCGCAGGCCGACGCCGGGCAAGGGCCGGCCCACGCTGCCGGGCAGTCGCGGGCCTTCGCGGGGGCGGCAGGGGTTGGCGCACAGCATGCCGGTCTCGCTCATGCCATAGCGTTCCAGGATCTGCTGGCCGCTGCGCTGCGCGAAGGCCTCGGCCGTGGCGCTCAGCAAGGGCGCCGATCCGCTGACGAACAGGCGCATGTCCGCACACGCATCAGGCTTCAGGTAGGCGGTGTCCAGCAAGCGGCCGTACATGGTGGGCACGCCCATGAAGACCGTGGCGCGCGGTTCGCCGGTGTCCTGAATCTGCTGCATCACACCGGTCGCGTCAAACTTGTTCAGCCAGCGCATGGCCGTGCCCGACAGCAGCGCGCAGTGGCAGGCCACGAACAAGCCGTGGATGTGGAAGATGGGCAGGGCGTGCACCAGCACGTCGTCGCTGCGCCAGTCCCAGTGGCGCAGCAGGGTGCGGGCGTTGCTGAGCAGGTTGCCGTGGCTCAGCAAGGCGCCTTTGCTGCGCCCCGTGGTGCCCGAGGTGTAGAGGATGGCGGCCAGGTCATCCGCTTGGACGGACACGATGACATGCTGGTCAGCTTGCGCTGCAGCGTGGGTCAGCAAGCTGCCGGTGCGGTCATCGTTCAGCGTGAACAGGTGGGCCACGCGGCCCTGCGCGGCCAGCGGAACAACCCAGTCCTGGTCGGGCGATCGGCACACCAGCACCGAGGGCCGCGCATCGTTCACAAAGTAGTCCAGCTCGGCCTGCCGGTAGGCGGGGTTCAAGGGCAGGAAGACGCAGCCGGCCCGCAAGGTGGCCAGGTACAGCATCAGCGCCTCGACCGATTTGTCCACGTGCGCGGCGACCACGGGCGGCCGGCCGGCGTGGCCCTTCAGGCGCAGACCGGTCAGCAGGTTGGCCATCATGGCGGTGGCCCGGTCCAGGTCGCGCCAGGTGTAGTCAAGCCCCGTGTCCGTGAGGATCGCGGGCTCGTCCAGGGTGGCCGGCCAGGCGGCGGTGAGGGCGGTGAACAGATTCATGGGTGACCATCATGCGGCATTGGGCGGCCATCGGCTTTACCCACTGAAACCTCCCAGGGCTTGAACTTCTCGGGGCTCGCCCCCATCCTACGTGGATTGCTTTGGAGGTAACCGACATGCGCTTGAAACGATATTGGATGACCGGCTGCATGGCCCTGGTGCTGATGGCGGCAGGGCGTTTGCCTGAGCTTCGCGACAGCGAGGATGTTGCCGACTCCAAAGTTGGCTGGGTGACGCTGACCAGCAAGCACAACCTGGACGACACGGTGACCAAGCTGATGCAGGCGGCGCGCTCGCGTGGCATGTTGGTGCTGGCCAAGGTGTCACCGCAGCGGCCTGGCGGGCAGGACATGAGCAATGCGCCGGCCCTGGTGCTGGTGCTGGGTGACACGGATGGCCACACACCGGTGTTTCAGGACACCTCGAACGCCAACCCGCATTTGCCGATGAAGGTGCTGGTGGAAACGCAGCGCGATGGGTCGACCACCGTGAGCTTCCACGATGGCGCCACTTTGCTGAGCGACGCCGACATTCCGTTTGAATTCATTGGTGGGATGA
>NZ_JACMNS010000141.1 GCF_014378415.1 Aquabacterium sp.
CTGTCGCAGCCGCTGGCGTCCAGCGTTCGCCGGATCACGCGGGCCCAACTGGCCAGAACGGTGTGGCTGCTGACCATGTCGCGCTGCAGGTGCTTACTTGGGGCCCAGGGTCTCCCAGCGGTTCAGCAGGGTCAGCAGTTCTTCGTCAATCGCGCTGATGCGCTCTTGCATGGCCGGCATGCCTTGTGGGTTCTTCTTGTAGATGTCCGGGTCGGCCAGTTGGGCGTTCAAGGACGTTTGCTCGGTCTCCAGGTCGGCGATGCGCTTGGGCAGCTCGTCGAGTTCGCGCTGCTCTTTGTAGCTGAGCTTGCGGGCTTTGACGGCGGTGGCAGCGACCATCGCCGGGGCCACGGCGGCAGGTGACGAGGCGGCCATTGCCACCGCTGCTGGCGGCGTGTTGCCTGAGGATTTGGCATTGGCGTTGGCCAGCGCTTCGGCGCGGCGCGACTGGATCAACCAATCCTGCACGCCGCCTTCGTATTCGCGCCAACTGCCGCCGCCTTCAGACACCACGGTGCTGGTGACGACGTTGTCCAGAAAGCGCCGATCGTGGCTGACCAAAAAGACGGTGCCGGGGTAGTCGGCCAGCAAGTCTTCCAGCAGGTCGAGCGTGTCGATGTCCAGGTCGTTGGTGGGTTCGTCCAGCACCAGCACGTTCGATGGCTTGGCGAACAAACGCGCCAGCAGCAGGCGGTTGCGTTCGCCACCGCTCAAGGTGCGCACGGGCGAGTTGGCACGCGCGGGCGAGAACAAAAAGTCTTGCAGGTAGCCCATCACGTGCTTGCGCGAACCGTTGATCTCGATCCATTCGCTGCCGGGGCTGATGAAGTCGGCCAGGGTGGCGTTCAGGTCGAGGTTGTCGCGCATCTGGTCGAAGTAAGCGACGTTGATGTTGGACCCGATCTTGACCTTGCCGCTGTCGGCCGCCAGCTCGCCCAGGATGATCTTGAGCAGCGTGGTCTTGCCGGCGCCGTTGGAGCCGACCAGACCGACCTTGTCGCCGCGCAAAAAGGTGCCCGAGAAGTTTTTGACGATGTCGCGCTCGCCGTAGCGCTTGTTGACGTCTTCCAGCTCGGCCACGATCTTGCCGCCACGGTCGCCTTGTGAGACTTCCAGCTTGACGCGGCCAATGGTGTCGCGGCGCGAAGCACGCGCGCCGCGCAGGTCGTCCAGGCGCTTGATGCGGGCGGTGCTGCGCGTGCGGCGGGCTTCCACACCCTTGCGGATCCAGACTTCTTCTTGGGCCAGCAGCTTGTCGAAGCGGGCGTTGGCCAGGGCTTCGTCGGCCAACTGGCCAGCCTTGAGGCCTTCGTAGGCTGCGAAGTTGCCCAGGTAAGAGCGCAGGATGCCCCGGTCCAGCTCAATGATTCGGGTGCAGACGTTGTCCAGGAAGGCACGGTCATGGCTGATCAGCAGAACGCTGCCCTTGAAGGCCACCAGCAGTTCTTCCAGCCAGGTGATGGCGTTCAGGTCCAAATGGTTGGTGGGTTCGTCCAGCAGCAGCACGTCGGGCGAGGCCACCAGGGCCTGGGCGAGGGCCACGCGCTTTTTCATGCCGCCAGACAGGGCGCTGAGGGCCAGGTCGGCCGGCAAGGCCAGGTGCTGCAAGGTTTGCTCGACGCGTTGTTCCCAGTTCCAACCGTCGCGCGCTTCGATCTGGGTCATCAGGGCGTCGAGGTCGTCGCCTTCTTGGTGGGCCTCAAAACGGTCGCGCAGTTCGCGGATGTCGCCCAGTCCGAGGCTCACGGCGTCGAACACATTGATGCCGTCGGCAAACTGGGGCTCTTGGGCCACGTAGGCCAGGCGCACGCCGTTTTGGAATTGCAGCACGCCGTCGTCGAGCTTTTCCATCCCGGCGATGATTTTGAGCAGCGAGGACTTGCCCGTGCCATTGCGCCCGATCAGGCCCACCCGTTCACCGGGTTCGAGGGCAAACGCCGTGTGGTCCAGCAGGGCCACGTGGCCAAAAGCCAGGCAGGCGTTGTTCAAAGTCAGGAGGGCCATTCGTTTGGGTGCTTGTGATTCGTGAAGTCGGCATTGTCAGGCCTGCGCCCGCACAATGCGCGGTCATGCCGCCTTTTCTCCTGGATCCACGCTACCGCGCTCGCCTGTTTTCCGCCATGTGGGGGCTGGCAGGCGCTTGGGTGCTGGCCGCCGGTTGGTGGTTGTGGCACTTTCCGGTTGACCGCTGGGAGCGGCAATCCCATGTGATGGAATTGACCGACGCCGAGGCGCTGGCCTCGCAACGCGCCACGCCGCCGGACGAGTGGGACAACTGGTTGCGGGTGAGCCTGCCGCACCGTTGGTCGCAAACGCACCGCGAGCTGACGGGCAGCCTGTGGTACCGGCTGAACGCACCCCTGTCAAAACTGCCCGTCGAGACCTGGGCCGTGTACCTGCCCAAGGTCAGCATGAATGCCGAGGTGTGGGTCAACGGCGTGTCGTTGGGGGTGGTGGGTTCGATGGAGCCGCCCCTCACCGCCAATTGGTACACCCCGCTGCTGTTCACCGTGCCGCCCAGTTTGTGGCAGCTGGGTGACAACGTGGTCGAAGTGCGCGTGAGCGGCGACAGCATCAGCCGCTCAGGATTGGGGCCCGTGTGGGTCGGCTCGGCGCGCATCATGGGCCAGATGTACAGCCAGCGTTGGTGGGTGCAGGTGATGGGCGTGCACGCGGCCAACGTTGGTCTGGTGATGATGGGCCTGTTCCTGGTGGTGCTGTGGATACGCGATCGCAGCCAGAGCGCGTTTGGCTACATTGGCCAGGCAGCGATTTTGTGGGGAATGGGTTCATCGGCCAACATCGTGCCTGATCCCTTTCTGCCCATGGGGGTCTGGGATTCGCTCAGCTTTCTGTGCATCGTGTGGGCCCAGCTGTCCCTGTGCTTGTTCTTTCTGCGGTTTGCCGAGCGCCAATGGGTCTGGGCCGAACGGCTCATCCTTGGCTTCGCTCTGATTGACCTCATCGCGGTGACCTTGATCCCCTCGCAAATGCTGGTGGGCCTGACTTACCTGGCCATCTACCTGTTGGCCTTGGTGGGCTTTGCCCTGGCCCTGTGGCACGCCTACCGCACGCGGCGTCCGGACCGAAACCTGTTTGCATTTGGCTCGCTGGTGGCCATCCCGGCCGCGGCCCATGACGTGGCCTTGCAGTTGAACCAGTTGCCGCTTGAATCGGTGTACATGCTGCCCTATGGCGGCCCGGTGATGGTGGGCTGCATGGCCTTCATCGTGGCCGGCGACTATGCGCGTTCCAGGCGGGCGCTGGCCCATTTGAACAACGACCTGGTGGCCAACATCCACCGACGTGAAGCCGAACTGCGCGTGAGCTTTCAGCGGGTGTCATCGCTGGAGCAAGCCCAGGCGGTGTCGGCCGAGCGCGCCCGCATCCTGCGCGACATGCACGACGGCGTCGGTGCGCACCTGACCACGGCCTTGCGCCAGCTCAATCCCGTCACGCCGCAGGCGGTCGATCTGCGCATGGTGACGCGGATCCTGCGCGAAGCCCTGGACCAGTTGAAGCTGTCGATCGATGCGATGTCCATGCCGCCCGGTGATGTGGTCGGCTTGCTGGCCAGCCTGCGTTTTCGCATGACGCCGCGCTTCAAGGCGGCAGGCTTGTCCCTGCGCTGGAACGTGGATGAATTGCCCGAATGGCCCGGTGGCACGCAGGCGGCCTTGCGCCAGTTGCAATACATCTTGTTCGAAGCGCTGTCCAATGTGTTGCAGCATGCCGGGGCGCAAGAGATCACCTTGCGGGCCCAGAACCATGGCGACCACTTGCTGCTGGTGCTGCATGATGATGGCCGGGGCGTGTCAGGGGCTTGGGCCCAACCCGAAGGCCATGGCTCGCAGACCATGCGCAGCCGGGCCGGCACAATTGGCGCGGGCATCGAGTTCGTGAGCCCGCCGCAAGGTGGCTATGAGGTGCGTTTGAGTTTGCCGATGAGGAGTCCTGATGAGCCACGACAGTGAAGGCGGATTGACGGTGGTGGTGGTTGAAGACAACCCGCTCACCTGCGAATTCCTGGTGTCTTGCATCAACGCACACCCACAGCTGACGGTGGCGGCCTCCTTTGTCACGCTGGCCTCGGCCCGCCAGTGGTTTTCAAAGCATCAATCCGACCTGTTGCTGGTGGACCTGGGCCTGCCCGATGGCAGCGGCCTGACCCTGATGCGCGAGGTGCATGCGCGCTGGCCGCAGTGCGACATGCTGGTGGTGTCCATGTTCGGTGACGAGGTCAACGTGGTGGCCAGCATCGAGGCCGGCGCCGTGGGCTATGTGCACAAGGACGACGAGGCCGCCGACATCGCCGAGACCCTGCTGGCCGTCAAGCGCGGCGCCTCGCCCATCTCGCCCATGATTGCGCGGCATCTGTTGCTGCGCATGCGGCCCGTCACGCCCGATCCGGAACCTGCCGCCGTGAGCCTGTCTCCGCGTGAGCAGGAGGTGCTGCAGCACATTGCGCGCGGGCTGGCCTATGCCGAGATCGCGCGCCTGCAGGGCGTGACCGTGCACACCGTGCAGACCCACATCAAGAAGCTGTACGGCAAGCTGGCCGTGCACTCGCGCAGCGAGGCGGTGTACGAGGCCAACCGCCTGGGCCTGCTCAACGAAACGCTCAAGCGCTGATTTTTGCTTCCAGTGCGTCGACGAAGCGTTTGGCCACGTCAAAGCCCGCTTGCTGCGTGATCTCTTGAAAGCAGGTCGGGCTGGTCACGTTGATCTCGGTGAGCTTGTCGCCAATGATGTCCAGGCCCACCAGCAGCAGGCCGCGCGCCGCCAGGATCGGGCCCAGCGTGCGGGCGATGTGCCAGTCGCTGTCGCTCAAAGGCTGGGCCACGCCCTTGCCCCCGGCGGCCAGATTGCCGCGCACTTCGCCGCCTTGCGGGATGCGGGCCAACGCAAAAGGCACGGGCTCGCCATCGATCACCAGCACGCGCTTGTCGCCCAGGGCAATGGCGGGCAAGAAGGCCTGCACCATGATCGTCTGGGTGCCATCACGGGTCAGCGTTTCGGCGATGCTGCCCAGGTTCAAGCCATCGGCGGGCACGCGGAAGATGCCGGTGCCACCCATGCCGTCCAGGGGCTTGAGGATGATGTCATTGTGCGCAGCATGGAATGCCCGCACCGCGCTGATGCTGCGCGTGACCAGCGTGGGCGCGGTGAACTGCGGAAACTCCAGGATGGCCAGCTTTTCAGGGTGTTCGCGCAGCGCATGGGGGCGGTTGAACACGCGCGCCCCTTCGCGCTCAGCCTGGGTCAGCAGGTGAGTGGTGTACAAGTACTCGGCGTCAAATGGCGGGTCTTTGCGCATCACCACCGCGTCCATGTCGGCCAGCAGCACGGCCTCTTGTTTCAGCACCGTGAACCAGTGGTCGAGGTGGCCCGTCAGCTCGATCTGACGCGACACCGCCTGCACCTTGCCGCCGTGCTGCCAGACCAGATCGTCCTGCTCGCAGGCCCAGATCTGGTGGCCTCGGCCCGCAGCCTCGCGCATCATGGCGAAGGTGCTGTCCTTGTAGGTCTTGAAGCTGTCCAGCGGGTCGGCGAGGAAGAGGATGTTCATGGCGAATCTGCGATGTCGGGGCTGGGAGCCCGCCAGTGTTGCACCAATAAGGCAATGATGCCGGCGACCAGGCCCCAGAAGGCCGAACTGACGCCCAGCAAGCTCATGCCGGACAAGGTCACCAGGAAGGTGATCAGAGCGGGTTCGCGGTGGCGGTCGTCGCGCAAGGCGGTGGCCAGGCCGCCACCAATGGTGCCCAGCAGGGCCAGCCCTGCCACGCCCATGACCAGCGCTGGCGGAAAGGCGGCCAACACACCGGCCACGGCCCCGCCCAGCAGCCCCATGGCGATGTAGAACAGCCCGGACATGATGGCGGCGGTGTAGCGTTTGCTGGCGTCGCTGTGCGCGTGTGGGCTGAGCACGATGGCCGCCGTGATGGCGGCCAGGTTGAAGGCATAGCCGCCAAAGGGCGCCAGCAGCACGGTGGTCACGCCCGACCAGGTCATCAGTGGCGAGACCCTGGGCTGGTAGCCCGCCGCCCGGATGGCCGACACGCCGGGCACCGCCTGCGAGGCCATGGTCACAATGAACAGCGGCAGCCCCATGCTCATGATCGCGTGCCAGGACCACTGCGGCACCACCAGCACCGGCGTGGCCAGTTGCCAGCGCAGCACGTTGGTGTTGAGTTGGCCTTGCAGACCCGCAACCAGGGTGCCGGCCACCAGCACGCCCAACACGGCATAGCGCGTCCACCAACGGCGGCCCACCACATAAGCGCCAAACATGGTCAGCACCAAGGCGGGTTGCAGGGTGGTGTGCGAAAACGCCAGCAGCGCGAACTTGGCCAGGATGCCCGCCAGCAGGGCCGATGCCAGCGAGACGGGGATGCGGCTCATCATGCGTTCAAAGCCCTTGGTCACCCCCGACAGCCACATCAGCACACCGCAGACCAGGAAGGCGCCGACCGCCTCGGGCAGGCTCACGCCCCCGGCTGCCGCCGCGATCACGGCCGCTCCGGGGGTGGACCAGGTGATCAGGATCGGCGTGCGCATCCACAAGGACAGGCCCAGCGTGCTGAGCCCCATGCCAATCCCCAGGGCCCACACCCAGGAGCTGATCTGCGCCGGCGTGGCCCCCAGCGATTGGGCCGCGTGGAAGATCAGCGCGATGGTGCTGGTGAAGCCCACCAGCGTGGCCACAAACCCCGCTGAGACCGCCGCCAGCGAGGTGTCGTGGCGCAGGCGGTGCAGCGATGACAGCAGGGCGTTCAGATCTCGACCTTGGAGCCCATCTCGATCACGCGATTGGTGGGCAGGCTCAGGAAGTCTGCCGCGCCCGAGGCGTTGCGGTGCATGCTGACGAACAGCTTTTCGCGCCACGGCGCCATGCCGCTGCCAATGGTCGGGATGACGATGTCGCGCGACAGGAAATAGCTGGTCTCCATCTCGTCCAGGTTCACGCCATAGCGCTTGATCAGGCTAAGCGCCTTGGGCACGTCAGGCTCGTTCTTGAATCCGAAATGCAGCATCACCTGCCAGCAGTCGTGGCCCAGGGCCTCGATTTGGACGCGTTTGTCCAAGCCGATCCAGGGCACTTCGTGCGCCTTCACGGTGACGAACAGGTTTTGCTCGTGCAGCACCTTGTTGTGCTTGAGGTTGTGCAACAAGGCATTGGGCGTGGTGCCCGCGTCTGCATTCAGGAACACTGCCGTGCCTTGCACGCGGGTGGGCGGGCTGGAAAACACCGCGTCCAGGAACGGCTCCAGGTCGATCGAATCACTGCGCAGGCGTTCGCTGAGCAGTGCGCGGCCTTGCTTCCACGTCATCATCAGGGTGAACATGACCGCGCCAATCAGCAGAGGGAACCAGCCGCCATCGATCACCTTGATGATGTTGGCGCTGAAGAACAGCACGTCGATCACGAAGAAAAAGGTGGTGGCGGCGATGCACAGGGGCAGGGCCAGCCTCCAGGCGAAGCGGATCACGAAGAAGGTCATCACCGTGGTGATGAGCATGTCGATGGTCACGGTGATGCCATAGGCCGCCGCGAGTTTGCCGCTGGAGCCAAAGAAGACCACGGCCATCACGATGCAACCGTACAGCGTCCAGTTGACGAAGGGGATGTAGATCTGCCCGGTGGATTCGACCGAGGTGTGCATGATGCGCAGGCGCGGCAAATAGCCCAGTTGAATGACCTGCTTGGTGACGGAGAACGCCGCCGAGATCAAGGCCTGCGAGGCGATCACCGTGGCGAAGGTGGCCAGGATCACCAGGGGATACAGGGCCCATTGCGGGGCCATTTCAAAGAAGGGGTTGCTGACGTTCTCGGGGTGCGCCAGCAGCATGGCGCCCTGGCCAAAATAGTTCAGCACCAGGGCCGGCATGGCCAACAGGAACCAGGCCAGGCGGATCGGGGTTTTGCCAAAGTGGCCCATGTCGGCGTAAAGCGCCTCGGCCCCGGTGGCGCACAAGACCACGGCACCCAGTGCCACAAAGGCTATTTTGGGGTGCTCGTAAATGAAGATCAGGGCGTGGTGAGGGCTCATGGCCCACAGGATCGAGGGGTTGTCGATGATGTGGATCAGGCCCAGCACGGCCAGCACCAGGAACCACACCGCCGTGATCGGCCCGAAAAACTTGCCGATGCCGCCCGTGCCGTGCTTTTGCACCATGAACAGCAAGGTCAGCACCACCACGGTCACCGGCACCACGAAGCGCTCCAGCCCAGGCGCGGCCACTTTCATGCCTTCGACCGCAGACAGCACCGAGATGGCGGGCGTGATCACCCCGTCACCAAAGAAGATCGCGGTGCCGAAAATGCCCAGCCCCAGCAGAAAATGCCGCAGCTTGGGGTGCTGTTTGACCGCCGTGGAGGCCAGCGCCAGCATGGCGATCAGCCCGCCTTCGCCGTTGTTGTCGGCCCGCAGGATCAGCGTCACGTACTTGAGCGAGACGATGACTGTCAGCGTCCAGAACATGATCGACAAAATGCCGAAGATGCTGGTTTCGTTCAGTGGCAGGTGTCCGTGGGCGAACACTTCCTTGAGCGCATACAGGGGGCTGGTACCGATGTCGCCATAGACGATACCGATGGCCCCCAAAGTCAGCGCTGCCAGTTGCGAGCGGCTGACGGGGGCATTGGAGCTGGTTTGCACGAGTGTTGGGCACGGATCGACGAAGCGCCCATTCTGCCCGCTTATTGCCAGCTTATTCGTAGACTTCCGCGTTGGGGTCTGTTGCTTCCAGCTCATAACTGGCCGCCAACATGGCCAATCGACCAATCACCCCGTACATGTAGAAGCGGTTGGGTGCGCTGGCACCCGGCTTGGCGCCCAGCTTGGGCATGTGGGTGTATTCGGCAAAGGCCAGGGGCACGAAGCTGGAGCCGGGGGCGTTCAGGTTCTCGTCGATGCCGCGGTCGGAATGCACCCGGTAGAAGCCCCCCACCACATAGCGGTCGATCATGTAGACCACCGGCTCGGCCACCGAGTTGTTCATCCGTTCGTAGGTGGGCACGCCCTCCTGGATGATCACGCGGTTGACCTCCTGGTCGTCTTTGAGCACGGACATATTGGTGCGGGTGCGGCGGTTCAGGTCGGTCAGCTCTTTCGCATCGCGCACGGTCATGATGCCCATGCCGCAGGTGCCGTTGTCGGCTTTGACGATGACGAAGGGCTTCTCGTTGATGCCGTATTCCTTGTACTTGCGGCGGATTTTGCCCAGCAGCGCATCGACCTGGGTTTGCAGGCATTCACCGCCGGTGCCATCCTGGAAGTCGACCTCGTCGCACACCGAATACATGGGGTTGATCAGCCAGGGGTCCATGCCCAACAGCTTGGAGAATTTTTTGGCGACCTCTTCGTAGGCCTCGAAATGCTGGCTCTTGCGGCGCATGGCCCAGCCTGCGTGCAAGGGCGGCAGCAGGTATTGCTCGTGCAGATCGGTCAGGATGTCCGGGATGCCGGCTGACAGGTCGTTGTTGAGCAGGATGGTGCAGGGGTCGAAGTGCTTGAGGCCCAGTCGGCGCTTGGTGCGGATCAGCGGCTCAAGCGTGAGGTGCCCGCCGTCTGGCAGGGGCAACTCGACCGGCTCGGTGATGGTCTCGTCCAGGGTGCCCAGGCGCACGTTCAGCCCGGCCAGGCTGAAAATCTGCACCAGGCGCTCGACGTTGGACAGATAGTGCTGGTTGCGCGTGTGGGCATCTGGGATCAGCAGCAGGTTCTTGGCCTCGGGGCAGATCTTCTCGATCGCGGCCATGGCGGCCTGCACGGCCAGGGGCATCATTTCCTGGGTCAGGTTGTTGAAACCGCCGGGGTAGAGGTTGGTGTCCACCGGGGCCAGTTTGAAGCCTGCATTGCGCAAATCCACCGAGGTGTAGAAGGGCGGCGTGTGCTCCATCCATTCCAGCCGAAACCAGCGCTCGATCGCCGGCATGGATTCGAGCATGCGCTGCTCCAGCTCATTGATGGGACCGGTGGGTGCGGTGATCAGGTGTGGAACCATGGGGCTTGTCTTGGTTTGGCGAAGGGGAAGACCCCCATTCTAGAAACATGCAGACGGGTTCTGCGCGCCCAAATGCAAAAAAGGGGCGGCTTGAGGGCCGCCCCTTTGACTATCACGGTGATTGAATCAAATCACTGGTCGATCACTTGTGATAGGCGGTTTCACCGTGGGCCGAGATGTCCAGCCCTTCGCGCTCTTCTTCTTCCGAGACGCGCAGACCGATCACCAGGTCAACGATCTTGAAGGCGATGATCGACACCACCGCCGACCAGACCACGGTCACACCGACCGCCTTGGCCTGGATGATCACTTGGCTGACGATCGAATAGTCTGCAGGTGTGGTCATCGTCACGGTCACCCAGTCGGCCACCGTGCTGGGGCCACCCAGGTTGGGCGAGTTGAACACGCCGGTCAGCAGCGCGCCCAGGATACCGCCCACGCCGTGGACACCGTACACGTCCAGCGAGTCGTCGGCGCCCAGGATCTTCTTCAGACCCGTCACGCCCCACAGGCAGATCAGGCCAGCCAGCAAGCCGATGATCAGCGCGCCGCCGATGCCGACGTTGCCGCAAGCAGGCGTGATGGCTACCAGGCCTGCCACTGCGCCGGACGCGGCGCCCAGCATGGAGGCCTTGCCCTTGAGCAGCGACTCACCCAGGATCCAGCCCAGCACCGCGGCAGCCGTGGCTGCGAAGGTGTTGGCGAAGGCCAGGACAGCAAAGCCGTTGGCTTCCAGCGCAGAGCCCGCGTTGAAGCCGAACCAGCCCACCCACAGCAGGGCGGAGCCCACCATGGTCAGCGTCAGCGAGTGAGGGGTGAACGCTTCCTTGCCGTAGCCGATGCGTTTGCCGATCATGTAGGCACCCACCAAGCCCGCGACAGCGGCGTTGATGTGCACCACGGTGCCGCCGGCGAAGTCCAGCGCGCCCCATTGCCAGATCAGACCAGCTTTGCTGTTCATCTCAGCGACGACGCCGGCGGAGCTGTAGGCGTCAGGGCCCATCCAGAACCAGACCATGTGGGCCATGGGGGCGTAGCTGAAGGTGAACCACAGCACCATGAACAGCAGCACGGCCGAGAACTTGGCGCGCTCTGCGAACGCGCCCACGATCAGGGCGCAGGTGATGCCGGCGAACGTGGCCTGGAAGACCGCGAACACGAGTTCCGGGATCACGACACCCTTGCTGAAGGTGGCGCCGTTGGCGAAAGTGCCTGCGACGTTGTCCCAAATGCCCTTCATCATCAAGCGGTCAAGTCCACCGATGAACTGGTTGCCTTCGGTGAAAGCCAGGCTGTAGCCGTAAACGAACCAAAGCACGACGATGACCGAGAAGGTGACCATGACCTGCATCAGCACGGACAGCATGTTCTTGCTGCGCACCAGACCGCCATAGAACAGCGCCAAACCCGGGATGGTCATCAGGATGACCAACAAGGTGGACACCATCATCCAGGTCGTGTCACCCTTGTTGGGGCCGGGGGCCGGCGCAGCGGCTACCGAAGCAGCTTCAGCAGGCGCTGCGGCGACTTCAGGTGCAGCGGGGGCTGCGGCCGAGGGGGCTTCCGCCACAGCGGTGGCGGTCATGGGTTCGGAGGCTGCGGTGTCTTGGGCGTGGGAGACGCCAAATACACCCAGAGCCGCGAGCCCCAGTGCGAGCGACGCAAGGAGTTTTCTCATGAAATGCCTCTTGGAAAATCAAAAATAGGCCACGGAGACGCGCTTCAAGGCGCACCTCAGGGGTGTCGTCAGAAAGAGGGAGGGGGCGGATGCCCCCTGACCTCAAAGGGCGTCGGTACCGGTTTCGCCGGTGCGGATGCGGATGACCTGCTCAAGCGAGGTCACGAAGATCTTGCCGTCACCGATCTTGCCGGTGCGGGCCGAAGCCTCGATGGCTTCGATCACGCGGTCGAGGATGGATTCGTCCACCGCGGCTTCGATCTTGACCTTGGGTAAAAAATCGACCACATACTCCGCGCCGCGATACAGCTCGGTGTGACCTTTCTGGCGTCCGAAGCCTTTGACTTCGGTCACGGTGATACCTTGCACGCCGATGGCGGACAAGGCCTCCCGCACTTCATCAAGCTTGAACGGCTTGACGATGGCTGTCACCATTTTCATGGGTGGTTCTCCGGTAAGGGTTGTCTGGTGAAAGGATTCGGCAACGATGTCTGCATGATCTGTGCCAACGCGCCAAAACAGGGAGCCGGGACTGCGCTTGTCGGAAAGACGCACCAGTGTGAGTTCTTCCAAAGCTTTTTGCACCTTGTTAGTGCCTGTGTTGCGGCTGTGGCACATCGTGAATTGCCATGCACAAATGTTGTGCGTCGGCCGTGGTGTGGGGTGAACAGCGCCCCCATTGGGGGAAGGGCAACCAGCGGGATGCTCGGCACAATCTGAGCGCACTGGTCGATTGCCGTGGGCCCGCCGGGCCCCGAGCCGGTGCGCCGCCCGCCGGTCCCTTGCGAGTGCCATGTCCCTAGCCATCGTTCACAGCCGCGCCCTGGATGGGCTCAATGCCCCCGAGGTCACCGTGGAGGTCCATCTGGCCAATGGCCTGCCCTGTTTCACCTTGGTGGGCCTGGCCGACACCGAAGTCAAGGAAGCCCGCGAGCGGGTGCGGGCGGCGCTCAGCAACAGCGGCCTGGATTTTCCCTTCAACAAACGGATCACCGTGAACCTGGCCCCGGCCGATCTGCCCAAAGAGTCGGGACGTTTCGACTTGCCCATCGCGGTCGGCATCCTGGCCGCGATGGGCCACATCGATGTCCGTCACCTGGCCGACCTGGAGTTCGCTGGCGAGCTGTCCTTGGGCGGTGAGCTGCGCCCTGTGCGCGGCGCGCTGCCCATGGCGCTGGCCTTGCGGCGTCGGGTGCAGGGCGGTTTGCTCAAGCGTGGCCTGGTGTTGCCGCAAGCCAGCGCCCGCGAAGCGGCCCTGGTGTCGGGCGTGCCCTTGTTTGAAGCCCGGCACCTGATGGAGGTGGTGCAGTCCCTGGTGGCCGATGAAGCGGCCCGGGTGCCCTTGAGGCACGCTCAGGCCGAGGTCATGGCGGCGGCGCCTGCGGGCGGACCAGACCTGCGCGATGTGAAGGGCCAGTCGGCTGCCAAGCGTGCGCTGGAAGTGGCGGCCGCGGGCAACCACAGCTTGCTGATGGTGGGGCCGCCAGGCACCGGCAAATCCATGCTGGCGCAGCGTTTTGCGGGGTTGTTGCCCCCTTTGACCCAGGACGAAGCCCTGGAGTCGGCCGCCGTGCTGAGCCTGGCGGGTCGTTTTGAAGCCAGCGCATGGCGCAGGCGGGTTTTCAGAAGCCCTCACCACACCGCCTCGCCGGTGGCCTTGGTGGGGGGCGGCTCACCCCCCAAGCCGGGTGAAATCTCTTTGTCTCATCACGGGGTGCTTTTCCTTGATGAGTTGCCCGAGTTCCCCAGGGCCGCCCTTGAGGCCCTGCGTGAGCCGCTGGAAACCGGCCACATCACCATCTCGCGCGCGGCCCGGCGCCATGATTTCCCGGCGCGCTTCCAATTGGTCGCCGCCATGAATCCATGTCCTTGCGGGCACCTGGGCAGTCCGCTCAAGGCCTGCCGCTGCACGCCTGACCAGGTCACGCGCTACCAGGGCAAGCTCAGCGGCCCCTTGCTGGACCGGGTCGATGTGCAAGTCGAGGTGCCCGCCGTGTCGCCCGACATCCTGGCGCGGGCCCCTGATGGCGAAACCTCGGTGCAGGTGGCTGAGCGCGTGGCCCGGGCGCGTCAGCGTCAACTGGACCGGCAAGGTTGCGTCAACGCCGTGCTGGACGGCGCGGGGCTGGACAACCTGGCCATGCCGGAACCGGCGGCCATGGCTTTCCTGCAAACCGCCAGTGCGCGTTTGGGTTGGTCGGGGCGGGGCTTTCACCGCGTTTTGCGGCTGGCCCGCACCATCGCCGACCTGGCCGAATCCGACACCATCGGGCTGGCCCATGTGGCCGAAGCGATCCAATACCGACGGGTGGTGCAGGCGCCGTGATCCAAGGGCCTCGTTTTGGAGGATCATGTGGCGCTTGATGACCTGGCTCCAAGGAAACTCACATGAAAACAGCGTTGATCACGGGCGGCAATAGCGGCATTGGCAAGGAAACGGCGCGTGCGCTGGTCGGCCTTGGTTGGCGAGTCTTGATCGCGGCGCGCGATGCCGCCAAAAGCAAGGCGTTGGTGGAGTCCATCCGCGCTGCCAATCCCCGCGCCCAGATTGACTGGTTGTCGGTTGATTTGTCGGATTTCAATGGCATCGAAGCCTTTGCTGCGGAGGTGTCCCACCGCATGCCGGTGATCGACGCGCTGGTGTTGAACGCCGGCTTGTACACGCGGCAATTGACCACCAACCGCGCTGGCATCGAGTTGATGTTTGCCACCACACACCTGGGTCACTTTTTGCTGACCCACCATCTGCTTTCCAATGTGCGGGCCTCCAGCGATGGGCGCATCGTGGTGAGCAGCTCGGTGGCGCAGTGGATGGGTGGCCGGATGGACCTGGATACCATGTGCAGGCCCTCCAGCAGTCAGTTTTTGCAGTGGGCGCCGTTCAAGGCCTATGGCCGCTCCAAGTTGGCCAACATGCTGTTTGTGCGTGAGTTGGCCAAGCGCCTGCAAGGCACGTCGATCAAGGTCAACGGCTTTCATCCGGGCGGGATCAAGAGCGATTTCTGGCGTGATACCCCCGGCTGGGTCACGGCGATGGTTGATCCCTTCCTGGTCTCGGAAGCCAAAGGCGCCAAGACGCAAATTTACCTGGCCTCGCACCAAGGACTGCATCCCACGGGCGAATACTGGTCGGCTTGCAAGGTGCGCCGGGGCAGTCCTGCGAACCGTGATCCAGCCTTGAGCCGCCAGCTGTGGCAGTACAGTGAACAGGTGTTCGGGATCACTAATTTCGGCCAGCCGACCACGGCGGCCCCTCAGATGAAAGCCGGTTGATCATGATGACAAGCAAGCAATCCTGGGCAGCAGCACTGCTGTTAGCCGCAGTGTGTTCGGTCAGCGTGGCGCAAGAGCCGCTGGTTCAGGTCAACGATGCCTGGGTTCGGCAAGCGGTCAAAGGCCAAAGTGGCACGGGTGGTTTCATGACGCTGACCAGCCGCGTACCGCTCACTCTGGTGGGCTTTCGATCGCCCGTGGCGGCGTCAGCCGAACTGCACGAAATGAGCATGCAAGGCGATGTGATGCGCATGCGCGCCATCGACGCCTTGCCCTTGCCCGCAGGCAAGTTGGTCGCCTTGCAGCCTGGTGGGCACCACCTGATGCTGATGGGGCTCACGCGGCCTTTATCGGTGGGTGATCACCTGCAGTTGACCTTGAAGCTGCGCGACGGCAAAGGCCAGATGATCAAGCAGACCATTCGGGTGCCGGTGCTGGCCACCGCACCAGCAGCGACCGCCAGCCAGCCTCACTGATCTTCCAGGCGGCGAGTTGGGTAGGTGTCCCAGCCGTGGCAGCCGGGGCACTGCCAGAAGTAGTGCTGGCTTTCAAAACCGCAAGCCGCGCAGCGATAACGTTGCAAGGGCTTAGCGGCCGTGGCCAAGGCATCCTGCAGGCGTTCGATTTCAGGCACGGTCAAGGGCGCGCCCGTGCTCAGGCTTTCGCGGATCACACCTTGCGCGGCCGACAGCGATGGTTGGTTGCTCAGGTGGTCGATCAGGCGCTGGCGGCGCAGGGTCGGTTCGTTTTGCAAACGATTCAGCGCCGACAGCAAATCCACCGAGGGGGCTTGCTTGTACAGGGCCTCTAGCCGGGCCAGCGCCTCGGCCACGCCATCACAGGCTTGCGCGCTGGTGGCGTAGTCTTGTGCCACCAATGAAAACGCTTGCGGCTGCAGCGCCATCAGCTCGTCCCACACCTTCAAGGCGGCGGCATGCTGCCCCTGGCGCACCAGGCGGTGCCCTTGCATGACCAGCGGACGCGCGGCTTGAGGGGCGGCTTCGCGGGCGCGCACCAGGGCCTGCTCGGCTTCATCATGGCGTCCCCGGGCATCGGCTTCATGCGCCACCTCGCACCAGTGGTGCGCCATGCGTTGGGCGAACGAGCCTGTGCCGGCGGCCTCCAATTGACGGGCCATCTCGATGGCCGGGTGCCAATGGCGTGAGCGCTCGTGCAGCGTCAGCAAGGCCAATCGAGAATCGGTGCTGAAGGCCGTGCCTTCCAGCGCCGTGAAGGCCGTCTCGGCGCGGTCGAACAAGCCGGCCTTCAGGAAATCCTGGGCCAGGGCGTGCTGGGCGCGTTCGCGGTCATCGCGGCGCAAATCACCGCGCGCCAGCAGGTGCTCGTGAACGCGGATGGCGCGCTCGTACTCACCACGGCGGCGGAAAAGGTTGCCCAGTGCAAAGTGCAGGTCGGATGTGTTCGGATCTTGCTGAACGGCTTCGATGAAGGCGTCGATGGCCTTGTCTTGCTGCTCGTTGAGCAAGAGGTTCAGCCCTTTGAAATACGCTTGTGGCGAGGCGCTGTCTTCGCGCTTGATCTGGCGCAGGTCAAGGCGCGACGCTAACCAACCCAGCAGAAAAACGCCAGGCAGGGCCAGCAGCAGCCATTGAAGGTCAAATTCCATGAGGATGCGTGCGGCGCTTGGTGATCACTTGCCGGGCTTGCGCGGGGCAGGCATGTCGGGTGGATGCTGTAACTCGGCCGGCAGTGTGGAGTGGCCGCCCGAGCGGCTGTTGGCGTGGGTGGCTGCCGGGGCCTGGACCACGATTTTTTCTGGCAACAGGCGCAGGCGTTGGCGTGCATCGCGGCGATGCCGCCACCAGCTGGGCACCATGGCCAGCACGCCCACGGCACACCCCAGTCCAAACACCGCCAGGACGATGAAGACCATCGGCGCCTGCGAGCGGTAGCCCCAGAACCATTGCAACTCAACGAGGTGCATGTTGTTCAGGGCAAAGGCAAACAGGACGAAGAACACCAAGCCTCGCAACAACCAGGTCAATAAGCGCATGGGTTTGCCTCAGATTTTTGGGGTGACGTCTGCCGGGGCCTCACCGCGAGCATCCACCGCTTCGCGCAGCGCCTTGCCAGGCTTAAAATGGGGCACCAGTTTTTCGGGGATCAGCACCTGCTCGCCCGACCGCGGGTTGCGGCCCATGCGGGGTGGTCTGCGGTTGATGGAGAAGCTGCCAAAGCCTCGGATCTCGATGCGATGACCATGGGCCAAAGCTTCTGACATGGCGTCAAGGATGGTCTTGACGGCGAACTCGGCGTCGCGCTGAGTCAGTTGGCCAAAGCGCTCGGCCAAGCGGGCCACTAGATCGGAACGGGTCATGAGGGTGTCACGTCAAAAGATCGGGGGCTGTGATGAAAACACGCGGGTCGGAAAAGACAGCAGGGTGTGCTCATCACAACCCCCGCCGGGGTTCTTCGAGAAGAAATTCGGCGGGGATGGATGGTCTCAGAAAAACGGGATCAACCGTTGTTCTGGTCCAACTTGGCCTTGAGCAAAGCGCCCAGGCTGGTGGTGCCGGAACCTTCCTTGGCATCGGCGACGTTCAGACGTTGCAGGGCTTCTTGTTGCTCTGCGCTGTCCTTGGCCTTGATCGACAACTGCAGCGAACGGGTCTTGCGGTCGACGTTGATGATGACGGCGGTGATTTCTTCACCTTCCTTCAGCACGTTGCGGGCATCTTCCACACGCTCGCGGGCGATTTCGGAAGCACGCAGGTAGCCGGTGACGCCTTCGGTCAGTTCGACTTCAGCACCCTTGGCATCCACGGTCTTGACCTTGCCGGTCACGGTCATGCCACGGTCATTGACCGAGGTGTAGTTCGTGAACGGATCGGAATCCATCTGCTTGATGCCCAGGGAGATGCGCTCGCGCTCGACGTCGATGGCCAACACGATGGCTTCGACTTCCTGGCCCTTCTTGTAGTTGCGCACGGCGGCTTCGCCGGGCTCATCCCAAGACAGGTCGGACAGGTGAACCAGGCCGTCGATGCCGGCAGCCAGACCAACGAACACGCCGAAGTCGGTGATCGACTTGACGGGGCCCTTGACCTTGTCGCCGCGCTTGAAGTTGACCGCGAAGTCATCCCAAGGATTGGGCTTACACTGCTTCATGCCCAAGGAGATGCGACGCTTGTCTTCGTCGATTTCCAGGACCATGACTTCAACTTCGTCGCCCATGTTGACGATCTTGTTGGGGGCCACGTTCTTGTTGGTCCAGTCCATCTCGGACACGTGGACCAGGCCTTCGATGCCGGGTTCGATCTCAACGAAAGCGCCGTAGTCAGCGATGTTGGTGACCTTGCCGAACAGGCGGGTCGAGGCAGGGTAACGGCGCGAAACGCCAACCCATGGATCGTCGCCCATTTGCTTCAGGCCCAGCGAGACGCGGTTCTTTTCGGCGTCGAACTTCAAAACCTTGGCGGTCAACTCTTGACCAACCGTCACGACCTCGGAAGGGTGACGGACACGGCGCCAGGCCATGTCGGTGATGTGCAGCAGGCCATCGATGCCGCCCAGATCAACGAAGGCACCGTATTCGGTGATGTTCTTGACCACGCCATTGATGATCGCGCCTTCGCGCAGCGTTTCCATCAGCTTGGCGCGTTCTTCGCCCATCGAGGCTTCCACCACAGCGCGGCGTGACAGCACGACGTTGTTGCGCTTGCGGTCCAGCTTGATGACCTTGAATTCCATGGTCTTGCCTTCGTAAGGACTCATGTCCTTGACGGGGCGGGTGTCCAGCAGCGAGCCGGGCAGGAAGGCGCGGATGCCATTGACCAGAACGGTCAGGCCGCCCTTGACCTTGCCATTGACGGTGCCGATGACGAATTCGCCGGAGTCCAGGGCTTTTTCC
Organism: Aquabacterium sp.; assembly: GCF_014378415.1. Taxonomy (GTDB): domain Bacteria; phylum Pseudomonadota; class Gammaproteobacteria; order Burkholderiales; family Burkholderiaceae_C; genus Aquabacterium. The sequence goes on from NZ_JACMNS010000141.1 coordinate 18,834, forward strand.
AGGGACATCCACGAAGCCAGGCGCTTGGCCTTGTCGCGCGACAGGATGGTGTCGCCGTAGCCGTTTTCGACGGCGTCCACGGCCACGGAGACGAAGTCGCCCACTTGGACTTCGAGCTCGCCTTGGTCGTTCTTGAATTCTTCGATTGGAACGTAGGCTTCTGACTTCAGGCCTGCGTTGACCACGACGAAGCTGTGTTCGATGCGCACCACTTCAGCAGTGATGACTTCGCCCGTGCGCATGTTGGAGCCCTTCAGGGACTCCTCGAACATGGCGGCGAAAGAGTCCGTGCCCGAATAGGCAGCGATTTGTGCTTGAGACATGTTGGAGATTCCTGTGCCGGCTTGTGGCCAGCGGTGCGTCTTCATCGACAGGAACGACGAAGCACGGTTGGGTTGAGAACATGACACCCTGGTTTGCACAGTACAAAGGCAAACCCTGGCGAAAACCAAACCTTCACCGGGCGGCGAAGGCTGAGTGTCACAGCCTTAGTTTGGCTTCACGTCATTGACAACATTGACGTTGGCGTGAGGCCACCCTTCGACCCACCATCCCAACACTGTTTCGGCCGATTGGTCGCTGGTCAGTGCGGAGTTGTCGAGTTTTCGGGCATCTGGTGCAGGCTTCAAGGGCGAGACCGCGCGGGTACGATCCCGCAGGTCGCGCGACTCCAAGTCTGCGCATATCTCTTCAAGGTTAGCAGAAAACCCCTTTGAAATCAATTGCTTATGCCGGCGCTCGGCCCTCTCGACGACGCTGGCCGTCAAAAACACCTTGAGCGCGGCGTCTGGGAAGATCACCGTGCCCATGTCGCGGCCATCGGCCACCAAACCGGGCAGGCCCCTGAAGCTGAGCTGCAGATCGACCAGCGCCTGACGCACGCCGGGGATCGCGGAAATGCGCGAAGCCATTTGCCCAGCTGCTTCCTGGCGCAAGTCTTCACTCACTTCACGTCCGTTCAGCCACACCTGGTGCTCCTCAAAGTGCAGTGGCAGGTGGGTGCCGATCTGACGCGCGACCTTGGTCACGGCGTCATGGTCGTCCGGGTCGATGCCCTTTTCAGTGACCACCAGGCCGGTGACGCGGTAAAGCGATCCGGAGTCCAGGAACTGATAACCCAGGCGGGCGGCCAAGTTGCTGGCCAGGGTGCCTTTGCCAGAGGCTGTGGGGCCATCGACGGTGATGACTGGAATCAAGGCAGGGTGGGTCTCTGCGACCTGGAAGAGCGTCTCGAAATAGTCCGGGAAGGTCTTGCCCACGCAGCGCGGATCCTGGATCCGCACGGAAATGGGCCGGCCGGGCGTGGCGCTGGGGGCCAGCGGGTTGAGCGCCGCCAGCGAAAAGCACATCGCCATGCGGTGGTCGTTGTAAGTGTGGATGCTGGCGTGCTGCCAAGTGGTCGGTGGGGTGACTTCGATGAAGTCTTCGCCTTCGACCACGGTGGCGCCCAACTTGCGCAGCCCGATCGCCATCGCCGAGATGCGGACGGTTTCTTTCACGCGCCAACTGGCGATGTTGCGCAGCCGGGTCGTGCCTTGGGCGTACAGCGCCATCACGGCCAGGGTCATGGCCGCGTCGGGGATGTGGTTGCAGTCCAGGTCGATGGCCTTGAGCGGCCAGGCGCCTCGGCCCACTTCCAGCCAGTTGGGGCCACTGGTGATCTGGGCGCCCATGGCCTGCGCGGCTTCGACGAAGCGAATGTCGCCTTGGATCGAGTCCGCGCCCACGCCTTCAATGCGCAGCGGCTGGTCCGTGGCCGCCAAAGCGCCTGCCGCGATGAAGTAAGACGCCGAGGAGGCATCGGCCTCGACATGGATCTCGCCGGGCGACTGGTAGCGGCTGCCTTGTGGGATGACGAAGCGTTCCCAGCCCTGGCGTTGTACCTGGATGCCAAATCGCGCCAGCAGGTTGAGCGTGATCTCGATGTAGGGCTTGGAGATGAGCTCGCCCTCAACCTCGATGGTCAGCGCCTGTTGCTGTGACACCAGCGGCAGGGCCAGCAGCAGGGCGGTGAGGAACTGGCTGGACACGTCGCCACGCACGCGGATGGGTTGGCCCAGGTTCAATTGGCCGCCTGCTACGCGAAGAGGGGGATAGCCTTCCTGGCCCAGGCACTCGATGTGACAGCCCAAGGGTCGCAGCGCGTTGACCAGGTCGCCAATGGGGCGTTCATGCATGCGGGGCACGCCGCTGAGGGTGTAGCTGCCGCCATTGGCGGCCGACAGCAGGGCCAGGACCGCAGTCAGTGGACGGATGGCGGTGCCGGCGTTGCCCATGAACAGGTCTGCGTTCAATACAGGCAAGTGCCCGGCCAGGCCAGTGATGCGCACCGTGTCGCCGGACTGCACCAGATCGCAACCCAGCAGGCGCAAGGCGTCCAGCATGACGCGGGTGTCGTCGGAGGCCAGCAGATCGTGGACCACCGTGGTGCCTTCGCTCAGGCCCGCCAGCAGCAGGACCCGGTTCGAGATGCTTTTGGAGCCGGGCAGGCGCACCGCGCCACCAATGCCCAGCAAGGGAGGAAGGTCGAGGAATTCAGTCGTGTACATGGAGGGGGGAAAATCAGCGAGCGCTCATCAACGTTGCGTCTGCGGGCCGCTTCGGCCGGGCGAGCTTTGCAGGGTCCACTGGCTGCGGGCGTCGGAGGCCGATTGGATCTGGCCTTCCAGCGCGGAGCCGTTCCAGTTGCGCATCTCGTGCTCCATGGCGTCCAGCGCAGCGCGGAAAGCCATCGATTGGCGGAGCACTTCTTCGCGGTTGGACAACAGGATGTCGCGCCAGATGGTGGGGTCGCTGGCGGCGATGCGGGTGAAGTCTCGAAAGCCCGGGCCGGCCAGCGATAAAAACTCGCGGCCAGAAGGCTGCTCGGCCATGGCGTTCATGTAGGCAAAGGCCAGCAGGTGCGGCAAGTGGCTGACGGCGGCAAACGCGGCGTCATGGTTCTCTGGCGACATCTTGAGCACCTGGCAGCCAATGGCCGACCAAACATCGGTGGCTTTTTGGACCAGGATGGGGTCGGTCTGCACCAACGGTGTCAGGATGACTTTGCGTCCCTGGTACAGCGCGGCGTCAGAGTGCTCGATGCCGGCCACTTCACGGCCAGCGATCGGGTGCGCGGGCACGAACGAGGGCAGGCGTTCTTTGAGCACGCGGCGGGCCGCATCGACCACATCGCGCTTGGTGCTGCCCACGTCCATGAACAGCACACCGGGGTCGACCAGGTGGCGAATGGCTTTGAAGGTGCTTTCGCTGGCTGCCACGGGCACCGCGATCAGCACGATGTCGGAGCCGGCCACGGCCAGCAAGGCCGATTCAGCCGAGACGTCGATCACGCCCAGGCGGCGGGCTTTCTCCACCGTGGAAGGCGATTTGCTGTAGCCGACCACGCGCTTTACCAGGCCCGCCTTTTTCAAGGCGAGCGCGAACGAACCGCCCATCAGGCCGCATCCGATCAGTCCCAGTTGATTGAACATTGCAATGGTCTCAGTGCACGTCGAGCGGGTAGGTGCCCAGCACCTTGAAGAACGAACATTGCGCACGCAATTCGCTCATCGCCGCAGCGACATTGTCTTGGGCCGGGTGGCCAGCCAAGTCCATGTAGAAAACATACTCCCACTGCCCCGAGCGGGCCGGGCGGGATTCGAAGCGGGTCATCGACACGCCATGGTGCTTCAAAGGCACCAGCATGTCATGCACGGCGCCGGGTCGGTTGTCCACCGACACGATCAGGCTGGTGCAGTCATGGCCCGTGGGGGCGGTGGGGGCGATCAACTCTGACAGGGAAACGATGACGAAGCGGGTGCGGTTGTGGGCATCGTCCTGCACGCCGGCCTGCAGCACGTGCAGGCCGTAGGCCGACGCGGCACGCAGGCTGGCCAGGGCGGCGATGCTGGCGTCTTGGCCCGCCAGGCGCGCACCTTCGGCGTTGCTGGACACGGGGCGGCGCTCGGCATCGGGCAGGTTCTGGCTCAGCCAACCTTGGCATTGGGCCAGTGCTTGCGGATGGGCGCACACCACGGTGATGCCTGGGCGCGAAGGCTCTTTGCGCAGCAGGTTGTGGCTGACCAGGAGGCTGGTCTCGCCAATGATGGACACGGGTGATTGCAGCAGCAGGTCCAGCGAGCGGGCCACGACGCCTTCGGTGGAGTTTTCAACGGGCACCACGCCAAAATCGGCCGATCCGGCCACCGTGGCGCGGAACACTTCGTCGATGGACGGGCAGGGCAACGAGTCTATGGACGAGCCAAAGTAGTCCAGCGCGGCCTGTTCGCTGAAGGTGCCGATGGGGCCCAGGAAGGCTACTTTCAACTTGGCTTCCAGCGAGCGGCAAGCCGACATGATCTCGCGCCAGATGGGCGCGATGCTGTCGGCATGGATCGGGCCGGGGTTCAGGTGCTTGATCTTGTCGATGACCTGCGCTTCGCGGTCCGGGCGGAACACCGGCGAGCTGTCAATCTTCTTGACCTCGCCCACGGCCTGGGCCAGTTGCGCGCGCTGGTTGAGCAACTGCAGCAGCTGCTGATCGACCGCGTCGATGCGCGTGCGCAAGTCGCCCAGTTGCGCTTCAACCGGGCGTTGATCGGGGCTTGGGTGATCAGCCATGGCGCTGTGCAAAATCTTTCAGGTACGAGACCAGGGCATCAACGCCGGCCAAAGGCAGTGCGTTGTAGATCGAGGCACGCAGACCGCCAACGCTTTTGTGCCCCTTGAGCTGCAGCAAGCCCTGTGCCTTGGCACCGGCCAGGAATGGCTCGTAAAGTGCATCAGATGGCAGGAAGAACGGCGCGTTCATGCGCGAGCGAGCGTTGTGCGCCACGTGCGTGCTGTAAAAGCCGGACGCATCAAGGTAGCCATACAGGCGATCGGCCTTGGCAATGTTGCGGGCCTCAATGGCGGCCAGGCCTTGCAGATCGCCTTGGGCTGTGGCCTCGCGTTGGCGTTTGATCCACTGGAACACCAGCCCGGCCAGGTAGATGGCATAGGTGGGTGGGGTGTTGTACATCGAATCGTGGTCGGCCACGATCTTGTAATCAAAGGCCGAAGGCGTGATCGGCAGGGCGTGGCCCAGCAGGTCTTCGCGCACGATGACCAGGGTCAGGCCGGCCGGCCCGATGTTCTTTTGGGCGCCGGCGTAAGCCAGGCCCACGCGTGACCAGTCAATCGGGCGCGAGGCAATGTGCGATGAGCAGTCGATCACGAGCGGCGCATCGCAGCCCAGCGCTTTCAAATCAGGCAGCTCGTGCAGCTCAATGCCGTTGATGGTCTCGTTACTGCACACATGCACGTAGGCGGCGTTGCGGCTGAATTGCCACGAGGCCGGATCGGGCACGGTGGTGTGACCATCGGCCTCGTTGCTGGCGATGACGTTCACCAGTCCGTACTTGAGGGCTTCCTTTTGCGACTTGAGCGACCAGGAGCCGGTGACCACGTAGTCCATGTGCCCACCCCGCGATGACAGGTTCATCGGCAGGATGGCGTTCTCGGCGATCGCCCCGCCTTGCATGAACAGCACTTTGTAGTTCGCGGGGATGGCCAGGATCTCGCGCAGGTCACTTTCGGCCTGCTGGGCAATGGAGATGAACTCCTTGCCCCGGTGGCTCATCTCCATCACGCTCATGCCCGACCCATGCCAGTCCAGCATCTCGCTGGCGGCCTGTTGCAAGACTTCTTCAGGCAGCGCCGCCGGACCGGCGGAAAAATTGAAAGGTCGGGTCATCTCGGTCAACGCCTGGTCGGCGTCCTTCTTCTTACTTGCTGGCGGCGGGCTTCGGGGCAGGCTTGGTGGCCGCCTTGGCTGGTGCTGCTGCGGGGGCCTGGCCGCTCAGCTTGCCGCCAGAAGCCGTGTCCAGGATGGCGCGCAGGTTGTTTTGCGCGGATTGCAGCTTGGGATCAAGCTGTGGGCGCACGTCCAGCACAACCTTTTCCAGGAAGCTGCTGCCGATCAAGTCAGGCAGGGCGGCCTGGTACTTCTTGAGCACGGGCGATTCCAGGATCGTGATCAGTTGCTTCAGTTCGTCTTCGCTGAACTTTTCTTCCAGGGCGGGCGCCACGGACGAGGCACTCAGCTTGTTGGCGCTGGCCCTGAACAGGGGTACGGCACCGTCCAGGTACTTCTTGATTTCGACATCGACCTGCTTGGCCGTGGCCTCGCGCTTTTCAGGCGGCACGGCTTGCGACAAGACTTGCTTGGCGCCACCGACCAGCTGGCGTGCCGGTTGCTCGGCCAGGTTTTGCGCAGCGTTATCGATCAAAGGCTGTTGCGTGACCATCAGCTTTTGAACCAACTCCTTCTTGCTTTGAGCCGAAGCCGACAGCGGCAGGGCCAGCAGGGAGGTGGTCAGTGCGGTTGCCAGAGCCAGTTGGGTGAATTTCATCGTTATACCTTTGATTTCGGGGCAGTCAAGCTGCAGGATCATTGGGCAGACCCATCGCCTTCGGGGGCGGCGGTGTCCGGAGTCTCGTCTTCACCGCCTTCGACCACATCGGCCTGGGCGTCATTTTCGACAATGCGTTGCAAGCCGATCAGCTTGGCGCCTTCGTCTAGCGCGATCAGGGTCACGCCTTGCGTGGCGCGGCCCAGTTCGCGAATCTCGGAAACACGCGTGCGCACCAAAACGCCCTTGTCCGTGATCAGCATGATCTCGTCTTCTGGGCGCACCAGGGTGGCCGCGACCACCTTGCCATTGCGCTCGGTTTGCTGGATGGCGATCATGCCCTTCGTGCCCCGACCATGGCGTGTGTACTCGACGATGCTGGTGCGTTTGCCATAACCGTTCTCGGAGGCGGTCAAGACGCTTTGCGTCTCGTCTTCGGCCACCAGCATGGCGATCACGCTCTGGCCTTCTTCGAGCATCATGCCGCGCACGCCGCGGGCGTTGCGGCCCATCGGGCGCACGTCGTCTTCGTCAAAGCGCACGGCCTTGCCGCCATCGCTGAACAGCATCACGTCGTGCTTGCCATCGGTCAGGGCGGCGCCCACCAGGATGTCGCCCTCGTCCAGGTCGACCGAGATGATGCCGGCCTTGCGCGGGTTGCTGAACTCGGTCAGCGCCGTCTTCTTGACCGTGCCCAAACGCGTGGACATGAACACGAAATGATCCTCAGGGAAGCTGCGGAACTCGCCGGTCAGCGGCAGCACCACATTGATCTTCTCTTCGGGTTGCAGCGGGAACATGTTGACGATGGGGCGGCCACGCGAGTTGCGCGAACCGCTGGGCACTTCCCAGACCTTCAACCAGTACACGCGGCCACGGTTGCTGAAGCACAGCATGTAGTCGTGCGTGTTGGCGATGAAGAGCTGGTCGATCCAGTCGTCGTCCTTGGTGGTGGTGGCCTGCTTGCCGCGACCGCCACGTTTCTGTGCGCGGTACTCGGCCAAGGGCTGGCTCTTGATGTAGCCGGTGTGCGAGAGCGTCACCACCATGTCGGTCGGGGTGATCAGGTCTTCGGTGCCCAGCTCTTGCGCGTTGTGCTCGATCACGCTGCGGCGCGCGCCCACCTTGGTCTGGCCGAACTCCTGGCGCACCAGGGTCAGCTCTTCCGAGATGATGAAGGTCACGCGCTCGGGCTTGGCCAGGATGTCCAACAGGTCGGCAATTTGCGCCATGACCTCTTTGTACTCGCCGATGATCTTGTCTTGTTCCAGACCTGTCAGGCGTTGCAGGCGCATTTGCAAAATCTCGCCGGCCTGGTCGTCGGACAGACGGTACAAGCCATCCGTCTGCATGCCGTAGTGCGCCAGCAAACCTTCGGGCCGGAAAGCTTCGCGGCCACCCGGCGTGTTGCCTTCGGCGCGCGACAGCATGTCGCGCACCATCGACGAATCCCAGCTCTTGCTCATCAGCGCGGCCTTGGCCACGGGGGGCGTCGGCGAGGTCTTGATGGTCTCGATGAATTCGTCGATGTTGGCCAGCGCCACGGCCAGGCCTTCGAGCACATGGCCGCGTTCGCGCGCCTTGCGCAGCTCGAACACCGTGCGGCGCGTGACGACTTCGCGGCGGTGCTCCAGGAAGATCGCGAGCAAATCTTTCAGGTTGCACAGCTTGGGCTGCCCATCGATCAGGGCGACCATGTTGATGCCGAAGGTGTCCTGCAGCTGCGTCTGCTTGTACAGGTTGTTCAGCACCACTTCAGGCACTTCGCCACGCTTCAAGTCAATCACCACCCGCATGCCCGACTTGTCGGACTCGTCCTGGATGTGGCTGATGCCTTCGATCTTCTTCTCGTTGACCAGCTCGGCGATGCGCTCCAGCAGGCTCTTCTTGTTGACCTGATAGGGGATCTCGTCAACGATGATCGATTGGCGGTTGCCCTTGTCGATGTCTTCGAAGTGGACCTTGGCGCGCATCACCACGCGGCCACGGCCGGTGCGGTAACCATCGCGCACACCGCTCAGGCCATAGATGATGCCGGCGGTCGGGAAGTCGGGCGCCGGGATGATCTCCATCAACTCGTCGATGGTGGCGGCCGGGTTCTTCAGCAAGTGAAGGCAGGCGTCCACGACCTCGTTGAGGTTGTGCGGCGGGATGTTGGTGGCCATGCCCACGGCAATGCCCGACGAGCCGTTGACCAGCAGGTTGGGCACGCGGGTGGGCATCACCAGCGGTTCTTTTTCAGAGCCGTCGTAGTTGGGCCCGAAATCAACCGTTTCCTTGTCCAGGTCGGCCAGCAATTCGTGCGCGATCTTGGACAGGCGGATTTCGGTGTACCGCATGGCGGCGGCGTTGTCGCCGTCAACCGAGCCGAAGTTGCCCTGACCATCGACCAGCATGTGGCGCAGCGAAAAATCTTGCGCCATGCGCACGATGGTGTCGTACACCGCACTGTCGCCGTGGGGGTGGTACTTGCCGATCACGTCGCCCACGATGCGGGCGGACTTTTTATACGGTCGGTTCCAGTCGTTGTTGAGCTCGTGCATTGCGAACAAGACGCGACGGTGCACAGGCTTGAGGCCATCGCGCGCGTCGGGCAGGGCGCGGCCTACGATCACGCTCATCGCGTAATCGAGGTACGAACGCCTCATCTCCTCTTCGAGGCTGATGGGCAGGGTTTCCTTGGCGAATTGGGTCATGCGAGGCGTTTATCCAGGCGGAAGGTAACTTCGGGATTGTAATTGGCCGATCTTGTCGTTCCCGAGCAACATGTCGCAACGTGTTTCGATGTCTTTGAGCGGATGGCTTGAGTGAAATATTGGCTATGGCACAATC
>NZ_JACMNS010000142.1 GCF_014378415.1 Aquabacterium sp.
GGTCTACGAGGTCGAGCATCCCAAGAGCGCCATCACCATCGCCATGTGCGGCAAGTACACCGACCTGTCGGACTCGTACAAGTCGCTCAACGAGGCGCTGCGCCACGCCGGCATCCACAACCATGTCCGCGTCAACATCGAGTATGTTGACTCCGAAACCCTCACGCCCGAAACGGCGGGCACCCTGGCCAAGTACGACGCCATCCTGGTGCCTGGCGGCTTCGGCAAGCGCGGCGTCGAAGGCAAGATCGTCGCGGCGCAATACGCCCGTGAGCATGGCATCCCTTACCTGGGCATCTGCCTGGGCATGCAAGTGGCCACGATCGAATACGCGCGCCACAAGGCCGGCCTGCCTGACGCCAACAGCACCGAGTTCGACCCTGCCAGCCCGCACCCCGTCATTGCCCTGATCGATGAATGGCTGGATGCCGATGGCACCGTGCAAAAGCGCGATGCCTCGTCCGACCTGGGCGGCACCATGCGCCTGGGCGCGCAAAGCTCGGACGTCAAGCCCGGCACGATCGCTTACGAGGTCTATGGCCCGGTCGTGATCGAGCGCCATCGCCACCGTTACGAAGCGAACGAGCGCTACCTTGATCGCCTGCAAGAGGCCGGTCTGATCATCTCCGCCATCACCCAGCGTGAAAAGCTGACCGAGATGGTCGAGCTGCCCAAGTCGGTTCACCCTTGGTACGTGGGCGTGCAGTTCCACCCCGAGTTCAAGTCGACCCCGTGGGACGGCCACCCGCTGTTCATCGGCTACATCAAGGCCGCGCTCGAACACCATCAAGCCCAGAAAGGCACAGCATGAAGCTCTGCGGATTCGACGTTGGCCTGGACCAGCCCTTCTTCCTGATCGCCGGCCCCTGCGTGGTCGAGTCCGAGCAGCTTCAGATGGACACGGCCGGCACCCTCAAGGAAATCTGCCTTGAGCTGGGCGTGCCCTTCATCTTCAAGTCCAGCTACGACAAGGCCAACCGTTCGTCGGGCACGTCCTTCCGTGGCCCGGGCATGGAAAAGGGCCTGGAGATCCTGGCCAAGGTCAAGCGCGAACTGAATGTGCCCATCCTGACCGACGTGCACACCGAGGCCGAAGTGCCTTTGGTGGCCTCCATTGTTGATGTGCTGCAGACGCCCGCGTTTTTGAGCCGCCAGACGGACTTCATCCGTGCCGTGGCCCAGAGCGGCAAGCCCGCCAACATCAAGAAGGGTCAATTTCTGGCCCCTGGCGACATGAAAAACGTCATCGACAAGGCCCGTGCCGCTGCGCGCGAAAAAGGCCTGCCCGACGACGTGTTCATGGCCTGCGAGCGCGGTGTCAGCTTCGGCTACAACAACCTCGTGTCCGACATGCGTTCGCTGGCCATCATGCGCGAGACCAATGCCCCGATCGTCTTCGACGCTACCCACTCCGTGCAGTTGCCGGGCGGGCAGGGCACCAGCTCGGGTGGTCAACGTGAATTCGTTCCCGTGTTGGCGCGCGCGGCCGTGGCGGTGGGCATCTCCGGTTTGTTTATGGAGACCCACCCTGATCCCGCCAATGCCATGAGCGACGGCCCCAACGCCGTACCGCTCAAGCACATGAAGGCATTGCTCGCCACCTTGGTCGAGCTGGACCGCATCACCAAGAAGAACGGCTTCTTGGAAAACGATTTCAATTAATTTTCAACATCAAAACGCTTTGAGGATCACTGGATGAGTGCCATCGTTGACATCATCGGCCGCGAAATCATCGACAGCCGAGGAAACCCCACCGTCGAATGCGACGTGCTGCTGGAAAGCGGCGTCATGGGCCGTGCCTCCGTGCCTTCGGGCGCATCGACCGGCTCGCGTGAAGCCATTGAGCTGCGCGATGGCGACAAGTCCCGTTACCTGGGCAAGGGCGTGCTCAAGGCCGTTGAACACATCAACACCGAGATCGCCGAATCCGTGCTGGGCCTGGATGCTTCCGAGCAAGCCTTCCTGGACCAGACCCTGATCGACCTCGACGGCACCGAGAACAAGGGCCGCTTGGGCGCCAATGCCATGCTGGCCGTCTCGATGGCCGTGGCCCGTGCCGCCGCTGAAGAATCCGGCCTGCCCCTGTACCGCTACTTCGGCGGCATGGGCGCAGTGCAACTGCCCGTGCCGATGATGAACGTCATCAATGGCGGCGCGCACGCCAACAACAACCTGGACATCCAGGAATTCATGATCCTGCCGGTGGGCGCGCCCACCTTCAAGGAAGCCATTCGCTACGGCGCCGAAGTTTTCCACGCGTTGAAGAAGATCATCAACGACAAGGGCATGAGCACGGCCGTGGGCGACGAGGGCGGTTTCGCCCCCAACGTGGCCAGCCACGAAGCGGCCATCCAGTTGATCCTGGAAGCCATCGACAAGGCCGGTTTCATCGCCGGTGAGCAGATCGCCCTGGGCCTGGACTGCGCTGGCAGCGAGTTCTACAAAGACGGCAAGTACCACCTTGAAGGCGAAGGCCTGAGCCTGAGCGCCGAAGAGTGGACCAGCATGCTGGCTACCTGGGTCGACAAGTACCCCATCATCAGCATTGAAGATGCGATGGCCGAAGGCGACTGGGCTGGCTGGAAACACCTGACCGAAGTGCTGGGCAAAAAGGTTCAGCTGGTGGGCGACGACCTGTTCGTCACCAACACCAAGATCCTGAAAGAAGGCATCGACAAGGGCATCGCCAACTCGATCCTGATCAAGATCAACCAGATCGGCACGCTGACCGAAACGTTTGCCGCCATCGAGATGGCCAAGCGCGCCGGCTACACCGCCGTCATCAGCCACCGCTCGGGCGAAACCGAAGACAACACCATCGCCGACATCGCGGTGGGCTTGAACGCGGGCCAGATCAAGACCGGTTCAATGAGCCGATCAGACCGCATGAGCAAGTACAACCAGTTGCTTCGCATTGAAGAAGATCTGGGCGGCGTGGCCGTGTATCCCGGCCGCAGCGCTTTCTACAACCTGCGCTGATTCAAGAAAACGAGGCCTCAGGGCCTCGTTTTGCATTCGATCCTGATTGATAATCTTTTTTCATGCGCGTCGCTACCATCGTCCTCCTGGCCTTATTGGCCGTGGTGCATGCCGAACTCTGGTTCGGCAAGGGTGGCGTGCCGCGCGTCATGTCCTTGCGGGCCCAGGTGCAGCATCAGCAAAAGCTCAATGACCAGGTCCAAGCCGTCAACGAGCAACTGGTGGCCGAGGTTCGAGACCTGCAGGAAGGCCTGGAAATGGTCGAAGAAAAGGCCCGCACCGAACTCGGCATGATCAAGCCTGACGAGATTTTCGTGCAGCTGACCACCACCAAGCAGCCGCCAGCATCAGCCACCGCTGGCGAGGCCTCCGCTGCCACGCCTTGATGCTCAACAACGCACCGCTGTCCGACCTGTTTGCCTGGGCTGATCCGTGGTTAGCGCCACTGTTCACCGCCTGGGGTGTGCCCGTCTCGCAGCTGGAGGTCTGGGCCTTTGTGCTGTCAGTGGGCATGGTGTTGTTCAATCTGCGCGTCAATCCCTGGGGGTGGCCCTTGGCCATCGTCAGCTCCTTGCTGTACGGCGTGCTGTTTGCGCGCAGCAAGCTGTATGGCGAGGCCACCTTGCAACTGGTTTTCGTGGTCTTGTCGTGCTGGGGCTGGTGGCAGTGGGTGTGGGGGCGTGATCAATCCAACGCGTCCTTGAGGCCCCAAGTCTTGGGCCGCCGTGGCCGCCAGTGGGCGCTGGGCGCCACTTTGCTGATGTGGCCACTGTTGGGTTTGCTGCTCGACCACGCCACCGACTCCGACGTGCCTTACCTGGACGCCTTGCCCACGGCCGCCAGCCTGCTGGGCCAGTGGTTGCTGGGCCGCAAGTACATCGAGAACTGGTCGACCTGGCTGGTGGTCAACATCGTGAGCATGATCCTGTTCGGCCACAAGGGCTTGTGGCTCACGGTCATCCTGTATGGGCTGTTCGCGGTGCTTTCGGTGGCGGGCTGGCAGCAATGGCGGCGCCACGCTGCGCTCGAGCCTCAGCGTGGCTGATCAATGCATCATCATTGCCATCGTCGGGGCGGAAAGCACGGGCAAAACCACCCTGGCTTCAGGCCTAACCCAGGCCTTGCAGGTCGAGGGCGTGAACGCGCTCATGGTGCCCGAGGTCTTGCGCGAATTTTGCGATGAACGTGGCCGCACACCTTATCCTCACGAGCAGATCGGCATCGCTCAGGCGCAGACCTTGCGCGTGGCTCAGGCAGCGCAGGTGCACGACGTGGTGGTGGCCGACACGACTGCCTTGATGACGGCGGTCTACAGCGATCATTTGTTCAATGACCAAAGCCTGTATGCGCAAGCGCTGATCGACCACGCCTTTGCCGACCTGACTTTGCTGACCGCCCTGGACCTGCCCTGGCAGGCCGACGGCTTGCAGCGCGACGGTGCCCATGTCCGTGAGCCGGTGGACAGCCTGATTCGGCAGCACCTGGTGAGCGCGAGGCTATCGTTTTCCGTGGTGGCGGGGCAGGGCGCCCATCGCCTGGGGCAGGCCTTGCTCGCGGTCAGGCAATCGCTGTCAGCCGCCCAGCGGGCCCAAGACAATGCTGGCCGCCCCCGGTGGCGCTGGGTGTGCGAGAAATGCGATGACGGCGACTGCGAAAAGCAGCATTGGCTGCCCCGAGCCTGACGCCGCGCATCATTGCAAGCTGCTGGAGCCCGGCGGATGGTCGGTCGTTTCGGTGAACAGCTCGGCAGCATCCACGGCATCAAACCGGTAATGCTCGCCGCAGAACTCGCAACCCACGTCGATCTGAGCTTGCTCGGTCAGGATGCTTTCAACCTCTTCGCGGCCCAGGTTGCGCAACATGCCGGACACCCGCTCGCGTGAGCAAGTACAGGCAAAGTGAGGTCCTTCCAGGCCCTTCATCGGGTCGAAACGGATCACGTCTTCTTCCCAGAACAGCCGGCGCAAGATGGTGTCGGCGTCCAGGGTGAGCAGTTCTTCACGCGTCAGGGTGGCCGCCAGGTGGGCGATGCGGTTGTAGGCCTCGTTCAGGCCAATCTCGTCTTCGTCCAGGCGTGGTTGACCACCGGCCAGGTTGCCAGCGCCTTGCATGGGCAGTCGTTGAATCAACAGGCCCGCCGCAATGTCGTCATTGGCGGCCAGGATCAGCTTGGTGTCCAGTTGCTCGGACTGCAGCATGTAGTGCTCCAGCACTTCGCTCAATTGCAGCAAAGGCTCGCGCTGGTCGCCATGCAAGGGCACCACGCCTTGGTAAGGCTGCTGGCCGGGCATGCGGTTTTGCGGGTCGAGCGTGATGGCGCAGCGGCCCTCGCCACCCACGTTGACCATCACGTCCAAAGGCAGGTGTCCCGAGTCGGTCGATGGCAACTCGCCCACCACCTTGGCCGTGGTGCGAAAGCCCAGGTCGGGTTGCACCTCGGCCACGGCCACCTTCACCGGGCCATCGCCAAAAATCTGCAGAACCACGGCACCGTTGAACTTGATGTTGGCCTGCATGAGCACGCCGGCAGCCGCCATCTCGCCCAGCAACTGGCGCACGGGTTCTTCAAAGGTTTCGCTGGGATCGCGGCGGCGCAGCACTTCCTGCCAGGCATCAGTCAGGCGAACCAGCATGCCGCGCACGGGCAAGCCATCGAACAAAAATTTGTGCAGTTCCGTCGTCATCTCGTTCATTCTTGGGTGGCGTCAATGCGCACCAGATCTGTCTTGAACTCACCCGCTTTTTGCACATACATGGCGGTGCCAATGCTCATGCGGGCGAGTTCCATCTCGGTCAGGGGGCGCACGACCTTGGCGGGGCTGCCCAGGATCAGCATGCCTTCGGTGTCAAAAACCTTGCCTTCGGTGACCAGGGCACCGGCACCCACCAGGCACCGCTTGCCAATGACCGCGCCATTGAGCACCACGGCCTGGATGCCGATCAGGGCGCCATCGCCGATGGTGCAGCCGTGCAGCATCACCTGGTGGCCGATCGTCACGTCGGTGCCAACGGTCAACGCAAAGCCGATGTCGGTGTGCAGGACCGATGACTCCTGGACGTTCGATCGCGCGCCGATGCGGATCGGCTCGTTGTCGCCCCGCAAAGTGGCCTGGGACCACACGCTGCTGCCCTCGGCCAGGTGCACCTCGCCGATCACGTCGGCCGATTCGGCAACGTAGGCGGAAGGGTGGGTTTGCGGACGCTTGTCCTTGATGCTGTAAAAGGCCATGGACTCAATGTGGGGACGAGGTGCCCTTATTCTAGGGCGCCGGTGCGCGCAGTCGCTTTATCATGCCCTGAGTCATGGGTTTCATGCCCGCCAAACACACCAACATGCTGATCCTGCTGTCCCCCGCCAAAAGCCTCGATTTCGAGACCGCCCCCACCACCGACCAACACACCTTGCCGGTGTTCGCCAATGAGGCCGCGCAGTTGATTGAGGTGCTGCGGCCCTACACGCCCGTGCAAATCGCATCGCTCATGGATTTGAGCGATGCCTTGTCCACACTCAATGTGGCGCGCTTTGGGGCCTGGCGCCCTAAGTTCACCGCCAAGAACAGCAAGCAGGCGATCCTGGCATTCAATGGCGATGTCTATGGCGGGTTGGATGCCGCCAGCCTCAAGCAGGCTGACCTGGATTGGGCGCAAGACCATGTGGCCATGTTGAGTGGCCTGTACGGGGTGCTTCGCCCCTTGGATTGGATGCAGCCATACCGGCTGGAAATGAGCACGAAACTGGCCAACTCACGCGGCAAGGATTTGTACGCCTGGTGGGGTGACACCCTGGCCCTGCATTT
Source organism: Aquabacterium sp. (assembly GCF_014378415.1). Classification (GTDB taxonomy): domain Bacteria; phylum Pseudomonadota; class Gammaproteobacteria; order Burkholderiales; family Burkholderiaceae_C; genus Aquabacterium. Next base: position 6,777 of record NZ_JACMNS010000142.1, read on the forward strand.
GAACGACCGCTTGGCACAACAGCCCGACAAGCTCATCATCAACTTGGCATCGCAAGAGTATTTCAAGGCCGTCAAGCGCAAGGCGCTCACCGGGCGCGTGGTGGAATGCGTATTTGAGGATTGGAAGTCAGGCAACTGGAAGGTCATCAGCTTTCACGCTAAGCGCGCGCGCGGCTTGATGGCCCGCCATGCCATCGTCCACAGGGCCAAATCCCTGAAGGATTTGCGCGTTTTTGCCGCCGAGGGCTACGCCTACGCGGAGGATGCCTCCGAGCCCGATCGCCTGGTATTCAGGCGCCGATTGGAATCTTGACTGATCAGAGAGGGCGACATGCCAGAGCAGGTCATCACACCCGAATTGCGCCAATGGATCATTGACCAGGCCACGGCCGGGCACAGTGCCGATTCGGTGATCAGTGCCATGCAGGCCAGTGGTTGGAGCGAAGACACCGCGCTGGCGGCGCTTGAAAACACGCTGAAGGATCAAGCCTTGCCCATGATCGAGGCCAGCCGCCCTTTTCCCGAGGTAGTGATGAGCGCTGGGGGCACCACCGTGTGGGCCCATGACCGCGAGGTGAGCGTGCTGGCCAGCATGGCGCGGCCCCGAGTGTTGGTGCTGGGGGGGCTGCTGTCGGCCCAGGAGTGCCACGAGATGATTGAGTTGGCGCAACCGCGGCTGGCTCGCTCAGAGACGGTGATCAACGCCACCGGGGGCAGTGAAGTCAACGTGGCACGCACCAGCCAGGGCATGTTCTTCGCGCGGGCAGAGAACGAGCTGTGCGCGCGTGTCGAGGCGCGCATGGCGGCTTTGTTGAACTGGCCTGTGGAGCGCGGTGAGGGGCTGCAGATTTTGCGTTACGGCCCTGGTGCCGAGTACAAGCCGCATTACGACTATTTCGATCCCAGCCAGCCTGGGACCCCGGCTGTTTTGCGCCGGGGGGGGCAGCGCTTGGCCACCTTGGTGACCTACCTCAATACCCCTGCCTCAGGCGGCGCTACCATATTTCCGGACGTGGGTTTTCAGGTCAGCGCGGTGGCGGGCAATGCGGTGTTCTTCAGCTACGCCTTGCCGCACCCGATGACGCAAACGCTGCATGGTGGCGCTCCGGTGTTGGCGGGCGAGAAATGGGTGGCCACCAAATGGTTGCGTGAACAGCGCTTTGAATGAAGCGGGTTCGAAAGAAATTTCGAAAATTCATGCACGGTCTGTCAACCGGTGTATTTCGGCCCGCGTTGAGCATCTACAGATTCGGGGTCACTTGAATCTGAACACTAACCTTATTCAAATCCTTTGGAGTTTTTCCATGAAAAAACTGATCGCCGCTTTGATCGCTTCGATGTTCGCTGTTGGCGCTTTCGCCGCTGACGCTGCTCCTGCTGCCGCTCCTGAAGCTTCGGCCGTGGCTTCCAAGCCTGCCAAGAAGCACAAGCACCACGCCAAGAAGGCAGCTCACAAGGCTGAAGCCGCTTCGGCAGCAGCCTCGAAGTAATTCGCATCGAGCGTTGGCGCAGCTTCCAAAGAGGTTGCGCTCAATAAAAAACCCGGCATTGCTGGGTTTTTTATTGTCCAAACAGGATGCGTCTCTGGATCAGCGCGTTCGATCCGGTGCCGCCGCCGCCCCCCCGCGTTTCCCCCCCCCCCCACCACCACGCTTGTCGCCATTGCCCCGTGAGTCTCCAGCGCGCGGTGAACGGTTGTTGCGAGGAGCCGCACGGCCACCACCAC